>JBMCUO010000065.1:0-9284 GCA_048622455.1 Candidatus Saliniplasma sp. | reverse complement strand
TCGCTCGCTACGCTCACGACTTCACATCATGCCCCAGTCCGTTATCCCGAAATTGAAAGAACACTTTGGCATTCTCGTTACAGTTTTGCTTCTAACAAAAAGACATTTATAACATTTAATACCTAATGTATAACAATTAGTATGTCAACTCAAGTTAATATTAGATTAAATGAGCACTTATTACAAGAAATCGATGCGATCACTAAGGTGCTTCATGTTTCAAGAAGTGAGTGGCTTAGAAATATCATAGCTCACGCCGTGAAGGAAGAAACTCTTAATTTGAGGGAAGCCATAGCTTTAGAATATGCTAAAGGACATATATCTGAAGAAGAACTTACTGAACTTCTTGGCTCAGAATCTGAAGATGTCAAATTCATCGTAAAACATCTAGAAGAGGGAAAAAAGAAGATCGAAAAAAACCTAGAGAAAGATATCGAATGGGGTCTTCAGGGAGAAGACTAAACACTCCTCTTCCCACGACTCTCCGCGAACATTAATACATTATTCTAATTCTTATTCAGTCTCATCAGCTTCACTAAAGGTATTACTGATTTCCTCTAATGAGGCGACCGATAAACGTTTGCTAACAACATCCCTGATATACTCGGCTCTAGATCCATATCCTCTTTTCTCTACAGATCTATCGATACGTTCTAATTCTTCTTGAGTGAATTGGATCTCAACAGGAACCATCTTAGACATGGATGTATATCAAAAATTCAACATAAATAGATTGTGGGTCAATAAATTATAAAACGTTTTAATTCATAAATAGGTAAGATGGATGAAAAAGAAAAGGTTGACTTGAAAGAACTCGTCGAATCGATCAAGGAAGAGATCGAAGACAAAGATATCGATAAACTACACTTAGAAGTCGAAGAAGAGGCCGATAAACTAGCTAAAAAGAAGTGTTCAGATTGAATCAAACTCTACAAAATCCCCCTCTTTCCTTCTCTTCTCAAGCATCTCTATAAATTCATCCAAAGGCGTTCCTTCCTGCTCCCTAGCAATTCGGATCTCTTCTTTCACTTCTTCAGAGAGCTTCTTTTCTTCCATACCTATACATAAGTATCATACTATTTGTATGCTGTCAACATGCTGTCATCTATAGAACAAAAATAATATATTTGCCTACCTATGTATTTTATCACGATGAAAAAGTTATCCAAAAAGACCCTACAAACGATCGAGGATGGGCAGGAACAAGTGGAGAACGACGAAGGCCGCACACTCAAACAGGTCAGAGAAGAGTTGGATTCGTTTAACTATAGATTTTAAAGTCAAACGATATATTTACAATAACCCCAATTCAAAAATAAATATTATGGTAAATATTCCATACAAGATCATTAAGGATACTGCAACTGAAGATTTTAATTTTTCATTTAATAAGAATATCCTTGTATATTTTCTGTCCAAACGAGTAAGTATTGATGGAACGATAAAGGAGATCCAGATAATGTAAGATAATATCAACACATTGAGAGGTAGTGTTGGGTCTACCTTTAGGATGATTACCCACGAGGTTATAAAAGCTATCAAAATAAGATATCGTAGTATCTTTGATTCTTCTAGTGGAAGTCCAGTTTTGTGAAGATTCTTTATCGATAGAGCATTCAGAAAAAATATCGGTGCTTGAAGTGAGATATATGCGAAATACCATATCAATGGCAAACTTCCTATCTTTGGAGGGTTCATCACTAAAACAAAAACGAGTATTTTCGTTATTATAAAAGTCAAATAAGTAGCTTCGAATGTTCTAAATGAAGAATTGTAATACTTCATTTTTTCCTCTGCAACTTTCTTTTCCATCCGACAAATTTATTGTTTAACTTTACATAAAGATTACCTTTTGTATAAAAAAGCAAGAGAGATAATCAATTCGTAACTATTATAGATGAGGAATAGGATATTAAAATGGGATTTTAGTCACAACCACTCACTACGCTCATGATTCTAAACGCTCACTAAACAAGTTTAGTTCGTGAATCCCGAGAAAAGTTATGTAGTGGACCAGCAAGAATGCTACCGCATTCTCGCAGACCATTTAAAATATTAAAAATGGACCAGCGGGGATTTGAACCCCGGGCCTCTACCATGCCAAGGTAGCGATCTTCCAACTGATCTACTGGCCCATTTGTGTCTTGGGTCATGTCGATAGAAGGCGATTCATATACGAATCCCTACATATCCACTGAACCTTGAATGGACTTTGTTTACGATACCTACGAAATCAGAACTTGCATAAAAAATTTGTGTGCGCTGAAAATACGTAACTATTTTATAACCAATACCATTACCATCTTAAACACATCGGAGATTGGTAAAATATGAAATTACAAGAATATCAAGCTGCGGATATATTTGAAGACTATGGCATACCTGTAGCTGAAAGGTATATTATCGAAAGTCCGGATGAGATAAAAGAAGTGGATGAACCTGTTGTTCTGAAGTCTCAGGTCACTGTCGGAAAAAGAGGTAAGGCCGGTGGGATCCTTTTCGCAGATAACCGGGAAGAAGCAGTTGAAAAGACGAAAGAACTGTTCGGTAAAAAGATCAGAGGTTTAGAAGTCAACAAGATAATGGTGGCCGAGAAAGCTAACATACAGAACGAGTACTATGTAGGCATGGTCATGGACCGTGAGAAAAAGAGACCTACCTTGATAATGACAAGCGAGGGCGGGATGAATATCGAGGAAGTAGCAGAGGAGCATCCAGATAAGATCGTAAAGCGCCCTATCGACCCACTCATCGGTTTGAAATCCTACGAAGCCATGCACATGGCTGACTCCATCGGTATGGAAGGGAAAGAACTCTTCGAGATGGTCAAGATAGCAATGAAAGTTTACCAGGCCTTCATGGATTACGATGGAGAGTTGGCTGAGATCAACCCATTGGTTTCGACACCAGACGGATTGTTAGCTATCGATGCAGTTTTCAACATAGATAACAACGCACTCTACAGGCAGAAGTTCGAGAAGACCGAAAGTCAGCGTATACCGGAAACCGAGAAGACGGCAGAAAAGTACGATCTAGCTTACGTTGATCTAGACGGTGACGTTGCCATAGTTGGATGCGGTGCAGGTCTCGTCATGGCTACTTTAGATTCCGTAGCCGAGTACGGCGGTGAACCTGCCTGTTTCCTTGACTTAGGTGGCGGTGCTACCGCAGAAGATACTAAGCATGCCTTAGAGATAATCGATATGAAAGATGGGATCCGCTCCATATACCTCAACATCTTCGGAGGGATCACCCAATGCGACGAGATCGCTAAAGGAATCATCGAATACGATCCAAAGAGACCTACGGTGATACGTATGCTGGGAACCAGCGAAGAAGAGGGAAAGAGGTTGTTAAAGGAAGCCGGTTACAACGTAGTCGATGGTATGGAAGAAGGTGCTGAAAAGGCTGTCGAGATAAGGGAATAACAAAATAGCTCATGGTTAAAAAAGAAACTATACCGCTTCTATACGATCACCACAACCACCCCAGCCAATACGCTGCATTCTTTGAATCTGCTAATATTTCAGGTGTTAAAAGCAAAGAGGAAGCCTTATCTATAATAGAACAGAACACTCATAAAGACCGGGTCAACGTGGTTTTGGGTTGGAACAATTCTTACTTCTTATTTTCTAGAGGTGACCTAGATAGACTTCCACCTGTGATAATCTGTAATCTGTCATTCCACGGATACGTTTCTAATAACAAAGCTCAAGAGCTTATCGAAAAGCGGTTCGGTGGTTCATATATATTAACGAAATTGAAGGATCTCGATTGGATGGAATCGAACCTACCGAACATCATGAAGTTCTTGATAGAAGTCGAAGGTTTGAACGAAGAAAAACTGAGATCCTTTTACGATCACTTATTGGAAAGAGGGATCTGGAGAACTGAAGACATGCTGATCCCATCGGAAAGCACCTTGGAAAATTTTAAGAGCTCAGAATTGAACAAGAGAACCGAGTTCTGGACCGACCTTTCAACTTATCAAAAGATAAGTCCTCAGAGTCAAAAAGAGATCAAAGGCATCAAGATATTCACGGATGGTGCATTAGGACCGAAGACCGCAGCCATCGAAGAACCTTATCCTAGTGGAGGTCATGGGGTCCTTTTACATGAAGAACGGACTTTAAAAGAACTCATTGAAGAAGTTGAAACAGATCACGCAGCTATCCACGCAATCGGAAACAGAGCTATCAAGATGGTAATTAACGCTTTAGAAAATATCGATAGGAGCGGTATCAAATCACCTAAAATTCGCATGGAACATGCCCAGTTTATCGATAAAGAAACAGCAAAGACGGCTAGATCCCTGGGGATAACTCTGAGCATGCAGCCTAATTTCAGTTTAGATTCGGAGCATTACAGCGATAGGTTATCTGAAAAGTATCTTAAAATGAATAACCCATTCAGGATGTTGATTGACGATGTGGGTTTCGTTCCCGGTAAAGATCTGATATTCGGTTCTGACGGTATGCCTCACGGAGTGAAAGCAGCTTTGGAATCTTCACTATTTCCACCATATTCATCTCAAAGGGTCACACTTGATGAATTCCGAAAAGCTTACTGTGTCGAAGACAAGAGTCTAGGAAGTATCGATATGGTTATCGATGAAGATAAAGGAAAAGTGGTCATCGAAGAGATCCGTACTCAGTGATCAAGTCAATTCTTTTTTGGCATCATCCACCCAATCCGGATTTTTCCACTGTTGTCTGCCAACCGCTACCAGGTCCACTTTTTTATCACGTACGATCTCGTCGGCATAAGATGGTTCTGTAATACCACCGACTCCAATCACAGGAACACCGACTACACTCTTTATCTCTTCAGCTATAGGTACAAAATACCCCTGTTCGTCCTTATCCAGTCTAGAACCGGATAGATTACCTGAGACATCGATGATGTCTACACCACTTTTTTCCAATTCCTCTGCAAATATCTTAGATCCCTCGACGGTCAATCCGTTTTCGTCCATATCGGTAGCACCGAGTCGATAGAGCAGCAAAGCATCACCAACCACTTCTTTTACACGTTCCACGACTTCCAGGGGGAATCTCATCCTATCATCTAACTTCTCTCCACCGTATTCATCGTCTCTCTGATTTGTCAATGGAGAAAGAAACTGACCTAAAAGGAAACCGTGGGCACCGTGAACCTCCACTGCATCGAAGCCGGCTTCTACAGCCCTTTTCGCAGCCTGGACAAAGTCATCTTTGATAGATTCCATCTCCCTCACAGTTAGAGGTTCTACATCTTCGAAGTACGCATCGGAAGGCGCTACTACCTTTTTACCGGTCACCTTTCGTTTACACGCTCCTCCTGCATGGTTTATCTGTATAGCAGAGACAGCACCTTTAGATTTTATAACATCGGATAATTTACTCAGCTTTTTAACATGCTCATCGGAGTAAATACCCAGTTGATTTGAACTCAACTTACCTTTCCTACTCACGTAGGAATGCTCTACGATGACAAGACCCGGACCTTTAGATTGGTTCTCATAATGTTCGTAGAGTTCTTCCGTCGGGAATCCATCTTTGGTGGATTTTTCGGTGGCCATTGGAGGTAAAACCACTCTATTACGCAGTTCAACAGAACCTATTTTAAGGGGTGTGAATAGACCGGGCATGTTATAATCTCCTTTCTAAGTAGTCTTCGAGCATCTCGAAAGCCCTTATCTTCTGATTTATATCGGTACTTCCATGCCCCTCTTCGGAAAGTTCTTCATACTCGAAATCTTCACCTTTTTCCCATCCCATCTCTTCTAATCCATCTTTGAAGATCCGGGCCTGTTCGATGGGACATCTAGGGTCGTTCACACCGTGTATCATCAGTATGGGATTTTTCATGTTCTCGATATGTTCGATGGGACTTCTATCTCTCCATAACTCATAGTTCTCTTCCGGGTCACCCATCTGTTCCCTGAGCATGGCCTGGAAATGCGGCATATCTTCTTCGTAGAGTTTGTGTAGATCACTGATACCTATCCATGCCACACCCGTAGTCCATAGTTCTGGGTACCTGACCATCTGCATATAAACTGAATAGCCGCCGTAGGAACCTCCGAAAACGGCTATACGATCTTCATCGATCCAATCCTGTTCTTTCAGCCATTCTGCACCAGCCGCTACATCGTCCTGCTCCTTTCCGCCCCAGTCCATATGTATCATCCGCTTGAACTCTCTACCTTTTCCTATGGAACCTCTGTAATTGGGCTGCAGTACTGCATAACCTCTGCTGGCCAAGAACTGAGCGTAGATGTTGAACGCATTTATGGATTGACCGTGGGGTCCGCCGTGTACCATGACGACTGCTGGAGACGGTCTTGTGCCTGGATCGTAAAGCAGTGCACCTATTTCGACTCCATCATGAGATCTGTATGTGACGTACTCTGCAGGTACGAAAGAGTCAGGGTCTAGGTCTCCGTATTCAGCTTCCAAAAGTACTTCATGATCGTCAGTAGTCAGATCGTATTCCAACAGCTCTTTCCTTTTATCCCCCTTCGTGTGAAATAATATGAACGAATCATCGGAAACGAAGACTTCACCTGCATTGGGAAATCCAGAGGCGCCTTCTTTCAATTCCAATTCTCTGATATCACCATCGGGTTCGAAATAGACCGGTATCCATGAACCCTCCTTGATCCTAAAACCTAGGAAACCGTCACCGTCGGGTTTGAACGCAACCGGTCGGTCTTCGTAGTTTTCATCTCCGAACCATTCAAGCTTTTGCTTTTCAACATGATATATCCCAGGTCGATCCATATCCTTGGAATTGTCAGTGACCAGCAGTTTCTTACCGTCGGATGACCATCGGACCGGACCGTTCTCCGCACCCTCTTCACCGATATCCAGTTTTCGTTTATCAGTTCCGTTGGGTTCACACAGATAAATGTCTTTATTCCGGAGGTCGTCTGATTCGTTGGCCTGGTATGCGATCCATTTCCCATCTGGGCTGTACACCGCACTCCATACAGGCAGTTTATAATCCGTCAACTTATCGATTTTACCGTTTATAAAAGAGTATCGGAATAGATTCATCTGTTCGTCTCTATCGCTGGTGAAAAGAATATATTCGCGATCAGGACTAACGTCCTGTAAGATACACTGGCCATCGAGTTCGACCTCCTTTTTAACTTTTCCTTCCAAATCTATGGAGTAGATATCGTTCTGTTCATTACCCCCTTCGTCTTTATGGTACAATACTTTCTCACCTTTACTATCCCACATTATGAACCATCTAGCGTTCTTCGGAACTTCCCCATCACTCAACTGCTCGATATCACCATTTTTCCTGTATAAGATATATAATTCGTTCCTACCTGATCTATCCAAGTAGAATGCCACTTTTTCCCCATCTGGTGATACGGTGGGATGATAAAATTCGGGTAAACTAGCTAACTTTTCCAACGGATATTTTTTTACCATGGTTATCTCTGATAGTTGAATAAACTTCAAACTAAAATAGTTTATCTTTTCTCCGTAACGGTTTTAACATAGAGAACTGTTTTCAGAACCATGAATGAGTTTTCAAAAAGGAAGTTCGAAGTCGTTGAGGTCGGGAAGGTCGAGAACGATTTTTTGGAAGAAGTACCAGATGATTATCACGATCGGATATCTAAGATAATCGTACGGAAAGATTTTACCGACTCCTTATTGGGTATCGAGGAGAATTCTCACATATCAGTACTATGCTGGCTGGATAAGAGTGATAGGTCGATCCAAAAGGTTCATCCAATGGCCGATAAGAGCAATCCATTGACGGGAGTATTTTCAACTCGCTCTCCCGTTCGACCTAACCCGATCTCCTACACTGTTTGTGAACTGCTTGAACGGGATGAGAACGTTTTACAAGTTAAAGGACTGGATATGCTCGATGGAACTCCCGTCATCGATATCAAATCGTATACAATTAAGTACGATATCGAATCACCTCGTTTTCCAGATTGGGCACCGGAGCGTGATCGAAGTGAATAAGATCATAAATGGAAGAGAGATAGCTGACAAAGGTGAAGAGAAGTTAAAAAACAAAATCAAAAGATTAGACCGTCCACCTAGACTCGATACGATCTTCGCAGGAGATGATGAAGGTTCAAAAGTCTACTTGGGTGTTAAGAATCAAGGTTGTGAACGTGTGGGTATCGATACTAATACTCATAGATTCAACAAGGACGTTACAAAAGAAGAATTGTTACAGAAGGTCCAAGAACTCAACGAAGATGCTTCTGTCGACGGTTTTCTGATACAGATGCCTCTTCCAGGTAAACTCGAAGCTAAGAATCTGATCAAAAAGATCTTGCCTGTCAAGGACGTCGAAGGATTACACCCTATCAATCTCGGTTCTTTGATGATAGGTGATGAGAGAACTATCCCCTGTACCGTTAAAGGGATCTTGACCATGTTCGAATACGAGGGTATTGAACTTAAGGGTAAAGAGGTCTGCGTAGTAAGCCACAGTACTATCGTCGGCAAGCCCATGGCTGTAACACTTCTCAACAGGAACGCCACGGTAAACGTAGTTCACGAATATACTGAAGAATTATCAGAACATACTAAAAAAGCTGATATTATAGTAGCTGCTGCTGGAGTCCCTCATCTTATAAACGAAGAAATGGTCAAAGAAGGTGCCGTTGTCATCGACGTGGGTATGAACAGGATGGAGGACGGTAGTTTAGTCGGGGACGTGGAGTTTGATAAGGTGAAAGATAAAGCATCAAAGATAACTCCAGTACCTGGCGGGGTCGGACCTACCACTGTTCTATCTCTTTTGGAGAATACGTATGAGGCTTATCTATCACGTGAATCATAAAGTTCTACATATCAACTACCAGTTTAGTGGTTATAGGTGCTAACAGCTGAGACACCAAAAGGATCAATCCACCATCACCTATAGAAATCTGCGGCAGAGAAACTAACCTGTGCCAGTATCTCCCACCCCATGGCACTCCGAATAGAAAACTTACGATCAATGTCAGGATGACCCACATGGCGCCGATGGCGATAAGCTCTTCCTTTAAAAATGAGATACCGGATTTTTTTATCAGTAGGTAAGTCAAGATGAATAAAGTCAAAAGTAAAATTACAATGTAAACCAGATAAGTCGCACTTCCGTCTGCACCCCATCTGCGGAGGTATCCGAGTATCTGGTTCAAACCAAGCGCTATGATATAAAATACCAACCATACCGCAAGTCCGAATACCAAACCTTTACTTTCCATCGAAGACCACAATCTATGTTATTCTCCAAAAATTTCGTCAAAGTTTAAGTAGTGATTTTGATAATCA
>JBMCUO010000064.1:0-9524 GCA_048622455.1 Candidatus Saliniplasma sp. | reverse complement strand
TCCTTTTAGGTCGTTTCCTCTACGATACTTTTGGTATGAGGGGCGTTAAATCGTTCTTTGCAGCCATGTTGATTTTGGGTATAATGGCTCTCCCGATCATAATAAGCTTGTCAGATGATGCTATGAAATCTGTACCAAAGGATATGAAAGATGCTAGTCTGGCTTTAGGTGCTACAAAGTGGCAGACCATCCGTAAGGTCACGATACCCGGAGCTATATCTGGTATATCTAGTGCAGTGATCATGGGTATGGGTCGGGCTATAGGTGAAACGATGGCCGTTATGCTGATCATAGGATCGGTCATGAAGATGCCGGTACCGTTCTTCAATATCTTCGATAGCGGTAACACGTTAACCGCTCTTATAGCCGTACATATGGGAGAATCTCATGGTATTATCATAAGCGTCTTGTTCACAGCCGGTATCATGCTATTCACTATCGTTGCCATCATGAGTATAATCTCAGACATACTTCAAACTAGAACAAAAGAAAAATTCGAGGGGAAAAGATGAGTCTGCGAAAGATCATAGCACTTTGGATATTCATAGTTTCAGCCGGAGTAGCCATATATGGATTTTTGAGCCTTTACAACCAATCTGAAGTCGGATACTGGACTATGGCAGGCAGTCTGCTTTTGATATCCATCGTATGTTATGCATCAGGAGTACACCATTATCTGATCTCTAAAAGACAGAAAGGTTTACCCATGCTGGTTTATGGAACGGTCATATTATCAATTGCTGCCTTTTCAATCTATATCCCGAATCCATTAGATCTAAGACCTTGGGATATATACGTTAGGATCCCTAACAGCTTCTTCTTTTCCCTTTTCATGTTGATATCAGGTCTTTTCGGAGGATACTTAAGTTTCAGACCTTTTTATGATTATAAAAAAGAAGGAGCTCAGGTAGGCGCATATTACGTATTTTACCTTACTTTATTGTTTACCCTTCTCCCTCTTTTTTTGATAATCTTCAACATCATAACTAGAGGAATAGGAGGTATCACTTGGGAATTCCTCACACAGGATATCGTCAGCATGGGTGAGGAAGGTGGGGTATTTCCGGCGATTTTAGGTACCCTTGCAATGATATCTCTAACGGCTATAATCGTACTGCCTTTAGGTGTTGGAACTGCCATATATCTGGCAGAATATGCAAAGAAGGGATTAGCTGTTAGGGTTATACGTACTGCCCTCAATATATTACAGGGTACACCATCGATAGTTCATGGACTGTTCGGTTACGCCTTTTTCGTTCTGATCTTATTCGATGGGAAAAAATGTTTGTTAGCAGGTGCGCTGACCTTAGCCATACTGACTTTACCGATAGTCACACGTTCAGCAGAGGAAGCTTTAAATGCGGTACCTGAAGAACTCAGGGACGCGAGTCTTGCATTAGGTGCTACTAAATGGCAGACCATAAGGAAAGTGGTGCTTCCTCCATCTTTACCGGGGATATTGACAGGAACCGTGTTAGGGCTTGGAAGAGCCGCCGGAGAGACGGCTCCTATCATGTTCACTGCAGTTTATTTTTCGGGAGCTGGAACACCCAGCGGTTTGTTAAAACCTGTTCAAGCGTTACCTTACCATCTTCTTTCTTTATACAGACTGGTTGGTTACAGGGATGTGGAACAGCAGGCATGGGCTACTGCACTCCTTTTACTGGTCATAGTTCTCGGTATAAATTTCACCGCGATAATTTTTAGAGAAAAATATAGACAGAGGTTTTAGATATGTTTGCAAAGATTCAAGAGTTACTAAAAAAAGAAGACACATGCGAACGGACTGACTTGCCCGATAGGATAAAGATGAGAGTTCAGGATTTTGACCTTTGGTACGGTGATACCCAGGCCTTAAAATCCGTAGATATGGATGTGGAAGAAAATCAAGTTACTGCTATAATAGGTCCATCTGGCTGCGGGAAATCTACTCTCATACGAAGTTTGAACAGGATGAACGACACTATACCTTCCGTAAGAACTGACGGTAAGGTTTGGTTGGATGGTTACAATATCTATGATGATGTTACTGATTGTGTTGATATCAGAAGAAAGGTAGGAATGGTATTCCAGAAACCAAATCCGTTCCCATTTTCTATAGAAAATAATGTTTTTTATGGTTGTGATGTTAACAGTATGGATGTTGATAAAGAAAAGACAGTGAAAAGATGTTTGAAAGATGCAGCACTATGGGATGAAGTTAAAGATAGGTTAGATGAAAACGCTCTTTCACTTTCTGGTGGTCAGCAACAGCGGCTCTGTATTGCTAGGGCGTTGGCTACTGAACCAGAAGTGTTACTGATGGATGAACCGGCATCTGCATTGGACCCTATCGCCACGGCAAAGATAGAAGACCTTATAGATGAATTAAAAAATAAGTATACTGTTGTGATAGTTACACATAACATGCAGCAGGCAGCTAGAGTCAGCGATTATACCGCTTACATGTATTTAGGAGAGCTGATCGAATTTGGAGAAACAACTCAAATATTTGAGAACCCTCAGAAAAAAAGTAGTGAGAGATACATAACAGGAAGGTTTGGGTGAATAAATATGACACCAGATGAAGTAAGAAAATCTTATCATGTCGAGCTCAAGGAACTGAAAAAAATGGTCGAAGAGATGGGAGACTTATCATCACGAGCTATATCTTTAGCAATCGATAGTTTGGTAGAACTTGATAGCGATAAGATAGAAAAGGTTAAAGAACTGGATAAAAAGATATATGCCTATGACCGGCATATCGAAAAGAAGGGGTTAAAACTCATAGCTTTACAGGCACCAGTCGCTAAAGACTTAAGGTTGATAGGCACTTGTTTAAAGATTATAACGGATCTTGATCGGATCGGACGGTACTCTGAAGACATCGTCAATGTTTCTAAAAGGATGCTGGGTAAGAAACATATGAAGAAACTTGTATCTATACCTCACATGGCCAATATCACTATCGATATGGTGGATATGGCTGTTGACTCTTTTATGGAGGAAGATGAGTCGTATTTAGACAGAATATATGATTATGAGGATAAAGTAGATGCACTATACGACGAGATATTTAGGGAGGTACTGACCTACATGATGGAAGATAAGAGCACTATTACCCAGGGCACCCAGTATATATTGGTGATAAGATACTTGGAGAGGATCGCAGACCACGCCTGTAATATCGTTGATAGAGTGGTCTATATGGAAACCGGTGAGAGGATAGAACCGGAAACTTAAAAATGGTAATCTCAAAATGAAAGATATGAAAATACTCCTGGTATCGGATATACATGGTAACTACGAAGCTTTAAAGAAAGTTATTGAAAAGGAAGACTGCTCAAAGATTTACTGTATGGGCGATATCGTAGATTATGGCCCCTCCCCGCAGGAATGTGTAGATATGATAAGAAAGGAAGCTGATATAGTTGTAAGAGGTAATCATGATAACGCGGTCGCTTTTGGAGTGGATTGTGGATGTGGATACGAATTGAAAGATCTCTCCCAAGAGGTAAGGGGAATAACCATCGAGGATCTTGACAAGGAGTCTCTAGAGTATCTTGGACAGCTACCCATAGATGTGGAAAATGGAGATCACTTTATCACACACGCATCCAAAGGTGATCTGTTCAAGTATTTGAAACCGAACACGGAAGAAAAAGAGTTCAGTGTGTTCGAGGAGGTTGAACAAGATCTAATTTTTCTAGGTCACACCCACATACAGATGGACCGTGAGGTTGATGGTCAAAGATTCGTAAACCCTGGTAGTCTAGGTCAACCTAGAGATGGTGATAATAGAGCTGCTTACGCAGTTCTTGAAGATGGCGATATCAGGTTCGAAAGGATGAGTTATGATATCGATGCTGTAGTTGAAAAAATGGTTGAAAAGGGTTATCCGGAAAGGGCTGTGAAAATATTGAGGGAAGGAAGAGTTGTGGACTGAGATGAGTTATATGACCTTCATTTAACAAAATATAATCTATATACCGTATATAGGTATTTATAGGCTAAATAATCTATATAAGTTATTTTCAAATACATAGACTTTTTACCTAAAATTGTTTCACATGTTAGGTTATTCCACTTTTCAGTTAACGCTGCTTTTTCTCGCATTTGCAGCGGGCTTATATATGGCCTGGAACATCGGGGCTAACGACTTAGCTAATTCTATGTCCTCTGCGGTAGGAGCTAAAGCTATAACTCATAAACAAGCAATGATTATAGCATCCATCATAGCTTTAGCTGGTGCGATGTTAGCAGGTGAACATGTAACTAGTACCGTTCAGGTGGGTATATTTGATACCGAGGCTGTAGCGGACCCACATCACTTAGCTTTCGGAGGTCTAGCAGCAGTAACTGCAGCTGGGATATGGATAACGATCGCTACCTGGAAATCTATGCCGATCTCGACATCCCATTCTATAGTAGGAGGAATGCTTGGATTCGGACTCATAATCGGCGGAGTGGGAATCATATCATGGGATACCCTTGGTAAGATCGTTGCTAGTTGGGTAACGTCACCTATATTCGGAGCCATCGGGGCGTTTTTAATCTTCAAACTTATTGTCAGAATAATATTCGATTCCAAGACCCCTTTTGAAACTGCGAAGAAGTTCGTCCCTTATTTTTTAGGGGTGACTATCTTTATAATTTCTTTATCAATACTCTACAACACATCACTTTCTCTTCGGATATTCGGTGTGAGATTGGATATATTAGAAGCTATTTTTTATTCGATATTTCCTGCTGTTATATTGGGTTATTTAGGTAAATATCCGGTTTTAAAGGATGTTGAAAGTAGCGATGGTATAACTGATGTTGAGGATGTTTTTCGAAGGTTACAGATACTCACGTCCTGTTACGTAGCTTTCTCATTTGGAGCTAATAATGTAGGGAATGCAGTAGGTCCAATCGTTTTAGTTATGCAAGCTACCCTTGGAACTTCTGGTTTACCATACTTTTTGAGTAACGATGTATTGTTGTTGTTCGGTGGGATCGGTTTGGCTATAGGTATATCCACATGGGGTTACAAGGTCATACAAACGGTAGGATTCAATTTGACAGCACTAACGAATACGCGTGGTTTTTCAGTCGATTTCGGAGCAGCTACAGTGATGCTTGTAGCCGCCATGATGGGTTTGCCGATATCTACAAGCCACACCGTGGTTGGATCAGTTTTAGGTGTTGGATTAGCGAGAGGTGTAGAAGCGATAGATTTATCTGTTATCAGGAGGATAATTATATCATGGCTGATAACCGTTCCGATCGCAGCCTTAACATCTATAGGTATTTATTTAGGGATCACATTAATCATATGATATAAATGAGGTATTGAAAATGACTGCAAAATTTAGAAGAGCGAGTCTTGAAGGGACGTTCTCAAAATCACCCTTTGGAGGGTTGAGTAAGCATTCTGAGATCACGAAACATGGGATAAATCAGTTAAAGAAAGGTATCAAACTATATGTGAATGGTGACTTTGAAGAGGCTCACAAACGGTTCAAGAAACTATCTAAAATCGAACATGAAGCAGACATAGTTAAAATGAAGACCTGGGAGAATCTACCACATTCGATATTCATGCCGGTGAAAAGAGACGATTTCATGGCACTTTTAAAGGAAGCGGATTCGATCATAGATAATGCGGAAGATGTAGGAGTGCTTTTACCCATGAGAGAAGAACCGATACCTGAATCGGTTCAAGAGGGCTTCCGGGAATTTGCAGATAAGATATTCGATACTGCAAAAAAATACGAGGAGATAATGGCCACATTCAAAGAAGTGTTAGATTCATCTTTCGGCGGTAAATCTAAAGATAGGATCAGAAAATTGCATGAAGAGATATGTCAGCTTGAGTATGAAGCGGACGTGCTCGAGGAAAAGATCTCTAAAGAACTTTTCAATATGGATGATAGACCACTGACCGCTATACATCTGTTAAAAGTTCTAGACAGGATGGATTCTATAGCAGACCATGCGGAGAACGTCGCTGACAAACTCGTAGCCGTATTAGAAACACGCTGAATCCAACCTATATATATTTGCTAAAACTATATCTTAATGTAGATATATGTAAATATTTTCAGTAATGCCTAAATAGTTTACTCCATATTCCCAATCATGCCTGAATCTAGAAAGGTACAGAAAACAGGTGGTTCGACTTTCATAGTATCTCTGCCCAAATCATGGGTAAGAGAAAAGGAGATAGAAGCAGGGGATTCTCTAATATTAGCTCCTCAGGACGATGGTTCCATCGTAGTGAGTTCTGAAAGGGAATACGAAAAGAAAGCGAATGTCAAAGAACTGAATATCCACGAAGAGGAACCAAGTTCCTTGATCCGTTCCCTGATCGGGATATACATGGCAGGATTTTTGAAGATTGAATTGAAAGATAAGTCTGGAATCAAACCAGAATTGAGAAATGCCATAATGAATTTTACCCGCATGGTCATAGGTCCAGAGATCATCGAAGAATCAGAGACAAGGATCATATTGAAGGACTTGATCGACCCATCGGAGTTCTCACAGAGGAAAGGTTTGAGGAGGATGTATCTTATAGTTAAAAAAATGCACGAAGACGCCATCCAGGCATTTCGAAACAAAAATAAGAATTTAGCTAGAGACGTGATCGAAAGAGATTCCGATGCGGACAGGTTATACTGGATGATCACCAAGCATTATAATATGCTTATGAGTAACCCGCGTTTACTGGAAAGTTTGAAGATATCCAGGAACCGAAGCTTAAGCTATATGTTGGTATCCAGGGCTATGGAAAGGATAGGAGATCACGCTGTAAGAGTTGCGGAAAATACATTGAATCTATCTAAGGGATTTGATGGAACTTTAAAAGAACAGATCATAGAAAAAAGTGAGATGGCTGTGGAGATATTGGAAAAATCGGTTGAATCTTTTTTCAAGGAAGACATCAGAGGTTCCAATCAATCTATAGACATGAGAAAAAAACTGGATGAACTCAATGAAGAACTTATGAAAGTTGTTAAGGAGGAACAGAAGGAATACGTAACACCCCTTTCATACATCATCGAGAGTATATCTAGAACTGGTTCTTACGCAACGGACATCTCTGAGATAAGTATCAATTATATCATGTCTGAATAGGAGATCACATCGATTTATTAGTGTCCTTTCCAAATATCTTATCGAAAACGGTTTCTCCTTGACGGAGTTGATTTAATATCGCTCCGATGACCTTTTTCTCGTTGGGATATTGTTCAATCAGTTTACGTAATTTCTTGATGACTTTTAGTTTATTGAGTTCTTCTCTTGTATCTATATGATACTCGGACTGTTCAAAATCTTTTAAAAGTTCTTCATATTTTACGGCCCAACCTAAGACCAGTGCTGGAATCTTATTCTTATAGGCGTGGATGATCGAATGATAACGAGACCCTATAATAAAATCGAATTCAGAGATCATCTCTTCGAGTTCTACAGCGTTCAACTCTTCAGATATCCATATAACATCATCATTACTTGAAAAAGAGTCTTTGATTTTCATGCATATCTCAAAGTCTTCAGGCGAATGTCTGATTATGTAGACTTTCTTCTCATAACTAAGTAGTTCTTTTATCAACATCTTGTAGAGCGAATATATCTCATCAGGCTCACCTTTCTCCATTATCTTTGAATTTGGAACCAAAGCTACGGAGTTTTTTGGAATATCGAAATGCTCCAATTTCACATCTAAAAAAATATTCTCAAGCTCGTAGTCATCGTTCATCAAAACTATATCCCTAGCCTGCTCGACATTATATCGAGTGAACTTACTGATCGATTCTATGCCGTGTTTCTCCCTTGGGAATATCTTTTTTGGATATTTTAGATATCTTTTCATCATCGGGTAAAGTATTATTTTTACAGAAAACGGGTATTCGAAGGGACCTATGGATTGAGGTAATATATAAAATGGAATCCCGTAATTTTTAGCGACCATTATATTGAGCAGATAATCATACTCTTTGATCGGAAGCCTCATGTCAGACTCCCCCATCTGTGACGATAGGGCATACCCACTGATATCAACGATAAGGAATGCATTTTCAAAGATTTTTTGGGTCTCTTCGTAAAATCTGAGATAAGGGGATTCCCCTTTGGTAAATGTTTTACCATCGCTCAGTAGATTGACCCTTGTAAGAACATCCCAAGGCATGATCCCGAAATTGTATTTTTGTTTCTCAAGTTCATCCCTGTCGAAATCCCTAGATTTGAAAAGATATACCTTCTTATCTGGATATCTCCTTTTTACCTGATCAACTACAGTAAAGGTCATGGCCTGTGCTCCCTTATTGAACAGATTCCCCCCGAGTATGATGACGTTTTCTTTGCCTTGTGAATTTTTCGTGGGATTATAAAAAGTATCTTTGATCACATATTTTCCTATAATCCATGCTGATTTTGCCATAAGTTTGTAAGTTTTAAAATTCGGGCCTTCAGTTGATCGTTCTATCTTTTTAAATTCACGTTCTCTTCCCAATTTTATACGTTTTCTTATCTTGGAGAGTTCTTTTTTACTGCTTTTTGAATAAGATTCCCCTTTCAAAATATTCCTAAACTCTAGATTCTCCCTTTTCAAAGATATGTTTTGAGAACGCTGGATAGAGTCCATACTGACTGTTTCCCATTCGAAAATATCTTTGTAATCTTCCCATATCTCTTCACCTTTTTTAGTCCTGATGATGATGTTCGATCTACCTGGTTGATCTTTTCCCTCGATATACCAATCACCGAAAGATATGTCTGCGTCTCTACCTAATTTGTCCAAACAGTATAGACATCTTTCCAGTTGGAAGTAGTCTTTAACTTTGGTCCTTTCACTTCTATCTACGATCAACTCTCTACCAGAATCGAAATAAATTTTAACATCCCCAGGCCAACCGTTCCTTTCCTTGTTTCTATAATCCAATTTCACGATGTTCTCTTGTTTTCTAGCGAATCTGTCCTCGAAGTATTTTAGAAGATTGAAATTCAAAGTTTTGTCACAGAACAGTCCAAAAAATAAAAGGTTATCATCATCGATATCTTTTTCTCTAATGTAATTCTTTATACCGGTTATCTGGCACGGCGTCCCAACGATAATATAGTTAGGGGAAGTCTCTTTTTCTAGAGTTTTGATTATATTGAATACCGAAGCTGGGAGGTACTTCGATTTAGAGGCGGCTTTAACATCCACTTTGTTTTTGGCTAGAGTGAGTCTAGCCGGGTCACCAAAAAACTTATGGAAATTTAACACAAATGCCCCGGCGTATCTTTCATCTTCTAACAATTGAAGGATCAATCTCGTGATCGTACCTCCGCTTGTAGATTCATACAGAATGTTCCAATCTTTAGTGAATGCTGAATAAGTTTCTATGTACTTTCCTGTGAGTGCCTTTTCGAAATCTTTACTAAATCGTTCTGACTCCGGTACTTTACCGGGACACAGTTTCAAACAAAGCCCACAATCTATGCATTTATCTCTATCTATTTTAGGTAAAAATTGACCCGAGTCATACTCCATACTCACGGCATCCACGGGGCATACT
>JBMCUO010000063.1:0-10152 GCA_048622455.1 Candidatus Saliniplasma sp. | reverse complement strand
GAGATATACAGAGTAAATAAACTTAAAGCGGGTTCAGGTAAAGTAGTCCTGAGGAGGATAATAGATGGGAAGAAAGTAAGGATGGATGATAAAGACCTAAAAAACGCTGAAGTCCTTGGGGGAAGTGAACTTATCAAAAAATCCGTTGTAGTTTCGAAGAGTGAAAATGAGATGAAACTCTTAGATCCTGAAAGTTATGACACCGTGACTGTTCTAAAACCAGAGGGTTTCGAGACTGATGAGAAAGAAGTTGAGGTTATCAAAGTAAGAGGACACCTGTATATACTTCGGGGATAGTAAGTAAATTTTATAGTTTAGCGTTCTTTTGTTAGAGGTATGTCAAGCAAAGATGGAAAGTTACTTTACACAACTTGGTTCGGAGTTTTTATTATCGAAGGGGGAGAGGTTTGTGACAAGATCCTTTTTGATAAAGATCCTGATATCATAGCTGAAAAGAGGTTTAAAATCAATAAAGGCGATATTTTAGATGAGGAGGAGAAATTAGCGGGTAAATATGGTTTTATCAAAGTTACCGAAAATAGATTATCCGGGATAGGTGAAATTGTTTCAACTGATGTATCCTTCATAAAACCAGAGGATTATTCTTATTCGTCTGAAATCCTTCAAGAGTCACTCACGAAATTAGGGAGTTTAGAATTGAGAGAGTCCGTAGATCAAGGGGAACATCTCGCAAAGGCAGTGAAAACGATTCAAGATCTGAACGATACTATAAATCAGCTCATGGAGAGGCTGAGGGACTGGTATTCTATATATTATCCAGAGCTTCAAGAGACCGTTGATGACGATGAATTTTTGAAATTAATAAAGGATCATGGGAGTAGGGAAACAATACAGGAAAAAACCGGTATGGTCGAGGAATCCGTAGGTGGTTCGATATCAAAAACCGAAGAAGAGATGTACCGTAGGTTCGCAGGTATCATATCAGATAAAAGAAAATTTAGAGAAGAACTTTGGAGTTATGTCGAGGAGTTGATGAGAGAACGTGCACCCACTTTAACCGAGTTAACCGGAGTTAAGCTGGGTGCCGAGCTTGTCGCCCAGGCTGGATCTTTAGAGAACATGGCGAAGATGCCTTCGAGCACGATCCAGGTACTTGGAGCAGAAAAAGCCCTGTTCAGCCACCTCAGTAAAGGGACAAAACCTCCCAAGCACGGTCTTATACTTCAGCATCCATATGTACATAAAACGGATCCTGAACTGAGAGGTAAAGTATCTAGAGTTTTTGCCAATAAGATAGCTATAGCTGCTAGAATAGATTACTTCGGAAATAGGAACAAGGGTACTGAACTTAGAGATGAGTTAGAAAAAAAGATAAAGGATATCAGGAGTTGAAGAACCGGTTCAACCCTTTTTTATCCTTCCTTCAGGTATGTCCATACCTGCGGATATGTTAGGTGTTGAATGGTCGCCTTTATAAACTGGCCCGGTTTTATACTTCTTTGGCATCGGTTCCTTTTTTTCGACTAATTTCCAGGGCCATATCCTTGATACGTGGTCAACTCTTATGTAGACCTCCTCAAGATGTACCGCAGTCCAATCTACGAATCCGTATTTTTCATCATTGGATTCTACTTTTTCCTTAACATCTGAGTCGCTGTCTTCGCTTACTTCTTCCCAATTTATTTCACAAGAAGAACCTTGATAAACATCGGTTAAAACCATTGTATTTTTATCGAACTCTTTTAACGTTCCAATAAAAGAAAGACCGTCATCCATGACGACAACTAAACTACCCCCTGTCAGTTTTTTGAGTTTTTTCTCTAACGTAGAGTCTATCATCTGTAACGCACCTCGACAATATATATGCTCTCGGAGTTATAAAGACTTTTTCATCTAGGCTTTTTATCGAAAGCTGATTCAACGGTATTGAGAACCGATTCAAGTTTTCCTTCTAGAATGTTGATCCTGCATTTTAACTCGGAGTTCTCTTTTTTAAGTTCTTCAAATCTCTTTCTCAGTAGAGAATTAGGTCCCCCAGAGATGTGATTATTCATTTTGGATTCAGTTTCTACCGTTTCTTTGTCATAGTTTTTAAGATAATATTGAAGCTTGATCTGAACCTCAACGATATTGTTCTTTTCGATGTCATAATAAACACTCTTTCTACCGATGTTCAAGAGGTTCTTATGTAATTCATCATCTCGGGTAACCATGATATCCTCTTCATCCATCTTATCTACAAGTTTTAAGTCCAATATTCCCTTGTAGGTTTCGTCTACATCTAGGACTTTGTCATGATCCTGTGTCTCCTTGATCTTTTCTTTGATATCGATAGGTATATTTTCGTCCAGGATTATTCGCATGATTTTCAATCAGAGGGATCAGTAATTATAGTTTTTCATTTTCACTGATTTTCATAGAAAGATTTTTATTGGTCGAGACACATTTCACACTGTGATAATATGGTAGTCAAGATCGATGAAGATACATGTATAGCATGTGGTCTGTGCGAAGAAGCCTGCCCGGTGGACGCTCTTACTGTCGAAGATGTAGCCAAAGTAGATGCAGATAAATGTGAAGATATCGGTGACTGTGTAGAGGTCTGTCCAGTAGACGCTCTGTCTTTATAAACATTCAGTAAAACTTTTATATACTGCACGCCTCACATCCCTCGTGATAATATGGTAGTAAAAGTAGATGAGGATGCGTGCATAGCGTGTGGCCAATGTGAACCCGAATGTCCAGTGGAAGCCATAACTGTTGAAGATGTAGCTATCATCGATGAAGATACCTGTATAGATTGCGGGAACTGTGTCGATGTTTGTCCAGTGGATGCTCTCAGCCTATAAAAACGTTTCACGGGCCTTTCAAAAGGTCCATTTTAATTTTTCTGGTCATTCTATTTTTTCTATTACTATGTTGCTCTCCTCAAGCATCTCTTTTGAAAGATCATCGGGATAACCTTTTTTGTAGACTATCCTTTTTATATCTGCATTGATCAATATCTTCATGCATAAAACACAGGGGTGGTGTGTACAGTATAATGTGGCATTTTTGACACTAACTCCAAAAACAGCGGCCTGTATCACAGCGTTCTGTTCAGCGTGTACTCCCCGACATAGTTCATGTCTAGTACCTGATTTAACTTTCATCTTTTCTCTTCTGCATCCAACTTTTTCACAGTGGGGGAGCTCTTTCGGTGCGCCGTTATAACCCGTGCTCAAAACCTGTTTATCTTTCACTATCACTGCACCGACTTTTCTACGTAGACACGTAGAACGGGACGCTGCGAGTTCTGCCATCGCCATGAAATATTCGTCGATTGTAGGTCTATTCATTGGACTATGATAATCACTTTTGCCTTAATTAACTTTCGAATCAAAGATAATAGAAGGGAAGTTTTATAAATATTGAATATATTCTACAGGAATACCTACAGAAGACAGTTTAAAAAATCCAGGAGGGATACGTTTGTTTGATATTGAAGTACAAAATATTGTTGCCTCAGTTACTCTCGGAAAATCCTTTGACTTAGATGAAATCTGTGAAATCTTAGATGGTGCAGAGTATGAACCAGAGAAATTCCGAGGAGTCATATTTAAATTAAGAAAACCCGGCATAAGGACATCGGTTCTCATATTTGGAAGTGGGAAGATGGTATGTACCGGTGCTAAGTACGAAAAGGAGATATACGGAACCGTTGAATATTTGAAGGGAACATTAGAAGATAAGGGGATTGATGTTTTAGATGAACCTGATATTCAGATACAAAATATAGTAGCCACGACAGACCTTGAAGGAACACTGAACCTTACTTCTCTAGCGATATCGCTGGGACTGGAAAAAACAGAGTACGAACCGGAACAGTTCCCGGGATTAGTTTATAGGATGAACGATCCCAAGTTGGTCATGCTATTTTTTGGGTCAGGTAAAGTCGTATGTACCGGCGGAAAGAATTTGGATGACATAAAGAAAGGAGTAGAGAAGGTATATGGAGAATTGATCAAAACTGGCCTTCTTTACGAGAAAAATAATTAATAATGGTGCCTCTTAGTTGCGTTTGATATGGAAGATTACCATAAAGAGATCATCTTGATTTTAAAGGATGCTATCGTGGCGCTGATAATTCTTAGTATCGTACTTAGCTCACTTTTCATATACACCGGAAGATGGCCCCCTATGGTCGTTGTAGAATCACCGAGTATGAGTCATGGTGAAGGTAATCCACCTGCTAGTGAGCTGGGTGTTATAGATACTGGTGATATCGTGGCTGTTAAAACCGTTGATAATCGAGAAGATGTAGTCACATATATCGAAGGAAAAGGAACCGGCTACAAAACTTACGGGCAATACGGTGATGTTATAGTATTCCGTCCAGATGGTTCTCAAGATTATACCCCAGTTATTCACCGCCCCATCCTTTACCTCCAATTCAATGAAACCTCTCAAGGCTTTGATATACCCGCTCTTTCCGAACTGCAGTATTCTATAGATTGGGAAACAAGCGAGGGTGAAAAGGTCTATGGCCTTTCGGAAACTCTCATACTCTATGATTATGGTCATAGGGATGTAACTGTAACCATAGAGCTCGAAAATTTCGTCGAATATGAACACTCGGGCTTTATCACGATGGGAGACAACAATATTAGGAACGACCGTGGTATCTACGACCAAGGTAATCTCGTGAACATAAACGAACCTATAAAAACTGGATGGGTTGAAGGGAAAGCAAGAGGTGAGCTGCCTTGGTTTGGGTCCATCAAGCTGGTCTACCTAGGTAGGACAGATAGTGTTCCCTCAAACACTTGGAGGAACCTGGTCATTTCCATAATCCTACTAATTTCTTTACCGATCATTTTGGAATATGGAGTCGATTATTTCAAGGATAATCACAAAAGTAAAGATCAAGATGATAAGAAAAGTGAGGAAACTGAAAAGAAAAAAATAATAAGAATAAAATAGTTTTTAAATCAGTTTTGTTTGTTTTACCTTACCTATAGAGAGTTGTTCCACAGGTGTTATACTTTCATCATCCTCGATTATCTCTAGAGTTTCGCCATTCTGAACACTAGCCTGTATCTCTCTAGTTCTGCCCCTTCTACCGAATGATTTTACTCTTGCATTTATCAATCCCAGCATATCCAATTCTGAGATGAGATCAGTTATCCTCCTCTGGGTGAGTGGATCCATCCCGGAACGGATACACAACTCTTTGTATCCTGCATAAACTTCGCCTGTAGTCATCTTATCGTGACCGCTTTTTTCGCTGAGTAATATTGAGTACAGTACGAGCTTTGAATGTGTAGGAAGCGTATTGACCGCTTCTCTAACACAATCCTGTTCGATCTTATTCTTTGCTTTATAGACATGATTAGTGTCTATAGTATTACAGCTCTCTCTCTCAGCGATCTCCGTGGAAACTCTTAGTAAATCCAAAGCCCTTCTAGCGTCGCCGTGCTCTTGAGCTGCTAGAGCAGAACAGAGTGATATCACTTCATTTGATATTATGTTACTCTCAAAGGCTTTTTTAGCTCTGTTTGAAAGTATATCTTTCAACTGATCGGCGTTGTATGGTGGAAATATCAATTTTTCTTCACCTAAACGGCTTCTAACTCTAGGGTCTAAAAATTCGGTGAATTTAAGATTGTTAGATATACCTATCAAACTCACTTTACTATTCTTCAATTCCGAGTTTATTTTTGACAGGTGATATAGAACAGAGTCCCCACTTTTAGAAACGAGTTTATCTAACTCGTCGAGTATGATAACTACCACCCGCGGTTTCTCGTCGATTCGTTCTTTAAGTGACTCGTAAACTTTCTCCATGGGCCATCCGGTAAAAGGGATCTGTTCACTCCATTTCTCAACAAATTTATTCCCGATATTCTTCATAACACCATAATGAGTATCTACGACCTCGCAATTTATGTAAGCATATTCCACTCGGTCTATATTCTCACTATTAAATTCACCTTCTAGGTTGCTCTCAGCGGATTCCTTTTTCAGCCTGTTTATCTCCCTTTCTAAATAACGAACTACCGCCGTTTTACCGGTTCCGGTTTTCCCGAAGATCAATACGTTAGATGGTCGGTTCCCTCGGAGAGCTGTAACCATAATAGAGGCCAAATCGTTGATATACTTCTCCCGATGAGGTAGGTCCTCTGGGATGTATGAGGGGCGTAGGATATCCCTATCCCCTTTGAATAAAGGCTTCGAATTTATGTAACTGCTGAATACATTTCCTTCCATATTTATCTCCCCTGAAATCTCTTTGAACCTTCTGGGCTTGAAGGTATTTATGACGATCCTCATTAGATCGTTCTTTTGTTCCTCAGGGCTATGCCCCTAGCAACCCCCTTCATTTCATGTGGAAATTAAGACCTTATATCTACAGGGGTCTAAGGTTCTCGTTTCCACCCTTTTTCACCGCTTAGGATATTTTTCTAGGGAATTCTAAGGATGTACTAATCTATAAAAAATCTTTCGTCAGACGCTTACTGGTAGAAATCCTTAAGGAATTTTAAAGGGGCTGTATGACACTTTATATAGGTTTATATAGTAGTAATTAGCAAGATTAATTAATATGTATATATATATATTGTCTCAAATTGACAATCACCGCCGGGGAATTCCGCAGGGAATTCAATTTTTAGACAAAGTCAAAATATCAAACTCCTATTTCATCTGCAGATATATTGAAAGATTTCACAATCTTTGGCGGATAACTATCCTTTTCTATCATATCTTTCAATTGTTTAGCGGCATCCTTTGCATGTTTTTCCATATCCTTAGATAGATTGGCTACTTGAAACTCATCTAGATCTAAAATTATATAGCTCCCATCTAGGTCCACCCAAAAGTCTAGAAAAAGGTCTACAGCCTTGTAACCTCCTTTAATACTCTTGGGGGGAGTACGAATATCTGAGTAATATCCCACTAACTTTTTCTTATACCCATATATCTTTACAACGTTGTACCATCTGTCTAAAAGGTCAAACATAACTCCGTAGTAACCATCTCTAATTAAAATACAGGAATCAAAAGGAGAAAAAGGTTTTTCCAGGTGGAATCGAAAGGTGGATACGATCACGTTCTCTCTATCCGCCAGAAGTGTTTGTTCCCACTCTCTAGGTTCTCCGTCGGGTCTGAGATAACGAACTAGTACCATCATTCCTCGACGGGTCCGATAGGGAATATGGTCTTATCGTAGTATTCGTTTGTTACCTCTGCCATGGCGGTGTATATCGCACTGAAACCACAGACTATCCCTTCGAAACCAGCGATCTTTATTATCAGAGACGAACCCGTAGCATCACCTATAGCTAGAAGGAAAAACAAGATCGTAAGAGTCCCAAAGACCACTTGAAGCGCTCTGTTCAATTTTAGTGTAGATAAGAACATCCAACCGGTGAACAGCCCCCACATAGCTAAATAGGCTGCTAATGCAGTTGGTCCAGGAGCGTCGATCCCTTCCACTAAATTGGGTATTATGACCAATCCTGCGAAACTTAACCAGAACAGGCCATAGGAACTGAAAGCTACACCTGCAAATGTGTTCTTCTGTTTGATCTCCCACCATCCGGCGATGAGTTGAGCAAAACCACCGTAAAAGATACCCATTGCTATGATCATGCTGCCTAGGGCTATAAACCCGGCATTATGTATATTCAAAAGTACGGTAGTCATACCGAAACCCATCAAACCTAATGGAGCGGGATTTGCTAATTTATTTTCTTCAGCCATATAATCACTCTTCGGTAAAATATTTGCCTTATATATTATTTATCAAGATTTCTTTGCTTTTTTCTTTGCTCTTTTTCTTCTTTTCTTTGCGTCGAATCCCGTTGCTTTCTCTAAAAAGTCATTCCATTTTGAAATAGTTTCCATGGCTTCCTTTTCATCTGCATCGTCGTCCATTTCAACATCCACCCAAAGGCTTGTTCTACCTTCAGTCCAGGCCTCTAAGTGGTCTATGGCTCCGTAGGATGTGATCAGCTTCTCTTCTTTCTCTTCAACACCTTCGAAGATCTCATCCATCAAATCCTTTAACTTGTCACCTTCTATGTTCTTGAAATGACCTCTTTTCACGTCGTATTTGTTCTTTCCCATATTATCACTTCATGGTAATTTTTTATCTGAAGACAGATTGGTAAAGTAACTCATATAATTTTTCATCTACTTCATCACTATACTGCCCATAGACGAGGTCAAAGAATCACATGTTTATAACAAAATCTTTAAACGATAATCAGAAGAAAAAATTATATACCTATTTTAATTTTTCATCAGATAGATGGATAAGTCATGGAAGTATTATTTATCGAGGATTTCTACAGGCATGCTCGTACTACTGATTGTTATTTTTATCATATCTGCTTCTTTCACATTTTATAATTATGAAAGGAGAAAAGTCGATGTTAGGAACACTCTAATCAGTACAATTGAACATAACTCAACTATAGATAATATGACATACGCTGAAAGAGTAGAATGGAAAGATAACAAAACCACAGAACTTAAAAAAAGATTTGGGACAGATCAATCTTATTGGGAAGTGACTATAGCGAATACATTAAAAGTTTTTCAAGGAGATTTCGGAAGATCTTATTCTCTCCATACATCTGAAGCTCCAGTCAGCTATGAGGTTTTGGATATAATTGTAGAAGTTTTTCCTTATACCGTCCTTCTTTATGGGACATCTGCTGTTATCTATACCATCTTAGGATTGTTTTGGGGTCTGAAATCTGCACAGCAAACCGATGGTAAATCGAATATAATATTAGAGATTGGTAGTATGTTATCCTCTAGTATGCCTATGTGGTGGTTAGGCATGCTTTTGTTGATCGTATTTTCATTCAAATTAAGTTTATTCCCTGGAGCTGCCCTCCCACTTCCTAGGAGTAGTGGTCTAGATTATTACATCGGAGTAATTCACAGAATGACACTCCCGATAGTTACTATTGTCCTGACTATGTTCGGAGCTAGAGCATGGAGTACTAAACACCTGATAAGTGATATCTTACATGATAATTACATAATGGCAGCTAGAGGAAAAGGTTTATCTGAAAAAAATATAATATATAAACATGCCCTTAAAACTGCAAGTCCCACAATCGTTTCGAACGCTTTACGTTCATTTCTTTTGACCATGCCTGCGTTGGTGATAACCGAAGCTATATTTGGTTGGCCTGGCCTAGGATGGCTTTATTACCGAGCAACTATAGATGTGATGGTTGTCGATATACCAGTAATTATGGGATTGACATTTTTCAATGCGGCATTATATATAACAATATGGTTGATATCGGATATCATTAGCGGTTTTTTAGACCCAAGAATTAAGCTGATTAATGACAAACGATAGTTTCTATTTATATATCAAATACATCTCCAGCTTTATGTGGGCTTTGTGGAAATATGATCGTATCCTTGCTTATTAAAATAAATGTTTCTTCACCCTGAATATCTTTTATTACAAATCCAAATGTTTTTACCAATGGATAAGGAGCCAAATATGTGTAAGTTACAATTATTCTGTTATCTATTAGACGATAAACAGCTAATGAACCAGGAACTCTAGTAAGGTCACTAAAATCTATCGCTTCGTCAAGCTGTTCATACCTCCAGATATTTTGGTCTTCTTTCATCTGCGCAGTTATTCCATCTACATCATAAGAAGGACCTATAGATTGTCCTACGGGGTCATGTTGTTCATAGAGTGGACCAAATACACCTGTTGACCCCCTTAGTTCTTTATGCACCCCATAATCTGTGTAGTATGTAGTAGCCACATGCCAACTGGGTAAAAGGATCAAAATCAAAACTATCAGGACTATTTTATATTTTTTTATTTTTTCCCTCAAAGCTTCTCTAGAATCAGCTTCTTTATCTCCAAAACTTTCATTTCTCTTCTTTCTCTCATTATATCTCTCATCATATGTATCTAGGGTTTTTTTCTCATGGTATATGTGCCAAATAAACCCTAATAAAATCCCGGGCATAATAAAATAATATGTGGGGAGATAAAGGGCTTCCATATGATTTCACAAATTCAGAAAGAAAGTTTTGAGTATATATAGATTATGAGATTAAGTGAATATATCCGATGGAACCTATTAGTTATTTTTTATAGAAGGGGCTATGCTATCAGAACGGAAGCCCATAGACGAGGTCAAAGAGATAGATTTAAAG
>JBMCUO010000062.1:0-10225 GCA_048622455.1 Candidatus Saliniplasma sp. | reverse complement strand
GCTAAAAGCTGTGGGTATATGACCTCCCTACGGTCGGTCGATTGCAATAAATTAGATCAAGAATTCAACATCTTTTTCGTTTTCTCTTCATCTAACTTCATACCCATCTCTTCGAACATGCTGTGAGCAGTTTCCATCATTTTATTACCATTCTGTTTTTCTCCCATCTGATGTAAAAGAATTGAATATTGATAGTACAGCTCAGCTAATTCAGGTCTATCACCTACATCTTCCAACATATCTCTGCATTTTTCAAACTCTTTTTTAGCCTTATCGTTTTTACCCATCTCCCTGTAAACCATACCCAATATTCTGTGACTAACACTCTCTTTCAAATCAGCATCCATATCTTTAGAAATCTTTAAGGCCTTTTTGACATTTTTCAAACTTTCATCAAGGTCTCCTTCAAGGATATTTATCTCAGATAGAGCTCTTAGTGGATCCGGTAAAAGTGAACGATACCCAATATCTTCACACAGTTCTAAACATCTCTCGTACTTTTCTTTTGACTTTTTTAAATCACCCTTTTTTAAATATATTGCACCAATATTGCTAAGTCCTGCAGCCTCTCCCTTTTTAAAATTGATAGCTCTACAGATTTCTAAACTTTTAGTCTGTTTTTGAAGGGCTTTATCCAACTCTCCCATTTTGATGTGATATTCGGTCAGGTTTATCAAAGATATTACTATACCCTGCTTATCTCCTATCTCTTTCCATACCTTCAAACTATCATTATAGTGGTCAAATGCCTTCTCAAGTTCGCCTTTTCTGAGGTATATAGTACCTATATTGGTTAGAGTTGAGAATATATCTCGTTTTTCTTTTCTTTGTTTTCTTATATCTAAACTTTTTTCATAATATTCAAGCGCCTTATCCAAATTGCCTTTATTGAGATGAACTATACCTAAACTATTAAGTGTAGATGACTTTCCTCTGCGATTTCCTACCTGTTCCCACTTATCTAATGCTCTATCTAGATATTTGATGGATTTATCTATTTCACCCATGTAAAAGTAAATATTTCCAAGACCTAGGTATATATCAGCATATTCCCTATCACCACCAAAATCTTTACAGGTTTCTAAGGCCTCTTTAAAATCATCTAGAGCCATCTCATACTTTCCCTGCCTCATTTCAGCTAGACCCTTCTTACTGAATAATCTGCATGTCTCTACATTTTTCTCGTAAACGTCTGATAAACCCTCCTTTATGATATTCACCGCTTCGTCAAATCTACCTTCACTCTCATACACCTGAGCTTCTTTTCTATAGATTCTTTGCTGGACATTCTTCCCTAGATCTTTTTTAATTATCTCTTTATAATACTCAAGGCTGTCATCATACTTACCGACCACCCTATGTACATCCCCCAACTTCTCTAAAATCTTCCATCTACTTCTTTTTTCAGATAGCTTCAATGCCTCATCGTACATTTCTACAGCATCCTCATAAGCGTAGACATCCTCTGCTCTTTTTCCCGCTTTAAAATAATAATCTACACTTTTATTGTATTTTCTAGCCTCTTTAAAATGATAAGCAATATCTGAATAGTGGTCCTCTATATCACCTTCAAATACATCCTCCATGGACAATGCAACTTTTCCATGTATCTCCTTCCTTAATTGATCAGGAATACCTTCGTAAACAGTTAAATGTATCAGACCATGATTGAAATAGTACATATCTTCATCACTTTCCACACCCCATATTCCAGTACCCGTTAGGGTATCCACGTATTCTAAAAGATCGAAAGAATCCATACCACTTACTGATATCAAAAGGGAAAATGGTATCTCCTCACCAATTATACTTCCTATCTGAAGCACCCTCAAATTCTGTTTTGATAATCTCTTGATTCTCCTATCGATTATTTCGTTGATCACCTTTGGTATTTCTACATCATCCTTTTTAGTAGGGAACTTGTTATTTTTAGGGTCTAGGATCTCATCATCCAACATCTGTTTTACGAACTCTTCAACAAACAAGGGGTTTCCTTCTGAAGAGTCATGGATCATCTTCACAAAATCATTTGGAACATCAACCCTATCGATGAGACCTTGGATTATCTCTTTTGTATCTTCAACCTTCAATGGTTCCAGTTCTATCTCTTCGAAAAGATGCTGCCTCCTCATCCTTTGAATTACCTCTTTTAAAAAATCCTTATCATCTATATCTTCAGGTCTGTATGCCCCTATCAGCATTACCTGTGTTTCTCTTAACTTATCGGACAAATAATGAAATAAAACCAAAGAGGCTTTATCTGCCCATTGAAGATCATCGATAAATACAGCCATCGCTTTATCTTCCGCTAGTGATTTGATATTCTCAGCAGTTTCAGAAAATACCAGATCCCTTGTATTATCTAGCTCCTCCTCATAAAACCGACTATCTTCACTTTCATCCAGATGTCTATTTGAAAACTGCAATGGTTCAGATTTCCTTTCCAAATCTTTAAATGCCTCTTTGAAAGGAAGATACGGTTCTGAACTCTCGTAATATGCTTTTCCATCTAAGAATATAACATTTTCAGAAAGTGTCTTCTCTCTGAATTCATTGACCAGCCTTGTTTTACCGATACCAGCCTTCCCTTTGATAAGAACTGTAGAGGGCTCATTACTATTTGATTTTTCTAAAATTTTCAATAAATAATTTATCTCATCACTTCTCCCTACGAACACTTCTTTCCTTTTTTTTTCAGATGCCCTCAGGTCTATAACATCATCTTCATTTAGATTGTTAAGAGCTATCAATAATGGTTTCCTAGAATCTATAAAAGTATCGATTTTTTCAAGCTCGACTTCATATTCAGCAGACTCTCGTTTCACTGTCACCTTTTTATTTCCCAATCTATCCTTAACTTCCTTAACCTTTTTAAGACCTTTTCGGGTAAGTGAATATACTTTTCGACGGCGCTTAAGCCCAACAACTCTCCTAACATTCTCTTCTACCAGATCATCCTCTATCATGTCTCTTATTATTTCACTTGTTCTGCTTCTGGATAGATTTACAGCTTCAGCGATTCCATTTTGACATATGCTGTAAGGAACCTTTTCATATGTTTCAAAACCTACAGAATCCATCTGGATTTCTAGATGAATCAATATCCTATACCTTCCCTTATTTAGATGCATTCTTTTACATTCATAGAAAAACACACTTATAAAAGTATTCTATAAAATCTAGTTTTATATATGGTTAAGTTTCATTTAGCATTTAACCTGAATAAATTATACTTCTTATAATTATATAAATAAACGTTTTGATTTTAAAACTACCACATGTGGTAGTGAGGTTTATATCAAATTATGAAAATGGAGGCAACCGAGGTACAAATTTATGAATGATATAGCAAAAAACAGATTTTCTGTTTTAGTGATGACAATTGTACTGCTGACAGGAGCTATCATCCCAGGGATGATGGCCATGGGAAAAGAGGAACCTGGTGAAACAAAGGAATTAAACGAGACACGGGATTCGGTTGTACTAATAAACACTGAAAATCCTGATGAACTCGAAGATTTGAAGGAATACGGTGAAATAATAGACAATTATGGAAAGAATACAATTCTCAGAACTACAAAAGCGGACGAACTAGCTGACGATTATAAACTTGATCATTTGGAAAATAGGAACGAACTGCATGTGAATGGTCACAAGATAGATACCAATGATTATGAACTCGAAGAAAAAAATGAACTGACCATTGAAGAATACGAGTCAGGTACTGAAGGCATCTATATTATAGATATGATCGGACCAGTCAATCCTGAATGGAGAAATGAATTAGAGAAGGTAGGTGTTGATATTATCAACTACATCCCGAATTATGCATACGAAGTGAGCATGACTCCTGAGGAAGCTGATGATGTTCGTGAATTTAATTTCGTTGATTGGGTAGGTATTTATCAGCCAGAATACAAGATCGATTTAAACATAGGTAATGCTCTTCAAGAGAACTCCCCATTGGATATAAGACTAAATCCTTACGCTGGTGCAGATGATATCGAAAAAATAGCACTCAATCATGATATCATAGGATTCGAAAATCTCAAAGATCAGGGTTTCAGATTTGTAATAGATACAGATTCTGCAGAAGAGGTAGAAACACTCGCAGAGAACAAAGGAGTATACTATATTTCTGAATATATCGAACCTGAACTTCATGGCGAGATGGATATCCAGCAGATCGGTGGTGGTCTATGGTTCATGGACGATGAGTACGAACATACGGGTGGTGATCAAAGAGAAGGTAATCCGGATATTCCATATAGAAAACATGGAGATTACGGAGCATACATGAACCAGATAGGTTATACTGGGCAAGAAATAACAGTAGCTATAGCTGACACTGGCATCGGAGACGGAACTATCGGAGATGCTGGAGTGGAAGATTTCACCGGTAGAGTAATCGGAGGTCACAGTATTGGAGATGACGAAGATTATTGGGCTGGAGGACATTACCACGGCACAGCCTGTACTGGTCTAGTCGCTGGAGATACTTATGATGGAAGCGGAGCTACATGGGATGAATACGATGATGGCGAAAACCCGTATTATATGGGACAGGGCTTAGCATCTAACTCTGAAATATTTGCTATGAAAATATTTGATGATGACGGAAATTCGATGATAGATGAGTATTATCCTATTATCGAAGAGGTTGCACAGCAATCCGATGCATATATCCACAGTAATTCCTGGGGTTCGGGAACATATGGTACATATATCACTGCTGATGAAGTCTTCGACCAGGCTGTAAGAGATGCAGACAGAGATACCGAAGGTAATCAACCGATGGTCATAACCACATCCGCTGGAAACGACGGATGGATGGGTAATGGAACCATAGGTAGCCCAGCAACCGCTAAAAATATCATAACTGTGGGGGGTAATCAACCCTATAATCCAGGGCTTGGGTATGAAAATCCTGAGAACATGTACGATTCAAGTTCAAGAGGATGGACAAAAGATAACAGAGTTAAACCAGATGTCATTGCACCCTCTGAAAGTGTGATTTCACAAAATACTCCTTTGGATGATGAGGGAGATTACTTATCAGCAAGTGGAACTTCATTCGGTAATCCTTTAGTTGCTGGCGCCTCAACAATAGTTGTAGATTGGTATGAACAAAATATGGGTGTCAGACCAAGTCCCGCAATGGTTAAATCAATCCTTATAAACACAGCTAATGAATTAGATCCAGAAAAAGGTGATACTAGTGGGCATATTCCCAATAAAGACGAAGGTTGGGGAGTAGCTGACGTATCAAAACTGGAATATCCTTTGGAAGACCCGATTAATTACATGTTTGAAGATCAGACTTCCCTTTTGACAACTGGTGAAGAGGACGAGTATAAATTAACTTATGATGAAGAAGGAGAACCTATGAAGATCACTACAACATGGACTGATAAAAATGCATTAGACGGCGACAATGAAAATGGTAGTCCCGCTCTGAAGAATAACCTTGACCTTGAAGTCGAGACTCCTTCAGGAGATATTATCCGTGGAAATGCCTTTGACTTATCAGGAGATGGAGAAAGTGATGATGGTTTTACTTATCCTGATGCTGATGTTATGGAAGATTTCGACCTTGATGAAGACGGATGGGATGATGTAAATAATGTTGAAAACGTCTACATCCCCTCAGAAGATCTCGAACCCGGAATCTACACAGTAAGGGTAAAAGGTACCAACATACCTGCTGATGCAAATAATGACGGACAGGCAAATCAAGACTATGCACTCACAGCACAGAATTCAATATTACCAGAAGATGGAGAATTAGCCATGGACTCAGACCGATACGCTGAGGAAGATACGGTAGAAATCGACGTCATAGACCAAGATATGTTTGATCAGGATACAGTTAGTGTAGATCTGAAAAGTTATGATCTTAATGGTGATGAAGTAGATAATGTTTCAGTTAGACTGAGAGGAGAAAGAAGAGGTGTAGTCAGCGGATCAGTTGATGTATCTCCTGATTTTGAAGATGATGACCAGGGTCTTTACGTTGAACATGGGTACGAGATTGAAGCAGTGTATTACGACCAAAGTTTAGAGGAATACAAATACGATTATGCAGACATTGATGGAGAACCACCTGTAGCAGTGAATAATATTGATGTAAATTGGTCGAAAGATTCTGAGGATAATAATATAACTTGGGACCTATCAGAAGATGATTCAAATGAAACATTTGAAGGATACCGTATATACAGGGCTGAATCTACGGACGGTACTCCGGGCGAATGGGAAATAATCGATACTGTAAGGCCAGGAACAGGAGAGTATATCGATGAAAATAAAGGAAAAGATGATTATACAAGATACTGGTACGATATATCAGCAGTTGATGATGTAGGTAACGAGAACATTACCGAAAATCCAGATGTTGAATCTCCTTCTGTGAGAATAGATTCTCCTGAGGAAAATTTTATATGGTCTTCTGGCGACCAGAACGAAATTGAATGGTATGCAGCTTCAGGAGGACAAAACACTCAGGTGAATATTGAATATTCAACCGATTCTGGTGAAAACTGGACTACTATAGATGAAAATATCGATGTCGATTCTGGAATTGGTACCTATGATTGGTTGATACCTGAGATTGACGGTACTAAAAATGAGTCACACATAAGAATAACCATAGAGGATAATGAAGGGAGCTCTACTACTGTCAGTAAGTCTTTCGTATTATCGGAATACCAACCACCTTCGGTTGATGTAATATCACCTGGTGAGACGAGCAGATGGTATTCTAATACGACTGAAGTAATTCAATGGAACACGGATTTAGGTGATGCAGGTGAGATTGTCTCAGCTGAACTCGAATACAGTTTAGATGCAGGTCAAACATGGGAAGAGATAACTGTAGAGAACAATGATGATGGATCATACGATTGGAACATAACTGAAGAGACTTCTTACAGCGCTTTGATAAAGGTGAGATTGAATGATGACAATGGTTTATACGCGGAAAATACCAGTCAAGAATTTGAAATTATAGCATCTGAGCCGCCAGAAAATGCTAACGTTGACTATGTTTCATTGGAGGAAGAGACACTATTCCAGGATACATTAGAAGAGGGCGTTCCAAAAACAGGTTACGATGTTGGAGAGATACCTAACGGAGTAAATGAATGGAATGTGAGAGATCACGGTTCCTTTACTGGAGATTACTCATGGGATTTCGGAGACAACGGTTATGAAAACATAGATGGTGGAGGTTTGAGCTGGTTGATATCGCCAGAAATAGAGATACCTGAAGATTCTTCAGAATCAGAACTAACCTTCTACCATTGGAGAGATTTTGATTACAGATACGACGGAGGCAATTTGAAGATATCTACTGACGGCAATAATTGGGAGCTTATAGAACCAGAAAACGGCTATTCCGATACTATATCAGAAGAGTTTGACAACCCGTTATCTGGTGAACCAGCATGGACTGAGATGAATAAATGGAATAAAGTAAGGTTCGACCTTGAAGATTATATAGGTGAGACTGTCCAATTCAACTGGAGTGCTGGAGTTGATCATTGGGAAAGTAACAAACTAGGCTGGAGAATCGATGATATAGAAGTTACAGCAGAAAGACCATACAGCGGTGTCGGAGATAATAAAGACAACATTATCACCTGGGATTCCAGTGTTGATGATGGAGCTGGTGCAAATAATATTGAGAAGTACAACGTCTACAGATCTGAAAACACGGATGATGTCGGTGAACAAATAGCAGAGATAGAGGCAGATGGATTCGATAGCTACAGGTATTTCGACCGTAGTGCAGGTACAGCTGATAATAAAACATGGATTTACACGATAAAGGCAGAGAATGTAGATGGTATCGAAAATCTTGAAGGTGTAAGTGATAAAGAGCCAACAGCACCTTATCCTCAAGAAGAACTATCACCTGGACACGAATCTGCAGTTCAAGTAAGTCAACATGATTACTTAGAACTTGGACTTACTGCAGCACATTCTTCATCGAATACTCCTATGAACATATCATTCTACAGTGCAGAGACCGACGAATTGATCGGCGAAGTGAATGATGTATATAAAGGTGATGAGATCAGTGTAGAGTGGGATAAATTCCTACCAGAAGGAGAATATGCATGGTACGTGGTCATAGATGATGGTGAATACCAGGTACAAAATGAAGAATGGAATTTCATTGTGGATATTACCAATCCAGAAGTAGACATAATTACACCAGAGAGTCAGGAGAAACTGAACGATAGCACAGTCAATGTGTCATGGTCTGGTAAAGATGAAGTTACAGATATCGCATATTACGAACTTCGAGTAAGAGATGTATTGGGTTGGACAAATGTTGAAGATAATACTGAAGCAGATATACAGAAAGTTCCAGAAGGAAAAAACATCATAGATATTAGAGCAGTAGATGAAGCAGGTAACCACAAAATGGATACAGTCGAATTCACTGTAGATACAAGTGTTCCCGAATTAGATATCACAAATCCTGAGAACGGGGAGGCCTTCGGAGAAAGCCATTTCACTCTCGAATGGTATGGAAATGACGAGATTACTGAGATTGCAAACTACGATATACGATTGAATGAAGATGATTGGACTGATGTCGGACTCAGTGAATCGTACACTGTAACAGAATTGAAAGAGGGTAAAAATATGATCAGCGTACGGGCTACCGATATTGCAAATAATGAACACATATCATCTATCGAAGTGATTTACGATACAACTAACCCCAATATGAATGTGACATCGGTAGAAGAAGGCCAGGTTATTGAGAATGATAGTTTAGAACTTGAATGGAAAGGAGAAGTTACCTGGAAAGATGAGGACGTATTATCAGCAGTCGATAAATACGATGTTAGACTTGATAACAATGGTTGGATCGATTACGATTATGAAGAACCTGCACCACCCGATGAAGGTGGAGACCTCCTTTGGCAGCATAGCAAGCATGATGATTATGTATACTCCGTATACGAATCAGACGGTGTTGTTTACAGCGGTTCTTGGGACGACACAGTGATAGCATATGATTATGAAGAGGAAGAAGTACTATGGCAACATGAACATCACGAAAATAATGTTGGTTATGTTGTAGAAGCTAATGGTACAGTGTTCAGCGGCTCATACGATGGAACTGTTGTGGCTGCTGACGCTGAAACTGGTGAATTAAAGTGGCAACACAGCCATCACAGTAGTGCTGTTTACTCAGTCGATGCCACAGATGACACGGTCTACAGTGGGTCAGGAGACACCTCTGTAATCGCTGCTGATGCAGAAACGGGTGAGTTAATCTGGGAACATGATCATCATTCTAGCGGATCTGGTGTGTTCTCAGTACATGAATCTGATGGAGTAGTTTACAGTGGATCGATCATCGATAATCTCGTAGTAGCCGCTGATGCTGAAACTGGTGAATTCATCTGGGACCACTCTCATCACGATGGCATGATCTATTCAGTCTATGAATCAGATGGTGTTGTTTACAGCGGTGGTGACGGTGGCTGGGGCAGTCCCGGTCAGGTGTTCGCTGCTGATGCAGATGATGGAGAACTGATATGGATGCATGAACATCATGATGACACACCTTCACAGGTATACTCGGTACATGAAGCGAACGGAATTGTATACAGCGCTTCTGAAGACAATACTGTGCTTGCGGTTGATGCTGATGATGGAAGCAAAATATGGCAACATGAACATCACGATCATTTCGTACACCAGGTGTTTGAATCAGATGGGGTAATTTACAGTGCATCTGGGGACGGTTCTGTAGCAGCTGCTATTGCTGAAGATGAAGAGCCCGCACCAACACCAGAATTGTCACATACCTTTGATAAACTAGAAGATGGTGAGCATACAGTTTACATCAGAGCCACAAATAAAGCTGGTAATCAATATATTGAAACTGTAAATTTCACAGTAAATACACATGAATTGACTTTGGATATCAACCATCCAAAGGATGGTGTAAAAGAACTGACATATGACGAGGATTTCACAATACAAGGAGAAACTGATCCGAACGCTACAGTTTATATAGATAGGGGAGAGGTAACCGTTGATGCTAATGGTACATTTACTCATAACACAACTTTGATAGAAGGACAAAATATTTTCGAAGTAAAGGCTGAAAATCAGGAAGGAGATATAGTCACAGAAAATGTATATGCACTGTATCTGCCGCAGATACCAGAGATGCAAGATGATATCGAAAATCTAG
>JBMCUO010000061.1:0-10416 GCA_048622455.1 Candidatus Saliniplasma sp. | reverse complement strand
GGTGTTATCTTGATGTTAATCACAATAGGGTGGGTGTATAAATAATTTTTCCAACACTTAAATTCAAGTTACTTCACAGCATATATACAAGAAATAAGGTATTCAAGCCAAGATCGATATTTACTCCGCTCATATCAGTGGACCCCCGTTGATATCCGATAGTTTAACGTTCTTAATAAAAACCGTTCAACAGCAGTCATTTGAAGATATATCGAGTATTATAAATAACAGTACCCCATACTAATTTACTGAATATTTGTAGCATTGTTTGAAAGAAAAGAGGGCGGATAATTTATGAAAGCGGAAGATATAACTCGTGAGAATACGAGGAAAGAGATGAACAATATCGCAGCTGAAATGGGTATTGACGATCCTAAGAGCTTTTCCACCAAAAGTGAACTAGCAGACGAGATGATGAATCATATAGAGGAACACGGATTCGAGGATGAATTAGATGATAAAGTAGAGAAAGTTAAAGACATCCTTAGAAATGCTAGAGATGCTGACCTGAATCTAGATGAATTCAAAAAAGGATTCAAGAAGATGAGAACTGCCAAAAAAGAGTACAACCTCCCAAAAGCTATCGAGATGGCGGATTACTTGATCGAACAAGGTGAAAGCATAATAGAATCCAGGGAAGTTATAGACGAGATCAAAGACCGTTTAGGGGATTTCCCAGAAGGAGAGATCAAGTCAGGATATAAGGAAGACCTAAATAAGCTGCTGAATAGTTTTAAAAATGGTGAGTACAATCATAGGGTCATAGAATTAAGGGAACTTTTAGATGATATACAGGACCATTATGAATTGAAACAGAAACTAGAAGATAAATTCCCATCTGCCCGCAAGAAGTTATCAGAACTGAGGGGGATAGACATTGATATCGGGATGTTAAAGAGGTTGGTGAACGGTGCTGTTCAAGCCCGTAAAGACGGTTCCTATCAAAAAGGGATTGACAATATAGATGAATTTCTAGACCAATCTGAAATAGTTCTCGACATCTCCGATAAGATAGAAGATTGTAAGCGCAATATCATAGAACTGAAAAAACTTGGTCTAGATATCGAGCACTACATACGGGTATTCCAAACTGCAAAACAAAAGGCAGATTCCGGCGATTATCTGTATTCTTTAGAACTATTGAAAGATATAAATGATGAGATGAGACAGGACATAGAAAAGGCGGAAGAAGAAGTGGATGTGGAAGAGATAGAAGAAGCTGAAGAAGAAGAGAAGTTCGAGGAAGAAGAAGCTGAAGAACCACTTCAATCTGAGTCCAAAGCTGAGATCTATCCAGAGGAAAGCCTAAAAGAAATAAATCGAAAGTTAGATGACATGGAGAACCACTTGTTCGAGATCAAACAGCTGCTTGAAAAGCTGGTGTAATGAAGGGTTTGAATCCGGGTTAATCAAAAAGATTAAAGTGTTGAAAACGCTTTCTATTTAGTATGTTGAATAAGAAGATCGCCGATATTTTTTATGATATAGCTGACCTATTGGAGCTCGAGGGTGTAGATTTTAAACCTAGAGCCTACCGTAAAGCTGCTAGGAATATCGAGTCTATGAAAGAAGATATTCTAGACTATTATGAAAACGATAATTTAAGGGAAATCGATGGTGTAGGAAAGGCAATTGAGGAAAAGATCAACGAGATAATAGAAACCGGCGGATTGGAGTATTTGGAAGACCTCAAAGATGAAATGCCTGAAGGGCTCATAGAGGTAATGAGAGTCCCAGATATCGGTCCTAAAAAAGCTAAGAAGTTGTACGAAGAGTTGGATATAACTGATTTAGCGTCGCTGAAACAGAGCGCAGAAGATGGTGAGATCAGAGATATAAAGGGTTTTGGTAAGAAAACTGAAGACAAGATAATCCGTGGTATCGATATGCTCGAGAAGGTATCTGGAAGGCATCTTTTAAACGAAGTTCTTCCTTTGGCAGATTCTTTGATAACCTATCTGGAAAAGGATGCCGACATGATCGAAAAAGCCGGTAGTTTAAGGAGGCTGAAAGAAACTATCGGTGACGTGGATATATTGGCAGCCGGTGACAGTTCTAAACTTATGGATTCGTTTGCGGATTACGCGGATGTAGATGAGGTTTTAGTCAAAGGGGATACAAAAACTAGTGTCAGGATGGAAGGAGGGATTCAGGCGGATCTAAGGGTGGTGGAAGCTGAAAGTTTTGGTGCTGCTTTACAGTACTTTACCGGTTCAAAAGAGCACAATGTAGAATTGAGGCAGGTAGCTATAGACAAGGGCTACAAATTGAACGAGTATGGATTGTTTGAAAAGCAGAGTGAAAAGAAAGTTGCTGGTGTAGACGAGAAAGGAGTTTATAAAAAACTAGGGCTGGATTGGATCCCCCCTGAATTGAGGGAAAATCGAGGCGAGATCGAAGCAGCAAAGGAGAGTTCACTCCCTGAATTGGTTGAATTGGAAGATATCAAAGGGGACCTCCAGAGTCACTCAGATTGGAGCGATGGTGTAAATACTATATTAGAGATGGGTACGGCTGCCCAAGAAAAAGGATACGAATATCTCGCACTTACTGACCATTCTCAAAGTCTTACAGTAGCTGGGGGATTGGATAAAGAGGATCTGAGGGAGCGGGAGGAAGAGATACAGTCAGCTCAGGAGAAATTAGATATCAAATTACTTTCCGGGATAGAAGTGGATATCAAAAAAGATGGAAGTCTGGATATGGACAGCGAAACATTAGAAGGATTGGACCTAGTTTTAGGAGCGGTACATTCAAATTTTAGGATGGACGCCGAAGATCAAACAAAAAGGATCACCGACGCATTCAGTACCGGATTGATCGATATATTCGCACACCCTACTGGACGGAAGATCGGAGAGAGAGAACCGTACAGTGTTGATATGAGGGATATAGTCAGTTCTGCCAAGGATAATTCCGTAGTACTGGAGATAAACGCATCTCCACAAAGATTGGATCTGGATTCTTTAGATGCTAGAGATGCCATGGAGAATGGAGTTATGATCTCCTTGGGAACCGATGCCCACGGTCTACAACACCTGGATTTTATGAAGTACGGTGTGGGAATCGCCCGTAGAGGATGGTTGGAAAAGGATGATGTTATCAATACAATGTCTTATGGAGACTTGATGGACTTTTTGAAGGGGAGATGAATAATGGGAGATCTCGAGATACAGGAAGATAAAGTAGAAGCTGAGAAAAGGGTCGAAGAACTGCGCAGTGAGATAAGATATCACGATAGGAAGTACTACCTCGAGAATAACCCTGAGATCAGTGATTATGAATACGACATGCTGGTCAAGGAGTTAGAGGCTCTAGAAGAAGCTTATCCAGAACTAGTTACACCGGATTCCCCCACTCAGAGGGTCGGAGCCGGTGAGATCGAGAAATTTGAAACTGTTGAACACATGAGCGCCATGCTCAGCTTAGATAATACTTACAATCACGAAGAATTGAAGGAATTCGATAAACGGGTTAAAAAAGGTCTAGGTAAGGATAAGGTGGAATACGTGGTCGAGCCTAAAATCGATGGTTTGGGAGTTGCTCTATATTATGAAGATAAGGTGTTTCAAAGAGGAGCGACCAGAGGTGACGGGGAAAGGGGTGAGGATATCACACCCAACTTGAAAACCATACATTCGATACCACTGAGATTGAGGGATGGGACCGTGATAGATACTGCAGAAGTACGCGGTGAAGTCTATATGCCCAGAGACCGATTTAAAAAGATGAACGAAGAAAGGGAGGAACAGGGTAAAGAACCCTTCGCCAACCCCAGAAATGCAGCTGCTGGAACTGTCAGGAATAAAGATCCGAAGGTGGTGGCTGAAAGACCGCTGGATATCTTTGTTTACACTTTGAGTTACATGGAAGGGGAAGAATTTCAAACCCACTGGGAAGCCATGCAGGAGATGGAAAAGGCTGGTTTGAAGGTCAACGAGAACATCGTTAAGTTGGACGGTATAGAAGATGTCTTAGAATATATTGACAAATGGGAGGATAAGAAGGAAGACCTAAATTACGAGATCGACGGGATGGTGGTGAAAGTTGATGACCTAGAAGATCAGGAGAAGTTGGGAACTACTTCGAAACATCCACGATGGGCTATAGCTTACAAGTATCCAGCCATGAGGAAGACTACCAAGTTGAAGGAGATCGAGATCCACGTCGGTAGAACAGGTAAGTTGACCCCTATCGCCATCCTGGAACCGGTTCAACTATCCGGTACGACGGTTTCCCGCGCATCACTGCACAACGAGGACGAGATCGAAAGAAAAGATGTACGTGAAGGTGATACTGTGCTTGTGGAGAAGGCCGGTGAGATCATCCCTCAAGTTGTGAAAGTCATCAAAGAAAAGAGGGACGGGAGTCAGGAGAAGTTCGATTTCCCTAAAACTTGTCCGGTTTGTGGTAGTGAGGCGAAACAGCTAGGTGGAGAGGTTGCAAGAAGATGTGTTAATGCCCGATGTCCAGCTCAGATCAAACAGCGGTTAGAGTTATGGGGCAGCAGAGGTGCTATGGATATCGAAGGTATGGGTCCAAAACTGCTGGATAAATTGGTGGAGAAGGGCGTTGTGAAAAGCGTAGCAGACCTTTACCGATTGGGTAAGATCCAGTTGACCAGCGTAGAAAGGATGGGTGATAAGTCCACTAGGAATCTACTTGAAGAGATCGAAGACAGCAAAGACATGGGTCTGGATAGAGTACTTTACGGTTTAGGTATCAAATACGTGGGTAGTCACGTGGCACAGGTACTCACCGACCATTACGATTCGATGGATGAGATCATGGAGGCTGGTCAAGAAGAATTGGAAGAGATCGAAGAGATAGGTCCCAAGATCGCTGAAAGTATAGTTTCTTTCTTTGAAGATGAACAGAACAGAGAGATAGTTGAAGAATTGAGGAACAGCGGGGTTAAGATGGAAGTCGAGAGAGAAGATGTGAAACAGTTCTTAGACGGGAAGAAGTTCGTTTTGACAGGTGCTCTTGAGAATTATACCAGGGACGAAGCTACAGCCGAGATACAGAAGTATGGTGGAAGGGTCACATCCGCGGTGAGCGGAGCTACGGATTATATTTTAGTCGGGGAGAATCCCGGTTCTAAACTAGACAAAGCTAAAGAGGAAGGTACCACTATATTGGAAGAAGACGAGTTTGTGAAAATGCTTGAGGATAAAGAACTGCCCTGATGTATCATATATGTCCGTCCAAAAACTATATAATCACGATTAGCCTATTTATGATTATATGTTTATCGATCGGGAAAGCGAGCTCGAAGCTCTGCAGGACGAATGGGAAAGGAACAACAGATCTTTTGTTGTGATCTATGGAAGAAGAAGAGTTGGTAAAACATCTTTGATAAAGGAATTCATAAAGGATAAAAAACATGTATATTATTTAGCTACAGAGCTCCCCATCGAACAGCAGTTTCGAGACCTACAAAGGCAGGCTGGGAATGAATTGGATGACGATCTGCTGAAGAACGAACCTTTCAACAGATGGGATGATTTTTTCAATTATCTTGGGGGGCTAGATGATAAATTCATACTTATCATCGATGAGTTCCCTTATTTGGTTGAAGCAGAAAGTGCTATTCCTTCCATATTCCAGAAAGGATGGGATGAAAATTTAAAAAATTCAAATATCGATCTTATCTTATGTGGTTCTTCCATATCTATGATGGAAGATAAAGTTTTGAAGAGTGATAGTCCATTATATGGCAGAAAAACATCCCAGTTAAAACTTAAAGATCTACCTATCAGATCGATACAGAAGTTCCTTACGGGTCATAGTCCTGAAGAAATGATCAGATATTTTTCTATTTTTGGTGGCGTTCCAGCCTATCTCGAATTACTTGAACCTGAAAATAATTTTGAGGATAATATTGTGAGAACGGTATTGAACATAGATGCACCTTTAAAAGATGCTGTAGACTTCATATTAAAAACTGAATTGAGGAAGCCGGAAAGATACAGGGGTATATTATCAAATTTAGCTAGAGGTGTAAATACTTTGAACGGCCTTTCCCAGGCTATGAGTATGGAAGGGAATCAGATATCCCAGTATCTTTCCAGTCTGCGGACTCTTGGATTGACCAAGAGGATAGAGCCGATCACTATGTCCCCTAAAAAAAGGAAGAGAAGAGGACGGTATATGATCACAGACAAATTCACTAGATTCTATTTTTACTATGTGTTGCCCAATCGATCTGATATTGAAGAAGGAAAACCCGGATCCGTTTTAAACGAATTTAATGATACTGAGGCCCACTTCATTTCTCCTATATTTGAAGAGATAGCTAGAGATCATGTTGTTAAAAACAAGAACTATTCTAAAGTAGGACGATGGTGGTACAAAGAGGACGAGATCGACGTCGTTGCTTTAAGTGAGACGGATAACAAAATATTGCTAGGAGAATGTAAATGGAGCCGGAACCCAGTCGGTGAGAAAATATATTATAAATTGAAGGAAAAGACCGATAAAGTAAGATGGAAGAATGATGAGAGAAAGGTGGAGTACGTTATCTTTTCGAAATCCGGTTTTACTGAGAATATATCGGATATTGCCGATCCAAATCTTACTCTTGTAGATATTGATGAACTGTGGGATAGCCTTTGAGTTATATAATTACGATTAGCCTAATTACGATTATATAAACTACCTTTTAATACACGACACTCGTCAATGAATATATTTTAATACTTTTAAAAGATGATTTTACGATGAATATCACCCCAGAACATGCTCGTAGAGTATTAAGCCATCTTCACGGTTTTGATCAATTGAGGAAAGGTGAAAAAGGTACTGAAAAACTGTTCAAAGATATAAGATGTATTCAAGTTGACCCCATCGATCCAGGAGGTAAAAATCACGATCTAACGCTCTTCAGTAGAGTTGAAGATTATAAGTCTGAGTTTTTGTACGATCTACTTTACGGAAAGAATGAACTTTTCGAGTACTACTGCAAGATGTTATCCATCGTTCCCATGGAAACTTATCCTATTTTTAAAAACAAGATGGAGAAGCAGGGAAAAAAGTTCGAAGATTTTTTTGAAGAGTATAGTGAAGAGGTCGGGTATATACTAAATGTTTTAGAAGATGGATCTGTGAGTTCACTCGAGTTAAAGGATATGGGTGAGAACGAGATGGGCAGCTGGCGTACTACAAGAACATCAAATAGACTGCTTCGAAGTCTGTGGTTATCTGGGAAGATCGGTATCGATCACAGGAAAGGGGATAGGAAATATTACACTTTACCTGAAGATGTGATACCTAAAGATCTGTTGGGGTGTGAGGCATCGAGTGACGAAGAAACTAAAAAGAGGATCGCCGAGATCATCGTAAGGTCATCCAAACTAGTTTCTCCATCTAAAGCATCTGCACAGTGGAACAGCGTAGGTGGCGTAAGGGAGACTCGAAGGGTATTGAACGAGTTGGTGAAGGAGAGTACGTTGTTTTCACTCGAAGTCCAAGGGTGGAAAGGGAAACTGTATGCTTTGGAAGATGATAGAGAGGTGTGGGAAGACCCTCCTATTTTGGGATCTGAGTATGTTCGTTTTCTAGCACCATTGGACCCACTCCTTTGGAACAGAGAGTTGTTTTCTACAATCTATGAAAATGAGTATGTTTGGGAAATATACAAGAAAGCAGAGGACCGTAAATACGGATATTACTGCTTACCGATATTGTACAACGATGAGTACGTTTGTTTGGTAGATCCGTATTGTGATGGCACGAAGTTGGAGATAAGGAACTTTCATACATTTGAGAGACCCCATGATGAAACGTTTAAGTTAGAGTTTGAAAAGGAAATGAAAAGATACATGCATTTTTTAGGTGTAGACGAGTTTGAAATAAAATATCCATATATTTTTTAAAGATTTTGATATAATAAGACCTCATTCCACCTTTTAATGTTCGATTCAAGTATGAATAATTATTATTTTAAATGGATTTTTTTATGATAAAATTAATATACTATACATATTATACCCTACTCTTAGGGATATATGCCCGTGAGGTGGAAGTTTGAGGAATAAATCATCTAGAAAAATGGGAGTATTATTTATAGCGATTGTGTTGTTTTTGAGTGCCACGATAGTTTCATCTGGTACTAGAAACAATATTAGAGAACTTGAAGAGGAAGAGGAAACTTTGACCGGTAATAGAGTGGAAAACGAAATATTTGCGACACTGATCTTGGATTGGAACGACCTGAATAACCTACGAAATTATCTAGATTCTGACGTTGTTTTGTATAATGACCTAGATGAGAACAGTCCTGGCTACGATGATTGGGTAGGTACGGCTAGTGGATGGGAACCCATAGGAGACGATGTTGATCCATTCACAGGGATCTTCGACGGAAACGGTAAAACTATTTCAGGATTATATATTGACAGGCCCACAGAAGAATACATCGGACTTTTTGGTTATACCAATGGTGCTGAGATCAAAGATATTGAGCTGACCGGTGTAGATGTCACCGGAGAACAGAGAGTAGGTGGGCTAGTTGGTTATAATAATGGTTTAATCTCCAACACGTCTGCAAGCGGTGAGGTTGAAGGGACGAGTGGTTATTACAATGGTGTTTTGGTCGGTTACAACTTTGACAGTGGTGAAGTTCACTTTTCGCACTCATCTGGGACAGTCACAGGAACGAATGGATTAGGCGGATTATGTGGACTCAATCTTGGTACAATCTCTGATTCATATTCTACAGCCGATGTGATCGCTACTGGAAATTATATAGGCGGATTCGTAGGGGAACATAGGGGAGGAATCACAAATGCATACTCTATAGGTGAAGTGAGCGGTAGTTCGTATGTAGGTGGGTTCGTCGGATGGAACTCTGGCACAGTTGAGAACTCTTTCTGGGATAACGAAACTTCGGGTCAAACTACAAGTGAAGGAGGAACGGGAAAGACCACTGAAGAGATGAAAGATGTTGCAACCTTCACAGACATCTCTACTGACGGATTGGATACACCTTGGGATTTCTTTGGTGATCCAAATGATGATGTTGGTGAAGAAGATACATGGCACATACATGAGATGATTAACGACGGTTATCCGTTCTTATTGTGGGAGCCTTCTGCAATCTATGATTGGCACGACCTCGATGCGATACGTAACAATCTTGATGGTGGCTACATATTGATGAACGATCTAGATGAGAATAGTGCCGGCTATGCGAACTACAACAGCCATGCTGAGGCTAGTTATGAAGTTGAAGAAGACGCTGGTTATTCACAAACCTGGGACGATGGCGATACTATAGAGATACGCTTCGATGAGGGCGATTATGACTCGGTATTGGGGGTTGAAGATGATGAAGGCAATCCGATAGCCCATTCAGTAGGAGAGGAGATCACGATTGATGAAGACACCGGAGAGAGGTATGTTTATGTATTCTATGAAAATGCTCTTATTGGATGGGATCCGATCGGTGAGTTTGATGCAAATATGCCAAGTTTGTCGTTTACAGGATCTTTTTATGGGAATGGACATGTGATAAAAGACTTGTTTATACAAAGACCTAGTGAAGATGATGTAGGTCTTTTCGGATGTATTCGAGAAAGTAGTATAGTTGAAAATATTGGGCTGATCGATAATGATGTAGTTGGAGTCTTTAATACTGGTGGTTTAGTTGGAAACAACAGAGGCACGGTGAATAATAGCTATGCTAACGGTAATGTGAGCGGATATTTTAGTGTAGGAGGTCTTGTAGGGATATCTTATTGGAACACTATATCTAACTCTTTTACAACTGGAAATGTGGTTGGTACTAGACTCCTAGGCGGGTTAGTCGGATATAATATGTATGGTGATATCTCAAATTCTTACTCTACAGCTATGGTAACAGGAGACCAAAACCGGATCGGTGGGCTAATTGGGTATAATCACGGCACTACGATCAAGGAAGCTACGATATCCAATTCATACGCCGCAGGAGACGTAATAGGTAGAACGTATGTAGGGGGCTTTGTAGGATACAGCTATAGTAACGCCACTATATCTGACTGTTATGCCACAGGATCTGTAACAGGACATGGTAGTATAGGTGGACTCGTAGGGCTTAATACGTACTATGAATATGAGGACAATTTCAAAGCAGCTTCCGTTTTTAATTCCTATTCAACTGGAACTGTAAGCGGGAATCAAGAGGTAGGTGGACTTGTAGGTTTTAATGATCAGAGTATAGTTTACAATAGTTTCTGGGATACTGAAACATCTGGAACAGATACCGGGATCGGAGACGGTGATCAGGATGGAGCAACTGGAAAGACAACTGCTCAGATGAATGACGTGGCAACATTTACAGACTTATCGACTAGCGGGTTAAACGAACCGTGGGATTTTGTAGATAATCCGAACGATGATGTAACCGATGAAGATATCTGGAATATCCATGAG
>JBMCUO010000060.1:0-10503 GCA_048622455.1 Candidatus Saliniplasma sp. | reverse complement strand
ATATAGTGCTGGTACACGGTGGAGTTACTGTTCCCGGGAAGTATCTTAGTGGTGAACCGTTGAGTGTTGAAGAGGCTGTTGAGATCGCTGATCAACCCGGGGAGACTTACCTGGGTGGACCCTTGGCTAGGTACTCAGAAGTCAGTGGTTATGACCATCTCGTTGAAAAGGACCTTGCTGCCTATTTTTACGATTCTCTTTTTGGTGAAGGTGTTGATCGATGGGCTGAAGTTGAAGAACGAGAAGATTGGTTGAAATTCGGAGCTAAAGCGGTTAAAAGGCATCTCATGTTCCCGGATCCTCTGTTGGCCGAGATCGAGACGTTCAGGGGATGTCCGAGGTATATATCTGGAGGATGTTCCTTCTGTTCCGAGCCAGTGTATGGAGAACCTCAGTTCAGGGAGCAAGAGGATATCGTCGAGGAGATGGGGCTGCTCTACGATTACGGCATCAGGCATTTCAGGTTGGGTGGTCAGTCGTGTATATTCAGTTACAAAGCTGAAGGTGTCGGTGAGGTCGAAGTCGTTGAACCTCGACCAGTAGAGCTTGAAGAACTATTTTCCGGGATCGTTGACAGATGTCCTGATCTGAAGGTGCTGCATGTCGATAATGCGAATCCAGCTGTTATCTCTGAGTATCCTGATAAGAGTGAAGAGATAATGAAGATCTTAGTCGATTACTGTACATCAGGTAACGTGATAGCTCTGGGGTTAGAGTCTGCCGATGGGATCGTCATAGAAAAGAACAATCTGAACACTGATACTCGGGAAACAAAAGAAGCCGTGAGGATCACTAACAAGGTGGGTGCTGATGCAGGTGATAACGGGATGCCTGAGTTACTTCCAGGTATCAACTTCCTGGGAGGTCTAATAGGTGAGAGTGAAGAAACGTATGAGAAGAATCTTGAATTTCTTAAAGAACTGCTGGAAGAGGAGTTACTGCTGCGGAGGATCAACATACGACAGGTCATGGGGACGGGTGAATGGAAGGTCGACAAAAGGAATTTTCAATACTTCAAGAAGCGGGTCCGTGAGGAGATCGATAGGCCGATGTTGAAAAGGATGCTGCCCGAAGGAAGGGTCTTAAGAGACGTATATATGGAAAAGCACGACGATGGTATCACATTCGGTAGACAGATCGGGACTTATCCACTTCTGGTCGGTGTTAGGTATGAGTTGGAATTGGGGAGGTACTACGATATCAAGCTGACTGAGTATGGGTATCGGAGTGTCACCGGTATACATCAACCTTTTTATCTGGATGAGGCTTCATTCAAAGAACTGCAGGAGGTGCCGGGGATCGGGAAGAAACGAGCCGCTAAGATATTCCGGGAACAGCCTAAGAGCGAGGGGGAGTTGGAAGAATTATTAGAGGATCGAAGATCCTTCGAAAAGATCATGGAGTATATTGAATTTAAGTAAGGGTTTTTAAACATCAAAAGGATTATTAATGATGTGTTGCATTAGTAACACATAACTATGCCGACCAAAACAAGAACATTGAATGTCAGAATAACTGATGAACAGTACGAAGAGTTAGAGAATCTTGTAGAGAGGGGAGAATATACATCAAAAGCTGAATTTATCAGGGAGATACTGAGAGAAAGGTTTGACAGCTTTTCAAAATATCTACATCAAAAAGCAGAGAAAGACAGAGAAAAACATATCTCTTTAGAAAAATACGGGGAGAAAAGAGGGTTGGAATGAGTTTTTCTATTTTCATCCATCCTGATGTGGAGAAATATTTAGATTCGATCCAACATGATGAAAGAAAAAGATGTTACGATAGTTTGAAAAAATTATCTGAAGAGCCATTCAAACCACGCTCGGGATGCGATATCAAAAAGATGAGCGGTGAGAAGACATTTTATAGATTACGAGTAGGGGACCACAGGTTCCTTTATGTAGTGAAAGATCAAGAGGTCCTAGTTGAGGAAGCCTTTAAGCGGGAGAAAGGTTATTAAGATCCATAGGGAGATTTTTCTATCGATAAATCTAGGTGATATTGTAGAAAAAAATCAGAGCAAACGGAATTCTCTATCAGCTAAAGTCGTTTTAGGTTTTCTTTATACCTTTTCGAGAACGAACTGTATTCTTTCTTTATCCCCACCCAGGTCTCTTTGTATTTGTCATCGATCTTTTTGATTGGTTTGGCCGGAACACCTGCCACGACCGTCTCTTTTTCTACGACTTTCCCACTGTTGACAACTGCTCCTTCGGCGACCACACCCCACCCGTTGATCACTGCGTCGTCACTGACTATTGCACCCATACCGATGACCGCGTAATCGTTAATCGTGGCTCCGTGTATAACCGCTGCATGACCTACGGTCACCCATCTTCCGATGGTTGTGGTTTCATCCGGTCTTGCATGTACTACACAGTTCTCCTGGACGTTGCTGTTATCACCGATCTTGACGGTACCATAATCTCCTTTGATGACTGCACCTGGAGCTATGAAACATCCCTTACCTATGGTCACATCACCTATGACCTCAGCACTCTCACTAACGTAAGAAGTCTCGTGGACTTCTGGACGTCTGCCTTCGAACTCGTAAAGTGTCATGATGAGTGTAATGTGTAAGATGTTTATAAATCTGTATGAAAAAGGATATAACTCTATGATAACATGGTCTTCATAGATGAGATACATATTGGATACTTCCGCGATATTATCCGGAAAAGACATCCCACTTTCCGAGGAGATGTACATCACTCCCTCGGTTTTAGATGAGATCAGCAAAGGTGGGAGATGGTACCAAAAACTTCAGCGTATGAGAGCAGCTGGATTGAAGGTCGTATCACCACCTGGAACCATCATCGAAGACGTGAAAAGACACGCCCGTAGGACCGGGGATTATCTGAGGTTATCCGATACGGATGTAGAAGTGATAGGTGCGGCGATACATTTGGATGCTACGATACTTACGGACGATTATTCTATACAGAACCTCGCTAAATCCATGGACGTTGGCTACAAAGGTATAGCACATGAGGAAATCACCGAGGAGTACAAGTGGAATTACAGGTGCAAGAAGTGTGGGAGATGGTTCAAAGAGCCAAAGGAAGAGTGCGAGAGGTGCGGCGGTGAGGTCAAAACGGTGAGGTTGACACCTCACGAGTGAACGGGTAGTTAAAATTCAAAACTTTTATTTACAACCATAACCGTGTTATTTTCAAGTTAAAGGAGTGATTATAAAATGACAGATTGTCACGATATGGAAAAGGGACAAGTGTATATGTGCGAAGACTGTGGGTTGGAGTTGACGGTGACCAAAGAATGCGAAGAATGTGAGGATACTGCAGAGGAATGTACATGTGGTCCATGTGAGTTCATCTGCTGTAGTGAACCACTGACTCTAAAAGAGTGAGTATCGCAGTAATGTAAAATATACACCAAAATCTTTCTTTTATTTTTATTAGAGTTTGAATTCTGAAAGCTATAAAGTTCATATATCAAGAACTGTATCGAAGTTCTCGATAGATTTTTCGAAGAAATCTTCATCCGTTAAGATCATCTCTATAGCATCTTCTGGACAGACTTCAGCGCACCTTCCACATCCCCTGCACTCGTCGCTAATAACGGCACTCCCGTCTTTGATCTTGACCGCATCGATAAAACAGATATCGACACATTTTCCGCATCCGATACAGTTGTCATTTACTTCTATTTCTAAACCGGGTAACCTCTTTATTTTGTTACTGACTGAAGGTGAAAGGTCAGGGATCATCTTCCACAGGCAGCAGCACGGACAGCAGTTACAGATTGTCATCAGCTTCTCACCGGGTCTCACGTCCAACCACACGGAATCCAACTCGTTCCTACCAATAAGATGGACCAACCCAGCCTCTCTACACTTCTCAACGTGCTCCAAGGCTTCCTCTTCAGTAACTTCCCGTCCCATACTAGAATCGATATCCCTGGCAGCCTCACCCAAAAACAAGCATCCCAACTCCGTTGGAAAATCTTCGCATTCGTTGGACTCCCTACAGATGCAGAAGTCCATGACCCAGTGGTAGTCCGCCTCTTGGATATAATGTTCAACCAACTTCGATGGGAGTACTATGTTGTCATGTAATCCTACATCGATGTCCAACTCTATTTCCTTGGGTAGATAGATCAGATCGTCCTCTTTAAAAAAGACCTTATCTATGACCGGACCTATCACCGGATAATTCGTTAACTTAGCTAGTAGAAAACGGGAGGGGAACATCTTTTTGAGTAATTTCAGAGTGAAACTTGACCTTTTCATCTATCGACCTCTGCGATCAGTTCCCTTGCTCTTTCTACGACATTTTCCTCGACTTTATCTATCTCTTCAGATCTGTTGCTTAAAAATCTTTTAACATCTTTTACGATTTCCCGGAAATGCCTTTGCCTATTTTTTCCGTCTATCGGTTTCTCTCCCTGGAGTTTCTGACCACCCTCGTTGAACCCCTCGGCGAAGTACCAGTCCTTGAACCATGTATATCCGTTCTGGAACAGAAGGTGACCTAAACGTGTTAACGGTTCTGGGATCCCCCTGTTAGATGCGGATAATGTTTCCTCGTCCTGCTGGTATTCTATGAATAGTTTTTCACCGGCACGTGAATGACTAGATATCAAACTTATCAGTTCCCTTTCGAGGTTAGAATCAAAGTAAGAGATCTTATCTCCGTTAAAAGTGAGTTCGTCGTTGATACCGAAAAGCTCGACCCAGCCCCTGTAGTGAGGTGGGTTACCCAGATATACACTCATGTAGAGCAATCTTTTCTTCTCTCCACCCTTCACTAAATATATAGGGAGGTAAAACTGGTCTTTCAACCTACCTTTTTCAACATCTTCAGTGATGACTGAAAATGAATCTAAATCGATACCCTCCTTCAACTCTTTGATCAAATCTTCTAACATCGATAAATAATAGATGAATTAATTTAAATAATTAACCTTATGTTCAGCGATTCACTAAATAGTACAACCTGTTAAACTGATCATGCTCTTTGAACTCAACACGCACCTCTTCTTGTATCTCGAAATTTGTAGATACCAACTTTTCTACATCCTCATCAGTTAGATTCCAGAAATAGAGACCGGTTTCCTCTTTATAGAAATCCTCTGACATCTCTTCAGCACCCCATCCTTCTAAGGTCTCTGGATCTATATGATCGTTCAATTTCAATAGGACTTTACCACCTGGTTTTATTATTCTGTTGTACTCCTTTAAAAGTCGTCTTCCATCATCTGGTAACAAGTTATCTAAAACGTTAGAGATCATCCCTCCATCGAATTCATTCTCTTCAAAATCTGAAAGAGAGGAAATCCCTCCAGTCCTGAAAAAACTCTTTTCACTGAGGTCGTTATCTCTTGCCAGTTCTTCGGCTGTTGAGATAGCTTTGAAACTGATATCTATACCTACTAATCGATCCACTCCAAATGCAGAACATCTCAATAATAACTTACCGTTACCACACCCAAAATCGATTATAGAATTTGAACCTTTAGCCAGCCATTTCAAGCCGTCTTCTATCTCTTCCACGGATATCGGTTCGTCCTTATCGAAATCCGTCTCTTCCTGGAATACCTTATCCCAGAATTCGATAGTCTCCTTATAAGCTTCCATGGTTTAGAAATCGATGTTCCATTATTTCAATGATTCGATAAAGTTGATATACTTCTCGATTCATATATAAATCGGTGAGCGGAGAGTGCGGAAAAAGATAATCGTTTTGATTATTGTGGCCGTTCTTCTACTTTCTATCAACACTGTCTATGCACATGTACCAATAGTTACAGATGGAAACGATAGCTTGGAAGATGCTGCACACGTACACGACCCGACCAAATCCTGGACCATATATTCTGAGCTACCCCACGGAAGGTAAATAGAAGTATTATAACTAAAAAGATTATCTTCAACTTAAACGGCATTCCTCCCATCAACTTTATTTACAGCATCCGAATTCCATCCGCTCTTATCGCCTCCGTAATGCCAGGAGTAACCTGCCTTCTGCGGATTTCCATTTTCATCGCATATGATCTGTATCATCTCCCAATCACCTTCGTGAGCTGTAAGATATTCAACTCCGGGATTATTCAAGTAAAAGAACCAATACTGTATAACTATTTTGTTGTCAGACCCAGTGAACAGATGAATGTTTTCCAGATTCCTGAAATTGTTTACTATTCCTTCATCTCTTTTTGATAACATTTTTTGATAACATTTGAATCATGCGAACGCCGATGCCGCCCAGAAAATGGATATTACAAACGTAACTATAGATATTATCCCTAATATTATCGCCTTTTTGGATAGATCGTCATCATCGTCAATTTTGAGGTTTTTCGCCCCTAGAATTATGGCAAATATTGAAAAGATCAGAGGTAAGAAAAAAAGGATTGAATAAACCCCTCCTGCTCCCAAAAGGTATATGCTAATAAACATATACGATGGTAAAATTGTAAGGGATAATGATATCAACCCTAAACTAGCAGGTAAGGTTATCCTAAGGATGTGTCTTATTTTCATTTTACAACCCCTCGACTTTAAGAATCATAAACATCAGTGGTAGCAGTATCAATAGACCAAAAAGTATCACTTCTAGTCCAATAAATCCAATCATTCTAGATCTCTTATTTTTAATTGTAACAATACTTACCAACAATCCAGATAAATTTGCTATTGTTAGATAAATGTACAAACTGCCTTGATAACTCATAACAAATGGTAATAGAACAATAAAAACACAACCGATAACTATTGGGTAATATTTTAATATCTTCATATATATCTAACTCCCCTTATCATGAGTTGCATCATGCCAGTATAACGGTTCGATCCACATGTGCGCAAGTTTACCCCCATATACACCCGTACTGCCACTTTTAGAATACCTGAACACAGGCCCATTCGGACTTCCACCATCTTCTCCCCATTTGCCTCTAAAGTTCAGCCAATCTTGATTAGAGAGGATCGCAAGCTCATATTCTTTTTCAGTGCCTGAAGTTTCATATGAATCAGCTATATCTTTATGGATGCAATAAGATCCCCAGCTGGCTGTTTCAAAGTTACTCGCATGGCCATCTTTTTCTACAAATACTTTTGGATGAGTGGCAAATTTTTGTAAATCTCCAGTATTCCAGCCGCTTTTCTTCATCTCGTAGTGCCAGGAGTATCCAACTTCTTGTGGATTTCCGTCTTCATCACATATTATCTGTATTATATTTTCATCCACCCGAATTTAAAATTTTCATATATATCAAAGACAATATTAAATAAGGCCAAAACAGAATTATTAATAAGTAAATATCTTTCTGAAGTAAATCTAAGGTATCAGTAAAAAGAATGACTAAAATGACTATAAGTGGAAAAATTGATAATAGAACACATAAAATATCTAAATTTTTTATTGATTCTTTATCTTTCTCTCTTATTTCAAGATATAAGGCTACATATAATAATGCAACCGATAAGAAAGATGGTATTAGAAAAAAAGTAATTAATGCCCACAGCATAATTATCACCCTTAAGTAGGCCCTCCATAGGTTAATAATAAAAACAAAATGCTTACCATGTCTATAAGAACTACCAATAAACCTAAAAGGGCTATAGTTTTAGCACCTTTAGAAGTGGTGAAATGAAAATAAGTATATAAAAAAGTTAAAATTAATAACCCCCAAAAAAGGAAGGGTGTAAAAGGGGTGAAAAAGGATAAAGGATATATTAATCCAAATAGAAGAACAACTACACTTGCCAAGAATAGCAAATATATCCGGATTAAAATTTTTTTCTTCATAATATACTGGTTAATCTCGTTCACAATATCACCCAATAACTGAGTTCCAATATATTGGTTCAACCCACATATATGCTGCTGGTACGTCAGAGGTCCAATGATCTGTATTTCTAAACACCGCCCCGGGCACGCTTCCGCTGTCTTCCCCCCAATCTCCTCTAAAGTTGAGCCAATCCTGATTAGTTATGAGGTTGGTGGTATAATTCTCTGGATCCAATTCCTTCCCACCTCCTGAATGATCATCAGAAGAAGTCGTCCCGCTCTCGAAGTAGCTCGCGTGTCCACCTTCAGCCACGTAGACCTCGGGATGTGTTCCGTCTTGCTTAGTTACATCATCTGAATTCCAACTCCTTTTATCGCCTCCATAGTGCTGCGAATACCCAGCTTTCTGAGGATTTCCGTCCTCATCACATATGATCTGTATCATCTCCCAGTCTCCTTCGTGATATATAAAATAAAGTGATATATAAAAATAATCAATATGAATATAGTTGGGAAAAGACCGTAATATATGCCTAAAAAATTAATTCTAGAATGAATTCTAGTTAAATAACCTACTACCCAAATTAGAGGTAATAAGCCCAATAAATATCCAATCTTCCTTTCCCATAAACTAAAACGATTATATCTGTAGGTATTGCTAATCAGGATACCAGAAATTCCTAAATAATGGATAAAGATATTGAATTCGAAATATCTATAAAATAGATAAAAAAATACCACAAACCCGAATGAAACCATCCAGAGCACAAAAATAAAACTAACAATAGAAATAAGAGAGATAATATCAATTTTTTTGTCATATAAAATGAACGCTAAAATACTGGTAGATCCTATTATCACTAAAAACATACAAAAATGACCTAAGGCTGGTTCGTAAAAAAAATATAGCCACAAAGTCCCTATCGCCAACATTAATAATCCTGAAAAAGATAAAATATATTTTTTATTTATCATGTTTATCATCACCATTCACTTTGCCAATACATTGGTTCTATCCAAAAATATGCATCCGGGCCATGAGAATGTCTGAATACAGGACCTTCAGGACTTGGACCAGGCCATCCATGTTCTCCCCAGTGACCTTTAAAATTGAGCCAGTTCTCACTACCGATCATATTTATGTCATACTCTCCATTTCGGAATGTGTGATCTTCTCCAAAATCCCCTCTTGGGTCCGTTAGTGAATATTTTTTTTCTGTATGGAAGCTAGCGTGCCCACCTTTAGCTATGTAGACCTTTGGATACCCATTTTCCTTGAGGGTATTACTCCAACTCTTTGTTTCTCCATCATAATGTTGTGAATATCCCGTTTCAAGAGGGTTTCCATTTTCATCGCATATGATCTGTATCATTTCCCAATCACCTTCATGTGCGGTTAACATGGTTATGCGCCTAGATTGGGTAAGAATATTATTAAACTTATTGTGAACAGTGCGATTGTCAAAAGCGCGAATAATATCGTCAACCGTTTTCTTTTCTCATTCTTTTCTGTTGGTTCTCTTTCTTCTTTAGCCAATAATAAAACCGAAAATAATCCAGAGAGTGAAAGTATGAGAGGTAAGATAAATATGAAACCTATAAACACAAAAGCTACAATGCCTCCCATATACTTTTCAATAAGCCTACCAAAAAACATTGAGGATATAAAAAGTAAAGGCATATGGATGATAGGAATGCTTAAAATCATTCCAATTATCGATAGATTTAATGACCGTTTGTAAGTAAATTTGATTTTCATATTTCCTCACCATTTATGACTTACATCATACCAGTATATTGGTTCGATCCACATATGTGCTAATTTTCCCTGATATATGCCTAAACTGCCATGTTTAGAATACCTGTATGTTGGGCTATTTGGACTGCCTCCGTCTTCTCCCCATTTACCTCTGAAATTAAGCCAATTTTCATTAGAAATAGGAATTACAGAATAATCGTTCCAATCATTTCTATCATTATATTTTTCAGGGTCTACATTCCATGAAGCTGTATACTGGTTGAAATTACTAGCGTGACCTCCTTTTTCAACATAGACTATAGGATGTGATCCCTCCTTTCTTAAATTTCCGGATGTCCAATCGCTTTTCCTCATCTCGTAGTGCCAGGAGTAACCGACTTTTTCAGGGTTTCCGTTTTGATCGCATATGATCTGAATCATCTCCCAGTCTCCTTCATGCTCTACTGCCCAATCAGTGTAAGGATTACCGCCATTATTCAAGTAAAAGAACCAATACTGTATAACTATTTTGTTGTCGGTCGCGGTAAACACGTGTGAATAAATCACATACTCTTCATCATCCGGCTCTTCTCCATCCCAGTCCAAGTAGTAATTATCGCTAGTATATGTGGCAAGGTCTGATGTGCTCACCGATTTACTAACTATCGTCGGATCAGATCCCAAAAAATTCTTCCTTTTGAGGTCACTATCATCCAAGAATTCCTGTATCTCTCTCGGAAAATGCTCTTCATCCTCATGGAAGTACATCACCGGCGAATAAGTATTGGCTAGTTCCTCCTGCTCCGACGGAGAGACCTCCGCGTCCGTATGGATCCTGAATTCGACCTTACCGTCATCCTCTGATCTAAGCCCACCGTCACCGCCATCGCCTTTTCCGTTAGACCAGCTGTAATCCGAATACGAACCTGTGATTCCATCGCCTTCCCATGATTGGCCCACAGCATCGTAGGTGAGGTCCAGCCTCTTGTCATGATAACTAGACCCGTCCAG
>JBMCUO010000059.1:0-10633 GCA_048622455.1 Candidatus Saliniplasma sp. | reverse complement strand
ACCTTACTCTGCTTCCAACCGAACCTGTTCTTTAAATCCGCTGACAATTCTGCATATTTAAAAGGGGCTAGGATGGTATCTATAACGGGTACTCCTATCTCATCTTGCAATTCTTTGTAGAACCCAAATTGTCTTGTACACCCGAGGATGATAACTTCTGCGTTATCCTCTTCAACAGCCTTTTTTGCCTCTTCTTTGATGATCTGCGATGTTTTATCCGTATCCTCGTGAAAATCGAGTACTCCGAGTCCCAAGCTCCTAAAAGAAGCAAGGCAATCTTTATAACCATACTTGACGACATTGTTCTCCATCTGTGGTATCCATTTTTTCCTCCCGACTATTATAGAAAATTTATGCCCATACGTAGACGCAATATTCATACTCGATTCAGCGGGTCCTACTATAACCATATCTTCGGATATTTCTCTAGCAGTTTCTAATCCAAGGTCATAGAAACAACCTATGATCGCTGCATCAATACCCTCTTCATCGGATTCTTTTATCTTTTTCAACAAGGGAACTAGGACTAGGTCTTCATAGAAATGATATTCTAGATGATGAGGGCCCGTTCTACCATTTAAAGCAACAACGTCTATCTCGGTGTCATCCTGTTTACAATCAGTTAAAATTTTCATTATTTTTTTGTCGAAGCCCCCTTCATCAAGGGGGTGTGCTATTATCCATCTAATTTTTCTCTTCATGAAATTTCACATCTTATAAGAAATAAACGTCTGTGCGTATATATATAATTAGAGTGATGTTTCGGGATTTGAAAGCATTTATTGACTGATTCGTACAACTAATTTGTTTTTACTGTTTATTAATTTTTTACGAAAAAATGAAAATATTTGGGGGAACATCCATTTTTTTGAAAAATTTTCATAAAGTATATATCTGAGATAGGGTGATTAAGAGAATGTCGGTAGATAACATGACATATGATTTTGAATTAGGAAAATCTGGAAGGACGTTAGTGAGAGATATAATGGAAGTAAAAGAAGGAGATAATGTAGTTATAACAGCGGATACGAACTCTAATGAGGAGGTTGTAAAAGCAACGGCTGCAGAAGTCTTCAGTGCAGGCGGTAAACCCATGGTTGTTTGGAATGCAACCCCTAAGGGCGTAGGGAAAGCCGCTGACGATATGCTACCACAAAAAACTCTTGCTGGAGCCTTGAAAGAAGCAGATGTTTGGATCGAATTCAACGAACAATGGCTGCTCTACTCTACAGTCTTCGATAAGACCATGGAAGAAAACCACAAGATCCGATATATCTGTCTGGTGGAGATGAACCCGGATATGATGGTAAGGACCATAGGTAGAGTTGATATACCCAAATTAGCAAAGTTCTTGAAGATAGTGGGAAAGAAAACAGAGAACGCAAAAAAGATTAAAGTGACTTCTCCAGGGGGTACGGATATTGAGTTTGAAAACCATCCTGAAAGAACAGTTTCTATCCGAACTGGTGAGGTTGTAGAAGGGGTGGCTGCTATGATGCCCGGTCAGATAAGTTGGGCTCCAAAGTTTGAAACTATTAATGGAAAAATTGTCTTTGACGGGTCCCTTGTACCCCCTATAGGTCTTTTAGATAACCCCATAGAACTTACCATCGAAAAAGGAAAGATAATAGATATCGCAGGGGGGAGAGAGGCACAGCAGTTCAAAAATTGGCTTGAAAGTTTCGATGACGAACAGATGTTTAGACTGGCTCATATGGCATATGGGTTCAACCCCGGTGCTAAATTGACCGGAAATATAGTAGAAGATGAAAGGATATGGGGCGGTACGGAATGGGGGATCGGTAACGTAGGTTCCATGCACATGGACGAACGTGAAGGTGGTATAGATGGAGCTTCCCACTGTGACGGTATCTGTGTCAATTCCTCCGTATGGCTTGATGGCGAACAGTTGTTAGATGAAGGAAAAATTGTGAATTTCCCTGAATTGATAGAACTTGAGAAAGAACTGCTGTAAATGAAATACCACAAATATTGAGTTCAGAGGTTTTTCTGCTCGGTACGTTCTATTATCTCTTCCTGGAGGCCTTTAGGAAGATTGACGAAATAGTCGCTGTAGCCAGCAACTCTGACCATCAGGTTTCTAAATTCATCTGGATTCTTTTGTGCTTCCCTTAAAAGCGTAGAACTTACAACGTTGTACTGTACGTGGTGGGCTCCCATATAAAAATAGGCTTTCATCAAATCTCTTAACTTTCCCCTAGTACTTTCGTTCTGAATTAGATCCGGTGCCAATCTTTGGTTTAAAAGGGTACCGCCTGATTTTACATGGTCTAATTTACAGACCGAGCAGAAAACTGCCCCTATCCCACTGCGGTCCATTCCTTGTACCGGTGATATACCTTCAGACAATGGATGACCAGAAAACCTCCCATCTGGAGTTGCCCCGCACATACTGCCAAAGTAAACGTGAACCGTTGTTGGAAGACCGTATATTCTCCTAGAAGCGTTTCTCACAGGAGTAGAGGGATAACTTTCCACCGTTTCGATACAGTCATCAAAGATGGAGACTGCTATCTCACCAGAAAAATCATCATCGTTACCGTATTTTGGTGTTCTATTCACAAATATCTGTCTCATCCTTTGATGGTGTTCAAAATTCGTTGATAGGGCATCCATTATTTCTTCAATATCGTATCTTTTCTTTTTGAAAACATTGTACTTCAGCGACGTGAGAGAATCAGTCAATGTGCCCAATCCCACCATTTGAATATACTGGGTGTTGTAGCGGGCTCCTCCGCTGTTGTAATCTTTTCCAGCTTTCACACAATCGTCTATCCACAGAGATAGAAACGGGACCGGTAAATTCTCATGATATATCTCTTCTATGATATCGTTCCCTTCCATCTTAATATCTATAAAGTGTTTCAATTGTTGAATGAAGGCCTCGTATAGTTCTTCAAAATTTTTGATCTCTGAAGGGTCCCCTGTTTGCACACCTATCTTTTTACCACTTTTTGGATCCACGCCGTTGTGTAGAGTAATCTCTAAGACTTTTGGCAGATTGAAATAACCAGACAGTATGTAACATTCCTTCCCGAAAGAACCTGTTTCCACACAACCACTGACCCCACCGGTTCTTGCGTCTTCGATGGATTTACCCTGACGAAGAAGTATCTTGATTATTTCATCGTGGTTAAAGAAGGGTGGTTCTCCAAAGCCGGGTTTTACGACTTCAAAGGCTTTATCAAGGAAATTATCCGACACCCTTTTACTGGATAGTACTGCCGTATTAGGCTGTAAGGTTCGCATCTCTTTTAGAACTTCTAGGAGTAAATAAGAGACTTCATTCACTCCATCGGAACCGTTCTCTTTGAGACCTCCAATGTTGATCTTCGAAAAATCATTGTATGTATTGCTTTCTTGAGCAGTGACACCTACCTTTGGAGGAGCAGGTTGATTGTTGAATTTTATCCAAAATGCTTCGAGGAGTTCTTTAGCTCCCTTCCTACCCATGTCCCCATCCTTTACATCTTTTACATAAAAAGGATAAAGATGTTGATCCAACCTACCTGGATTAAATGAATCCCATGGATTGGACTCTGTAACTACCCCTACATGAACAAACCAGTAGTGCTGGAGTGCTTCCCAGAAAGTACTAGGAGCCTTGGCAGGAACTCTTCTACATATCTGAGACATCTTATGGAGTTCCTCTTTTCTTTTTTTATCGGGTTCATCCTCTGCCATCTTTTCGAGCTTGTCAGCATATCTTTTAGCATAATGTATCATAGCATTCGCCGCTATCTTCATGGCCTCGAGTTCGTTCTCCTTATCCTCTTCCTCGGGTTCTAGTTCATCTATCCTTGCTTCTATCTCATCGATTATATCTTCTAATCCATGTTCAAAAATTCTGCTCCCGCCTGCAGTATGTCCCGGCGCTCTTTGTTCCATAAATTCCGTAAAAACACCAGCTTCGTAGGCATCCAGCCAGTTTTGACTCATATTCTCAAATATCTTATCTCTTATGGTTTTACCTTTCCAATAGGGCCTGATCCTTTTTCGATAATCTTCTCTATCGCTAATACTTATTTCATAGGGATTCTTCTCTCTTGAGTTTAATACCTGAAGATCCTGTTCATCATGACAGCATACCTCTGGATAAGTTGGTACCTCTTTTACACCAGTCCCTCTCAACCCGACTATGAGCTGTCCCTCTTCTATAGGTAAACTAACGTTTTCCATAAGGTATTTGAATGCTAACGCTCTCCGAACTGGTTCGGGACGATCATCTATATCAATAACCTCATAAAATTCAGTCATCAATTTGGCTCTCTCCATTGAGATTGTGACAGTATTTTCAACACTATCTCCCCTCAACTTCTTTATCCTATCATTCATTGGTTGTATGGATGAGTTTCTTATGGCCATCTCTCCTTTTATGTCACCTATGTCGCTATCACCAACGTTTTCAACATTTATCTCAGCCATAATTTTATCCACCTATGTCAACTTCGAACCCCTCTTCCCTAAATCTACTAGCTATTTCGTCAATTTCTTCTTTAGTGGGGGCATGGATGTCTTTACACGATAAAAGATATGGTTTACCCAGCTTTTTATATTTTTCTTCCACGTCATGAAATGGTAAAATACTGATCCGTTTGATTCCCTTTAACTCAGAAAGGAAAGTTACAACGCCATCCAAATTAGACTTCGTGGTGGTTACCCCTGGTACTGCGGGAAATCTGATCCAAACATCCTTTCCTCTCCCCTTCTCCGATAATTTTTTCAAATTATGAAGGGCGTATCTGTTTGTAATTCCGGTGTACTCCATATGCCTTTTTTCATCGATTATCTTTAGGTCGTAAAGAAATAAGTCAATATTGTTCATCAACCTTTCAAATTTATCAGGTTCGACGTGGCCGGAGGTATCTACTGCAACATGGATGCCCTCTTCTTTACAGCGTTCTATAAGTGATTTTAAAAATCCATACTGGGCAAAAGGTTCTCCTCCGGAGAAAGTTACTCCTCCACCAGAGGTTTGATAAAAAAGCTTAGACCTTTTAATAATATCAAGGATGTTCTCAACTTCTAAAACATCTCCAGCTATCTTTAATGCTCCTGTAGGACATACTTCAGAACAACTACCACATACAGAACATCTTTCCCTATCGATTAGTATGTATGGTTCGTCTTCATTAGATCCACTCAATGCTCTATTTTGACATATCTCTATACATTCTCCACAAACTATGCATCTGTCTTGATAATAAAATAGGTCCTTGTTCTTATCGATGCCCTCAGGGTTATGACACCATTGACATGCCATAGGACAACCTTTCAGGAATACCGTAGTCCTTACTCCAGGTCCATCATGCACTGCGAATCGCTTTATATCGAATATCGTACCTTTTACCATCTATTATAAAACGGATGTAGATTGTATTTAGGGTTTTTGAAGATATTTTAGTGAAATATATTGTAAAATACATCATTTGTGTGATTATTTATCTAAAAACAATCTAGTATCGGTTTATTCTCAAATAAAGAGATAAAATATTTATACCTATATACTAACATAGATAATAGGTTACCATGGAACCGCCTTCAAAAGATGACTTGTCATTTGATTATATACTGGATAGATTACGGGAACTGAAAGAGGAGTATAATCCATATGTTATCTACCTGATCTTCACCTATTTCTTTTCCCTGCCTTTAATATTCGTACTGCTGTTCGTAGATCCCTGTTTATTTAATATCGCGGTTTCTGCTTTCGCCCTTCTTATCCCCTACTACATATTCAAAGAAAAAAACTTCAAGGTCATAGGAGTTGTAGGGATAGTTGCTTTGCTTTTATTGGGTATAACGTTTACTGCATATCAAGTCGAAGGTATATACATAAGTAGAGAACCAGAAGAGCTATCCTCAGAAAACTTGAAAAAGGGTTATATCGATAAGGTCCATGGAAGCCCAGATGAAAGTTTTGAGTTCACCGTAATTGTTTCTCAAGAAGCCTATAATGACCAGATACGCAATGATAATTATACCGTTTATATAAACCTAAGTTGGTATGTTGAAGAAGGAGAAGAGACCGTCGCAGAATACCAAATGGATTATGTAGAGGATGTCCAAGGTGAAGGAAAACGATATGCCATCGAAATCACCGATTTAGATGAAGCACTGTATGAACACTACTTTTCATTGACCATCGAGGGAGAGGAAGAAGACCACCAAGAAGAAACAAATCGAGGATATGGTCCATTTAATGTTGAGAGAGCTGATCTATATCAGACTATCATGGCTCAGCAGGTCTCTTCTTCTATCATAACCTTCCTAATATTCTTTGGATTTTTTTGGTGGAGGACCGGTATATTAGAGAAATCTAAGAAAAAAAGAAGGAAAAAGAAAAATGACGATGAAAAAGAAAAGTGATAATCATGACCGATTTATACGAATATGAATTGGGATTAGCCGCAAAAAGATTGGTTAGAGACTGTCTCGATTTAAAAGAAGGAGAAACTTTCATAATCACCGCTGACACGGAAAGTAATGAAAGAGTAGTCAATGCAACTGCTAGAAAGGCTTTTGAGGTCGGTGCGAAACCCATGGTTTTATGGATACCCTCTCCTCTCGGAGTGGGTAAAGACGCCGATCCAATGCTGCCTATAGATGCTTTGACCGCCTTATTACAGGAATCAGACGCGTGGGTGGAGTTCAATAATCAATGGCTTCTTTATTCGACCCCTTTTGAAAGAGCGATGGAGGAGAATAAAAATCTGAGATATCTCTGTTTAGTGGGTTTGAACGAAGAGATGATGGTTAGAACTATCGGTAGAGTTGATAGAAAAGAATTAGAAGAATTCATGAAAAAGGTCACCGACCTCACAAAAAAAGCTAGAGATATAAGAGTAACAACACCATCGGGTACAGATTTACGATTTAAAAATCATCCAGATCATCCCATCGATTGTGATGCAGGAGATGCGAGTGAACCTGGCATGCATTTCCTTGCTGGGCAGATCGCATGGACTCCGGATCTTGAAAGCATCGAAGGAAAACTAGTGTTCGATGGCTCGGTGGATCCACCAATAGGTTTACTCGAAAAACCTATAGAGATTACGATAGAAAAGGGGAAGGTGGTTGATATCAAGGGGGGCAGAGACGCAGCTGATTTCGAAAGGTGGCTTAATAGTTTTGACCATCCTAATATGAAAAAATTGGCACACATCAGCTATGGATTCAATCCGGGTGCTAAATTATCCGGGAATATCCTTGAAGATGAACGTGTTTGGGGATGTACTGAATGGGGATTAGGATATCTTAGTTCTCATAACGCCCCTCCAGATGGGATAGATGCTCCTTCCCATACAGATGGCATATGTTTGAATTCCACTGTTTGGTTGGATGATACAAAGTTATTGGATAGAGGTTCTATCGTACATCCCGAACTTAAAGAATATAAAGATAATTTTGAAAGATAAAGAACTTGGAGTATATCATGAATTTACCTACCGGAGATATTATAGGCGCGATTCTAGCTCTATTAGGAGCTTTTGTAGTAGCAATTCAGAGTGTTTTAGTTAGAAAATCTACAGTTAGCTCTTCTGTTAAAAAATTGATAGGAACGGTCCTTGTAGTCAATTTTCTATTTTGGACACCTTTATCCCTGGTATTATACTATCCTTCAGTTAACATAAACCTCAAAGGTTTTGCTGCTTTTTTATTATCTGGTATATCTGGATTCTTTTTAGGATATATATTAATATTTATATCGATAAAGCGGATAGGGGCATCAAAAACCCATCCACTCGTAAAAACTCAAGTCATCGTAGCCCTTGTATTATCTGTTGTGTTTTTAGCTGAATTACTTACAGTTTATCACCTATTCGGAGTCATATTACTCTTAATCGGAACTATATTAGTTTCTACGGAAATATCTGGAGACAATGATGAAATTGGCTCGCGCGCCGGTGGTAAACTGCTCGATCTATCGATCCCTTTCATCGGAGGTTTCTTCTGGGGTCTCAATTGGATCTTCACACGGGTAGGTCTAATGCAGGGAACTCCAGTGATATTGGGTCTAGCCGTGAGTTCAGGAGGAGGACTAGCTGCATTCATCATATACGAGGGAGTGACTGAGAAAAATCTAGAATCTATTAAAATAATTTCACCTGATTTTAAAAGGTTTTTTGTTATAGGGTTAGTTTGCGCCATGGCATTTCTACTTAATTTCACTGCACTGTCGGTAGCTAGAATTGTTGTAGTCAATCCGATCTGGCACGTTTCGCCTATGTTCGTTTTAATTTTATCCTATTTTTATCTCCCAAAACTGGAAATAATCAGTATGAAACTGGTTCTTGGGTCACTTCTTATAGTACTAGGCACCATTTGTGTTATACTTTTCATGTGACATATAAGGAATAAAAAGCACAACAGATAAATACCCCATCTCCGTAAAACCACGTAAGGAGCGGGATAGACTCCCGCCGGAGATGTGCCCTTGATAGGGTGAATCCATAAACAGCGAAAAAGTGGTTAAAATGGCAGAAGAAGAAGAATTCACGTTAGAAGAAGAGGACAAAATAGAAGATAAGCAGAGTGTCTATAAATACATAGAAGATGCTTGGAAGAACCCAGATGAGGGATACCTGAAACAACTCCAATGGGAACGGATCCAAAGATGGAGGCGAGAGGAGAATTTTAAAAGAGTCGACAGACCAACTAGATTGGATAAGGCTCGGAAATTGGGTTATAAAGCCAAACAAGGTTACGTTGTCGTAAGGACTAAAGTAAGAAGAGGCGGTCTACATAAAAGCCGACCTAAAGGTGGACGTAAACCTAAGAAATTGGGTCTGAAAAAGATAACCCCAAGAAAAAATCTACAGCGTATCGGTGAAGAAAGAACTTCCAAGAAATATCCGAATTTAAGAGTGTTGAACTCATATTGGATCGGTCAGGATGGGCGTCATAAATACTTCGAAGTCATACTCGTAGATCCATATCACCCAGTGATAAAAAACGATGAAAAGATCAACTGGATATGTAAGGATTCACAAAAAGGAAGAGTTTTCCGAGGATTGACCTCCGCGGGAAGGAAGTCTAGAGGACTGCGTAAAAAGGGAAAAGGTGCAGAAAGGTCCCGTCCTTCAAAAAGGAAAACTGAAAGATAAAAATACCCCTTCCTTGCTATCCTATTTATATGCTCTTTATGGATACTCAGATCTACGCATTGTTTTTTCTCGTTGGATGCTTCTCTGTAAAATCGATGTTAGACCTTCAGAACTGGGCATCTAGGGGAAACCTGTGGGAACTATGGGTTGTATTTATCATAGCTATGATAGGGCATGATGCTTTTCTGCAACCTAGTTCAACTATATTTATAATTGCAAAATGGGTGTTTATTCTAACGATTGCAATATTTTTCTATATGAAAGATATCAAATCCCTAGTTCTTGATGATAAAATAGCTTTTTTAGCTGGATTAGCCTTATTAAATCCGCTGATGACTCCATTTCTGGCGCTTATCTATACCGGTTTAGTCCTCCTACTCAAAAGAAAAATCAAACATGGATTTAGCCATTCTAAAAAAATACCGACTCTACCGGTTTTAACCACTGCACTGGTATTTACAGTATTGTTATTTTTATTCATTTAGTTCATCTGACATAAGGTAAAAGGTAATGTCGCAGTGCAGAAAGGATATTTGCTTTGGACCCTCGAATAAAAACGTTCAAACTCGATAAATCTAAAAGTAAAGAAGGATCATCATGGTCTAAATTCCTGATATCCTTGACCTCTTTAAGCGGGATCTGATACCACGATTCTCCATCTGACAATAATAAACCATCGTCTGTGATGTATAATTTTCCTCCTCCAGATGCAAGATTGTACTCCTTGGAGTTGTCTTTCATGGTGAAATCGAAATGTACCATATCGATAAGTCTAGCAAACATCTGCTTGATTCGAGTTTATAAGTCATATTTATATTTTAGCCCGTCTTTTATTAATTCCATCAAATCATCTAGGTTATTCTCTTCTAGAGCGGATATATGGAGTCTTTGATTATCTTTCTCCAAGATATCTGATTTATTATCCACTTCGATTATATCGATATCTGGAAAACTCTCTTTAAGTTCTTCAGCAAGAGCCTCTTGATCTTTTAAGGGATAACCACAAGTTCCAGAGGGGTCATACAAGAACAAAATAAGATCAGCTAAACTCTCCAAGGCGTTAACTGCCTGTTTTTCGATATCGTTTCTCTTTTGATTTGGTCTATCCAGCAATCCTGGTGTGTCTAACAACTGGCACATATGACGTTCCACCTGAAAATGACCGATACCGACTTCCTTGGTAGTGAATGGATATACCGCTACCTTTGGTTTACCGCTGGATATCTTCGAAACCAGTAGAGATTTACCTACATTAGGATACCCCGCAACAACAACAGTAGGTATGTCCGTTCGAATATCGGGTAAAGAATTCAGTTTTATTCTACACTCAGCTAAAAATTTTAAATCCTCATCTATTTGATTCAGTATGGATGAGGTTCTACCATAGGCTTGTCTCCTGACCCTTTCCATCTCATCCAAAGTTTCCTTCTTCATCAGATTCCTAGCTGATTCCATGAGTATCCGTTTAGTTCTCCGTTTCGCCCAGTTAACAGCTCCGATGCTCC
>JBMCUO010000058.1:0-10760 GCA_048622455.1 Candidatus Saliniplasma sp. | reverse complement strand
CGCAGTTAGCCAGGATCAATGGTGGGAATCCACTAGATTTCATGGGAGGACAATACGAGGATCTTAATACCGATGTGGCACACAACTGGAGTGAAACGAAGAATGTTACTGAGATAGATTGGGATACACACAGCGATCCTAAGAGTTACTTCATGCAGGAACCCATCGGTAAAATAGGTAGGGAAGCGGATGCTCTAGTGAGCATTGTGATAGACAACTCATTCTCGATGGGAGATAGAACATATGAGGGGGAAAGTTGGTTATGGCACGCTAAACAAGCTGCCAAATTTTTAGTAAATGATCTTTCTAATGAATCTATGGTTGGTGTTTGGAGTTACGATGGTACAAATCCTGACCCTATTATTTCACCTCCAATAAAATTGGAAGATAATAAAGATTCTGTTATTCAAGACATAGAAAACATAGAAGATAACCCTCAAGCTCCAGTTTACGATACTGTAGGTAATGCCTATACTGATGTTATTGATATGAAGGATTCGTATCCTGAACTCGAACCTGCTGTAATTATGTTAACAGATGGCGCGGATAAACAGGCTGCTGATGATGCTGCACAACCTCCTAAGTTCGAATTAGGAAGTCAAGATTGGGCACCATGGCATGAGATGGAGGATGAAGATGGGGGGCCTACGGTAAATTATGATCAAAGTCATATAGGCAAATACAGATTTGATTACAGAGATGATCCAGACCCTTATGAACCTGGTGAATGGGATCATGTTGGAGATCAAACAGGACAAGGGCCTGGAGAAAGAAAAGGTCTCTTGAACTCTTCAATTCCGATTTTTACCATCGGGATGGGTGTTGAACATAATTTTGATCTCGATGACAATCCAGATAATCCTGATTGGAACCCTGCTGTTGATTTAGGATCTGCTGGGGATGATAATTACCTAATAGAAAAAGATCCAAATGATAAAAGGACATGGGAGTCAGGCACAACAGAGTATAATTTGTGGCGTATAGCCACAACCTCAGATGCTGAATATTTCTATGCACCCGATCCTGAAGATCTTGAAGACATCTTCGAAACCATTAGTGATTACATCTCAGGTCCACAGAACCTGACTTCCGTTGAATCTCCGACCCCATCGAGTTCAGATCAAGACCCAACTCTTAACAGCAATGAACTAACCAGCTTCCCATATGCAGAAGAAGAGAACACCGATAAGTACGCTGTAACTCCAAGTCTTAACCTTCAAAACATGTCGGATGCATGGCTGTCGTTCTGGCATAAATATAGGATCGTGCAGGGTGTCAACGGTGCTTATCTGGAGATCGGTCACATCAATGAGACTGGTGAAAGACATTGGGATTACGTCCAACCTGCTGTAGGTCCTTATACTGGTAATCTACTCTTAGATAGTTTACCGGAAGATGATTCGGGTAGAGAGATCAAATGGGCGTGGACCGGTAAGAGTGCACAGGGGACCCTCCAATGGGATTATGTAAGGTTGAATATCATGAAATATCTCGATCGTTTGGAAATAGATGAACAGTATCATGACGATATACAGGTCAGATTCTATTATAACCAGTTCGGTGGTGCGCCAGTACCCGGTGGTTGGATCATAGACGATGTTAGTATAACGGCTAGTAGGATAGGAGATGATGTCACTCATATTCATGATGGGATGCATGATGTATGGCAGTTGAATGAAACTAGCGATCGATACGGTAACCTAACAAAAGCATGGTGGTCAGGTGAACCCGGTGAGAACGAGTTCAGAGGAGGTATTGATAACAGCCTTGTCACAACATCTATAGACCTCTCGAACGCTGAAACAGCAACTCTGAGCGCAGACTTCAAGTTCAATATCAACACGGATGCAGGCCTACCTCCAGATGTCGTCCGTGTAGAGCTCACTACCGACGGTGGTAGAACTTGGCATTCTATTAACATCGGAGCTCGTATGGCTTCGGGTGTATCTGGCACAACTGAAGAAAACTATTGGGTAGAAGCAGGAGATCTAGATAGACTAAACCTAGATTTATCAGATTATTCTGGCGATACTATCAAATTAAGGTTCAGAGTGGCAACCAGCAATTCGGAGGATTATGATAACTACGAAAGTTCAAACGTTGATTTCGGTGGAGCCTATCTCAACAATGTTGTGGTATCCGGAAGAACGGTGGGTTCCTAAAACACCTTTATTCTTTTTTAATTTTCAAACAATGACCAAATCTTAATATATGTCTTTACAGTCACCAATCTAGGTGCTATAATGGATAGGATCCCTGCAGATAAGGTACATAAAATAATGAAGCAATATACCATTGGAGATGGAATGGATATAGTTTACGACCACAAAAAAAGTCATGGTAGTTATCTTTACGATTCAAAAACTGATAAAGAATATCTTGATATGTTCACATTTTTCGCAAGTCTACCAATAGGGCATAACCATCCAAAATTGATGGAAGATGAATTCTTTAATCATCTTGCAGAAGTAGCCATCAACAAACCATCAAATTCAGACATATATACAAAAGAACTGGCTGAATGGACTGAAACCTTTGCTAGGATCGCTAAACCTGATATATTCAAGCATCTCTTTTTCATAAGTGGTGGCGCACTTGCAGTTGAGAACGCATTGAAAGTCAGTATGGATTGGAAAGTTAGAAAGAACTTTGAGAATGGTAACGATGAAATGATAGGTCAGCAGGTCATACATTTCGAAGACGCCTTTCATGGACGGAGCGGTTATACACTTTCATTAACCAACACCTTCGATCCCAGAAAATATCAATATTTTTCAAGATTTGATTGGCCAAGGATAGATGTCCCAAACCTAACATTTCCTATCACTGATAAAGTCAAAGAAAGAGTAAAGATGGAGGAATCAGAAGCTATAAGTCAGATCAATAATGCTATTGAAATAGAAGGCGACGATATAGCTGCCTTCATCATGGAACCTATACAAGGTGAAGGAGGAGACAGACATTTCAGGCCAGAATTCCTAAAGTCAATTCAAAACATTTGTAATAAAAATGACATAATGTTCATTTTAGATGAGATACAATCCGGTATGGGTCTCACCGGAAAATGGTGGGCATATCAGCATTACGATATAGAACCGGATATAGTTGCTTTCGGTAAAAAGGCACAAACTTGTGGAATTATGGCTAACGACAGAGTAGAAGAAGTGAACCATCACTGTTTCGAAGAATCCAGCAGGATCAACTCTACGTGGGGTGGAAACCTTGTTGATATGGTAAGGTCTCAGAAATATCTAGAGATCATCGAAGAAGAGAATTTGATACTAAACTCAGAAAAAGTAGGTAAATACCTCAAAAACGCTCTTTTAGACCTGCAGGAGGAGCACGATGGAGTTAATAATGTAAGAGGAAAAGGTCTGATGTGTGCTTTCAATCTACCATCTACTGAACAGAGGGACATGGTAAAGGATAAATGTTTCAAAAACGGGCTACTGGTACTGAAATCAGGTAAAAGAGCTATCAGATTCAGACCACCATTGAACTTCAGTAAAGAGGAGGTCGACAAGGCATACAGCATACTCGAGAAATCTGTTAACAATTGTCTTTAAACACCCTTCTTATTTTCACATCTCTCTTTCTACTTTTCCGGTAGCAGCATTTATAACCACTATTCCCTCAGTCCCTTCCACAGCCCACATTGGAACATAAACTATCCCTTTTTCATTCAACTCTATATTCTCATTAGATGGGACATTTTCGGTTTTTTCCACGATTGTAACGCCTTCTTCTTCCCATCTTTCTTCCATCTCGACTAGATGTCTATCTTTTATAGCTTCTACAGCTTTCTCAGAACTTGCTTCCTTGGAGATATTTGGTTCTAGTTTGATATGAGATCTTTTAATATCTGACACCCTTTCGAAGGGTTGTTCCCAGAAATTTCTCTTGCCCGATATACCGTTGAGGTACAGTCTACCTTCGCTAACCTCACCATCATCCCACCATACTTTATAATGGAATAGGTAATGTGGAACTAGTTCCAATCTATACTTGAATCCTTTCACCTGCTTTTCACCCAGTTCCGATACATGATCGAAATCCATGATCGGTTTCAATGTAGCTTCTTTCCTTTTATGTTCAACATCAAAACGAAGATCATCATCAGGGCCCACAAGACCTTTCTCCCCTTCAGCGATACCCTCCATCACACTCTTCTCTAGTTCCATTTCTCCTATTTTTTGGACTAGCCGTTCCCTATCCCATAATTCTACATCTGATGGAAGGTCTTTCAAATCGGTATCATCCATTTCCTCGAAAACGATCAAAATCCTCTCTCCTTCTGCCTTTTCCAACTCTTCTAAATCAGAATCTTTAACTCTTTCACCAGCAACGATTAGACTCCTTATCTCTTCATCGGATTTACCAACTATCTTACCCTTACCACTGAAGATTAGTTCAAAATCCTCGAATTCTAGTAAATCCTCCAGGAGTTTGTAGAAGTTCTTCACATATATCACATTTTCAAATTAACTTATCCATAATTAGGTTTATAGCATTTAAGTTTAATCAAATATTATTCGATCCATATTGGGACATATCTCTATTATCTGCAGAAGCTGTACTTTCATCATTTACAGCTATCACACCTATTGATATTTCTTCGGGATACTCTTCTACAACCAATTCACACGCTCTATCTATCCCATATTCAGGTATTAAGTCATAACATTTTTTGGCACTCACCTTCTTGATTATCTCTTCGCCCTTACCGGTAGTAACCACTGCACCATGTTCACCAGCGTAAAAACCACATCCGACGAGGGGGCTGTCACCGACTCTTCCCCGCATACAGTAACTCGTACCACCTGTAGATACCGCAGCTGCATATTCACCATCCACTTCAGCTACGCATCCAACAGTGTCTCCGCCGTCGACTTGGTCATAGAATTCTCTTATCCTCTTAATTCTTTCAGAACCATCCGTACCATCTAACTTTTCTTTCATCTTGCTTAATTCATCTTTTCGTTTTTCAGTTACAGGATCGTGTTCTCCATAGCCTAAATCCCTAGCAAAATTAGTAGAATCTATTCCTGTAAACATCACGAAAGGAGAATCGTAAATCTCTTTAGCAATCACGACCGGATTTTTAACTCTCTCAATTGCAGAAACCGCACCTATATCTCCATCAAACATAACTGCTGCGTCCATCTGGACAGAACCGTCTAGCCTTATCCTAGAACCCGTTCCAGCGTTGAATATTGGATCATCCTCGAGTTCTTTCACAACACCGATAACAATCTCTAAAGGTTTTTCTTTCCCATCAATTCCTTTATCTACCGCATCCTTGACCTTCTTATCCATCTCTCGCGGGCTTCCAACACCGCCGTGTGCTAAAACTTTCATAGAGGTGGAGAATAACACCTTACTTTTTATATTTTCGATGATTTTAGTATCAAAAGCGAAAGAATGTTATAGTGGTAGATTTTAATCTCTATATAATGCATGAATATTCAGTTATGAAACAATTGGTTGCAGCTTTGTTGGACGAACTCCAAGATAAAAAAGTAGACAAGGTCAAGCAGGTCAGGGTAGAAGTGGGCGACCTTACATTCCTGGGAGAAAATCAATTAAAATTTGCCTATGAAGTCTTGAGTAAAGATACGATATTAGAGGGGTCTGAACTCAAGGTTCTGAATAAACCTGCTAAGATACACTGTACTCAATGTGGATACGAAGGAGGGGTAAAATATTCAGATGACCATAGTTTTCATTATAACGTTCCGGTTTTATCCTGTCCAGAATGTGATGGTAAACCAGAAGTTATACAGGGGAAAGAGATGACCATTGTGGGAGTCACAGCCCAAGAGGTAGATTGAGATGGAGATCGATTTAGAACAGTTCAAATTTAGGGATAAAGGAAAAGCTGACAGTATTTTGAAGGAGATCGATCGTGCTGATGAACAAATAACCGTTATGCACGTATGTGGAACTCACCAAGATACATTGGTTAAACATGGTTTAGAACCTATACTTAAGAAAGTCGGTGTTGATATCAGACAGGGGCCTGGATGCCCTGTATGTGTTACCAATCAAAAGGAGATAGAAGAGATCATAAAACTCGCCGAAGAAGGTTTAACAGTGACCGCTTTCGGAGACATGGTCCATGTCCCGGGACTAAATTCATCTTTAAGTGATGCTAAAAGTAAGGGTGCTAAAGTTAAGATAGTCTATGGAGTGGACGATGCAGTGAAATACGCGGAAAATCACGATGAAGATGTAGTTTTCATGAGCGTTGGATTCGAAACTACAACACCATCCATAGCCTCAGCGATCCTCAACCAACCACCAAATAACTTCAATATTTTAACTTGTAATAGAGTAATACCTCCAGCACTTGAACTCATCTTAGAGACCGGTGAGATCAGTCTTGATGGGTTGATAGAACCAGGGCATGTAAGTGCTATAATCGGAACTAGACCTTACGAGCCACTTTCCAAGAGATTTGATATCCCTCAAGTAGTAGCCGGATTTGAACCCCTTGACCTTTTATTAGCAGCTCTCTTACTCGTCCGTCAAAAGCAGGAAGGGCGTGCTGAGGTCGAAAACGAATATGACAGGGTAGTTAAACCCGAAGGTAATTTGAAGGCTTTAAAGACTATGGAAACGGTTTTTGAAACGAAAGACGTAGAGTGGAGAGGTTTTTCCACAATAAAAGACTCTGGTTTGAAGCTTCGATATGAATACAAAGGATATGATGCGAGAAGTAACTTCGAAGATATTTTGGAACAAGTCTGGGAAAAAGAGTACAGAGAACCAGAAGGATGTCTTTGTGGAGAAGTTTTAAGAGGTGTTGTTGATTCTGAAGAATGTCCAAAATTCGCTGTAGAATGTACTCCTCAAAATCCTATAGGTCCTTGTATGGTCAGTAGAGAAGGAGGATGTAATATCGCCTTTAGATACAAACGTAAAAGATAAATTATTTTTAGGAAATGGTACAAAGAACCTGCAACACCTTATCCACATTGTGCCTTACCCAACATCTTTTTATATTATCTACATCTCAAGCAATATCGTATTTAGAAAAAGATAAAATGTCCAACGATTTAGAGGAACAGATTGATGAGATTGAAAAGGAGATACGTGAGACTCCTTATAACAAAGCTACCCAGCAGCATATCGGTAGATTAAAAGCTAAACTGTCAAAACTTAAAGATAAATTGGACAGAGAAGGTGAGGGAACCGCTGAATATGGTGGATATGCTATCAAAAAAGAGGGAGATGCTACGGTAGCGCTTGTTGGCTTCCCGAGTTCAGGTAAGAGCACTTTGATCAATAAATTGACTGGAGCAAAAAGTGAGGTGGCAGATTACGAGTTCACTACCCTAGAAGTCATACCTGGTATTTTAAAATATAATGACGCTGTTATTCAAATCTTAGACCTCCCTGGATTGGTCGAAGGAGCATCCTCAGGAAAGGGAAGAGGTAGAGAAGTATTATCTGTAGCTAGAGAATCAGATCTGATATTATTGATGGGAGATGTTTACAAAGATGAACTAGAGGTCATGGCTGAAGAATTAGAAAGCAAAGGTGTAAGATTGAACAAAGATCCTCCTGAAATCGTTATAACAAAAAAAGAAAAGGGAGGTATTGAAGTTAGGAGCACGTTAGAGTTGACCAAGATCGATAAAGAAACCATAAAAGAGATATTGAGAGAATACAGATATATCAACGCTAATATAGTCATCAGAGACGACATAACCGTTGATGAACTGATCGATCATCTTAGTGGTAACAGGGTTTACATACCAGCAGTCCCCATAATCAACAAGATCGATTTAGAATATCATAATAAGAACGTCTCTAAAAGCTTAAAGAAATGGGGACCTGTTTATATTTCAGCCACAGAAGAAAAAGGTTTAGATAGACTCAAAAAAAGAATATTTGAAGAACTTAATCTGATACGAGTTTTTTTAAGGCCGAAAGGTGAGAAGGCTGATGATGAACCGATGATCTTGAAAAAGGATGCGACAATAGAAGATGTATGTAGGAAACTGCACAGCGATTTCAGAGAAAAGTTTAGATACGCTCGGATATGGGGACCGACAGCTAAATTCCCTAAACAACAAGTAGGTATGGATCACGTGCTTAAAGAGGGAGATACGGTACGGATAATCACTGATTAAACATCAGTTAGATTTAAATCATACAAGCATTAGTAGTGATTATTATGATGAAAGAAGTGATTTCAAAGGCTATGAGTTCTGGACTTGATTTTACTAGAAGGGGAGCTCTAAAATCCTTTTTGAACAAGATAGAAATCGATGAGGACCTTTACGATCAAGTTTACATCACTATAAAGAATAAAGCTTACAAAAAAGTATTTGATGAGACACCTAAAAGAGATATCATCATATTCTTACCACAATGCTTGAGAAACACCGAGAAATGTGAAGCAGAACTCACAGATGAGGGTTATAAATGTAACCATTGTGGAGCATGTTCTATATCTAATATCATCAAAAACTCTGAAGAGTTAGGCTATGGTGGTGTATTCGTAGTACCCGGTGGAAGTTTGGTTAGAAACATAATCAAAAATAAACGACCTGGAGCGGTTGTTGGAGTCGCTTGTAATTATGAACTCGTTGAGGGAATAGAACATGCGACAATTCACAATGTACCTACACAGGGTATTCCTCTACTTCGAGATGGTTGTAAAGATACAGAAGTAGATGAAGAAGAGGTTTTAGACCTCTTGGATAAATGACTATTAACTTTCCGAGTATTCTTTTTTACCTTTGAAATAGTATGAAGATGCTAGTCCAACACCTACAACGAGGACTATCATCAGTAATACGTGTGTATTTGTGATCTCAAAAGGTCGATCCATAGGTCTAAAAGCATATAATGTTCCATCAAAAGTTGTTATGTACACTGAACCATCTCCCCCGATGGCAGGAGAAGATAGTACCTCTGAATCCAAGGTGGAATTCCATTTTTGCGTTCCATTCGGATTGAGCGCATAAATATTCTCGTCAAACGAACCAAAATATATCGTTCCATCCTGTCCTATGGATGGTGAAGAAAATATAAAATTACCAGTGGAAAAATTCCATTTCTCAGTACCATCTGAATTAACAGCATATAAATTATGATCATAAGCACCAATATAGACCGTTCCGTCAGCGCCTATAGAAGGAGATGAAAAAACTGGACCAGCTACTCCGAATCTCCATACTTCACTACCATCATCTTTATCGATAGCAAAAAGGTGGCCGTCTCCAACGCCTATGTATATACGCCCATCATCGCCAACAGCAGGTGAAGATGCTATGCCTATGTCTCTTTCAAAAGTCCATCTTTCAGTCCCATTTGGGTATAATGCATGAAGTTTTCCAGCGGTCAATGAACCTTGTTCATTCAATCGAGTAGAGGCAATGTATATATGTCCATCCTCATCAATTGCTGGGGACGATTGTATCATACGTCCCTCGTTTTCACCTTTAAAAGACCTATTCCACTCTTTTTCCCCCTCTGGATTCAAACTGTATATAACACCATCATTATTTCCAAAATATATGTTTCCATCGGGTCCGATAACTGGTGATGAATCTATCCTACTTTTAGTGGGAAATCTCCATTTTTCAGTCCCATCTTGATTCAAGGCAGTTAGATTTCGGTCCACAGACCCGACATATATTGTACCATCTTCAGAGATAGCTGGAGTGGACTGTATGAATTCATCAAACGTGTATTCCCAATTTTTTTGGCCGTTTTGATTGATGGAGAATAATGTATCGCCTGTAGTTTGAAGTATATCACCATTTTCTGTGATCACAGGTGATCCGATTACATCATTTTCTAAAGACGTATTCCATCTTTCGTCCAATTGTATATTTGTTGTCCCCTCATCAACACTACCAGTTCTTTGTGAGTTTTGTCGAAAACAGGGCCACGGACTATCTTCTGATAATTCGGTTGATTTTACTTCGGTAGTACTATTGAAAATCATAATAAAAGAAAACATTACCAAAGTTATCACTACTATTATCGAACAGCTCTTGATCCAACTTTTTGACAAATTCATTTGCTTTTCCACCTGATAGTCGTGAGTTAACATTCAATCTTATTTTTATTTTTCCCAATATCTTAGAAAATTCGAAGCAAAATATTATAATGCATTACCGGAAATCAGTCTCACAACATCTATGATCATATACTCCATTATCCTATTTTTTATCAGTTGCCTAATTCTAAACCTCATCGGACACATAATCGGCCTTGTCTCGGACAGCCAAACATCTTCACAAAGTATTTCTTCAATCTTCGTTTTTCCATTCATATTTTTTGCTCAAGCTTTTCTATTCTCTAGTATATTTCCAGAGTATATTGGAAATGTATCACAATTTCTACCTATTTATCCACTCGCTGACGGGATGCGAAAAATTTTGTTTTACCCGATCTCGATATCAGATTATGCATTAGTTATTATGATAAGTTTGATTTGGGTCACAGTAACTTTCTCTATCTGTTACATATTAGAAAATTGGAGAAGATGAAAGATTTACTATACAACAGTAAAAATGTCATTCATAAATTCTAAATAGATATGTTTTATATTACCCTCAACACGTGATTTCCATGATCGACTTAAAAAAAGTTAGAGGAAGATTAGACGGATATGACCTTAACAATATAAAAATAGGCGTTGTCGCCTCACATTCTGCACTTGATGTATGTGATGGAGCTGTAGATGAAGGTTTTCCTTCTCTGGCGGTATGCGAAAAGGGAAGAGAAAAGACCTATAC
>JBMCUO010000057.1:0-10881 GCA_048622455.1 Candidatus Saliniplasma sp. | reverse complement strand
CTTTTCTTTTTTTTCCGAAAATCATATTACCTTTAACTCAAGTGTTGTTGTGATGCCAGAAGACGAGTTCAAAATCTCAGATCTCAGGGAAGCTCTTATACATGAAAGGAATTCGAAACAGTTGACAGATATAAGTCATGAGTTTTATCGTAGGTTAAGGGAGTATCTAAACGAGTTGAAAGAGGAAATCAAAGATGTTGGTTTCCCCTCGGACTCCAGAAGTAAAGCACTTCACCGTGAATACAGCAGGGCAAAAAATTATGCTGAAGACCTGTTCTCCCGGAGGGCTCAGAAAGTGGCTTTGTCCGCAGTACATCATGTGAGCGGGTCTAAAAAAGTAGATACGGACAGCATGACGAGCAGGGAAGTAAAACTATTCAATGACATGATCGACCTGCTGGAGGAGATGGAAGATGAACTTTTTTTTGGTGGCTATAAACGGGAAGTCAAACCTGAAAAGGAGGACTCAAGTAGGGTCGAAAAGGTCGATGAAACCACTGAAAAAGAACCTGAAAAAGAGATTTCTCCAGATGAGGAAGAAGTTACTGAAAAGGCTGAGATGCAGGAAGAAGTCAAGGCAGAAGTATCCGAGGAATTGAAAGAAAAATCTATTGATGAAAGTTCTTCTATGGATGAAGAAGACGGATCCTCGGCTGAGATCCTGGTACATGTGGTTGAAAAGATCCCTCCATTCGTCGATATGGATGCAACGTATGATCTTAGAAAAGAGGATGTGGTTACTTTAAGAGAAGATATAGCAAATGTTTTGATAAAGAGAGGAAAAGCTAGGAAAATAGTTTTGGATTAGAAATATTTATCGTATTCTCCCTGATCTACCAGCTTTTGGAATTCTCTAGGGTCTTTTCCTTCAACCGTTATACCCATGGATACACAGGTTCCGGCTATCTCTTTTGTCTTCTCTTTGATGCTCTTACCCAACAGATCATCTTCCTTCATCTCCGCAACTTCCATAGCTTCTTCTATTGACATATCGGCTACTATATTAGAGTGAGCTGTACCGCTCCCCTTTTCGATTCCAAGTTTCTCTTTTATGAGCGCAGATGTCGGTGGTGTACCTACGGATATATCGTATTCCCCGGACTCGGTATCGACTACTAATTTTATTGGAACTTTCATCCCCTCGAATCTCTTGGTTTTTTCGTTGACTGCATCTATAATTTCCATTATGTTGACCCCTAGAGGACCCAGTTCAGGTCCAAGAGGCGGTCCTGCGGAAACCTCGCCTGCGTCTACAAGTGCTTCTATTGTTTCTGTTGGCATATTATGTCACTCCTATGATACTGATTATTTATCTTTTTCTAATACCCTAACATGATCTCCACGAACTGTAACCGGAATCGGTACAGTCGCTTCGAACAGTTCAACAGTGATCTCGTCACTATCTTCATTTATCTGTGTTACCCTTGCCTTCTCTCCTTTGAACGGTCCGGCCGAGAGTTCGACTATGTCACCTTCCGCTATACCTTCTACTGCGAGTTTAGGTGTTAAGAAGTGCTCGATCTCTTCTAGATTTGTCTCTCCCCCGACGATACCTTTAGCCTTTCTCATGGTACTGACGGCTTCTTCGACCCGGTGAGGATTCATAACTTCCATAAAAAGATACCCTCTGACAGGTTTTGGAGCTAATATCGAAAATATCCCTAGGTCACTCTCACTACTTTTAGAAAGTCCAGATAGATAATCTGCTACGTTCTTTTCCTGACCGATCTGGGTCTTCAACGCCACAACGGTAGGTCTAGCAGTGGTAACCAGGGTTAATGAATCTGAAACCAAGGTATCTTTTTTTGATGTTGCATCTATGACGACTTCTAATTTCTCACCGTAGCTTGCACCTTCCGGAGCTTCAACTTTCACCGGCATGGGCCTTTCCTCCCCGTCTTTCAATTCCATCTCTTTCTTAAGTGCCTCCTCTGGGGAAGAAAACGTTTTTTCATCCTTTATTTTAACGCTCCAAGGTATACGCTTTTCTTTATCAGCGCTATATATGAGGTGGATAGATAGTTCTACCACATGATTTTCTCCGGTGTCATTAACTACTTTTACATCATAGTCAACAACATGTCCCGTAGTGATAGTTTTAGTTTTTTCTTCACAAATCAGTCGAAGGCCAAGTCTTTCTTCTTTCTCTTCGACCACCTCCTTCTTAGGTGCTTCTTTGACCTCTTCTTCTTCAAAATCTTCTAAAAGTCCCATAGAAAACCCTCACATAAAAAAGGAAAAGTAGTCAGGAACATGCTCGAAAAGCAAGTATATCAGAAAACCTAATCCGCCTATCAACACTATACCCACCATACATATGATGATGGTTTTTTTGTATTCTTCTGGTGTGGGTTTCCTTGCCATCTTTAACAAACGACCGTATTTACCCTTACCGATCTTATTAGTGCTGTCTTCGATTTTTTTCTGTAATTTCCAAGACTCTTCCAATATGTCCATCTGTGATTACCTCATGCGACGCTTTGAATCTCTTCTTGGGTACCTATCTCTTTCCCGAATATCTGTTTCGATTTAACACCGGTTATTACTACCATAACGCGCAAGGTTTTCTCGAGAGTAGGTTCTATAGAAGCTCCCCAGATTATCCTGGCATCTGCTCCGATCTTGTCCTCAACCATCTCAGCGACCCTTTCTGCCTCGGAGACCGTCATGTCGTTACCTCCGACTACGTTAACGAGTGCAGCATTGGCACTGCTTATATCTACTTCTAACAGAGGTGAACCGATGGCTTCTTCTATAGCTTTCTCGGCTCTGTTCTCTGAATCGTCTTCACCCATACCTATCATGGCAACACCAGCGCCTTCCATGATGGTTTTAAGGTCATTAAAGTCTAGGTTAACCAGTCCAGGTTTTGTAACAATCTCAGTTATACCTTTTATAGAACGTGTTAAAACTTCATCTGCTACCTTGAAAGCTTTATTCAATGATAATCGAGGTACTAGTTCGAGGAGTTTGTCGTTTGGAACCGTGATAACGGTATCTGCAACACTTTTAAGCCTTCCCAATCCCCATTCAGCGTTCTCCATACGGGAAGCCCCTTCAGCTTTGAAAGGTGTGGTACAAACAGCAACTGTCAATGCACCGTGTTCTTTTGCGATTTCAGCTATAACCGGTGCCGCACCGGTTCCAGTTCCTCCTCCAAGACCACAAGTGACAAAAACAAGGTCTGTCCCCTCGAGTAATTCGCTCAATTCCTCTCTTGCCTCTTCTGTAGCTTCTCTCCCTACCTGCGGTAAAGCACCGGCTCCCAGTCCTCTTGTCTTTCTTCTACCTAAAAGGATCTTTCTTTGGGCATGAACGGTAAGAAGATGTTGGGCATCTGTGTTACAGGCGATCAATTTTGCCCCTTGGATACCTTCTTCAGCCATCCTATCTATCGTATTACAACCAGCCCCACCAGCACCTATTATCTTTATGTCTGTTTTTAAACCTGAAAGTACTTCCCTGAGTTCTTCGTCGTCAGCGGATAATTCGCGCGGATCGCGATTTTCTTTTGCCTCTCTTTTCCTAGAACTTTCCCGGGAAAGAGCTTCTTCAACAATTGATTCCATCAATATACTCTCCATTAAAGGTTATTTATACAAATACGTAAACTATTCATCTTATATAAATTATTTTGCACTGCGATACCTTGTCAAGTCTTCTAAGACTTCACGGTTTATAGATTTGATAAAGTTTCGTGTTTTTGTCCGAGTTAGTCTGATCAGAATCTCCTTTTCTTGGGTATGAATCAAATTTATTAGTCAGGTTTTTACGAAACTATGCATGACAATTCCGCATTTTAATTTAAAATTCCAGTTTCCGGTCTTTCGAACTGGAAATACAGCATACATCTGTCCGACAAAAATCTCTTCATCGGTGTTATATAGTTTATTTACATAATTTTCAGGATTCTCATTTTTGGGACAAATTTTTATCCAGGATGTCTTGTCGGACAAAATCACTTTTCGTCCCAAAAAAAGGCTTTTTTTGGTAAAAAATCATACAAAATAGCTGGATATTAGCGAAAGTTATTTATATTAATATCCTCTTTAGATACTGGGGTCGGGTAAAACGACCTTATACAGAAAAGGACTATATCGGAGGCAAAAAAATGAGCATGGAAAAAATAAGTGTATCCAAGGCTGAAGAAATAGCTAAGGAAAAAGGGTTGAAACCAGGTTTGGTAAAGGGCACTGATGGTATCCAGTTTACAAAAGGTGACAATCCAAGACTAGAAACCATAAAATGGGACGAATTCAAGGAAAAACTCGACGAGAGAGGTCTAGCGGTCTACGAATCAGGCGGCTGGATGAAGATAATGAAGGAGTAAAACTGAAAACCAGTCTAAACCCTCTTTTCTTTTTATTTTACTTTTCTCGAAGAAATACTTTTTAATCTTGAGTATATACATTTTTACATGATAGAGATAACCGAACGTTGGGGACTAGCCAAAAAAGGTAAGTTTTGGTTGGGAGATAAAGAAGTGAATGTTCCCAACATCTTATTTTTGGATGATGATGATTTTTCACCTCCACGGGATGCAGAAGTGACAATTTCAACAGACAGGTCAACGGATATCAGAGTACCTGAAACTTTTTTTGATGTTCCAAGCGGAGAATCTACTGTCCCTTCTACTTTTGGTTATCCTGAGAACATCGGGGGGACTTTTCTTAAAGAGGAAGGCGGCAACGATAAGTTTCAGATAATCTACGACCAGGAACCTAGAAAGGACGCTGAGATATACATCATTGGAAATTCTCCTCAGATGCTCTTTCGAAGCAGGGATCTCTTTCGTAAAGTCACATACCTGAGAGAAAAGATACCATATCACAAACTCATCTATATGCCAGGTATCGCACAGCCCCAAAACATGGCACTACTCTCGTATCTGGGAGTGGACATATTCGATTCTATCAGCGCGGAATATTTTGATGCTTTAGGGATCGAATTATCTAATTGGATGGGATTCCCACAAAAGAACTCAGATAACCATCAAAAGATGCTTGAAGAGTTGAAACTTATCAGAAAAGCTATCGAAACGGGTAGGATACGGGAGCTTGTAGAATCTCGAGTCCGAAGCGAACCATGGCAGGTCGAGGTTTTAAGGATGCTTGACGAGTCGTACCCTAAATACTCTCACGGGGTTCCGGTCACCGGCGATAAGGTCAACGTGACCACTCGTGAAGCATTGAACCGGCCCGACGTTCAACGTTTCGTCACTAGAATAAATTATAGATACCACCCCCCCTCCCGTTCGATCTTATTACTGCTTCCATGCTCAGCATCTAAACCATATTTTTTATCTAGAACGCATTCGCGTATCCGGCAGTCTTTACAGGGTACCCCATGGCCTTCGCTCCACGAGATCATATTGACTTCACCTCTGGGTGCTGTTCCCAGAGAGCTCGAGATGTTTTACCCTGCCAAACAGTACGATATCCCCGTATCGAAGAACTGGTTTGAAGATGAGAAGTCTCTCATATTGGAGCAACTGAACTCTGTCATCGATAAGGGGGATTACCATCACGTCATCTCACATCTACCTCCCGATATGGCTTTTGTCAAAGAAAACATCGACTGTATCGATACGGTGGGTGATAGATATCACCTTGATAAAGAAGCGCTACAGGATCTGAAAAAAGAGATAATCTCCTTAACGGATGACGAACGCCAGAGTGTGAAACAATTCCTGTGGGAAAATATCCGATCATTTGCTGTATTCCAGTTCGGAGTAGAAGCTGGAAATAAACTCCTAGAAGATGCTAGTATCAAAGGAAGGTACCCCAATTACCGTATAATGGAAGGGGGGACACAACTGGGTATGATGGTATCCGAGAGAGGGTTGATCTCTCTGACCATAGAGGGCGCCGAAAAGATTCTCGAAACTGGAGAATATCAAGCGGAGATCGACGATTTCAGACCTAAGGGTAGTGTGTTCGCAGTGGGTGTTAACAGCGCAGACGAAAAGATACATCCTGAAGATGAGGTCATACTTGTCAATGAGGGCGAATTAAGAGGAGTAGGTCCAGCCTCTATGTCAGGTTTAGAGATGATAGATGCTGAAAGAGGGGAAGCAGTCAGGGTCAGGCATTACATTTGATCATAGATCTTATCCAACAGTTTTCAATTCGGGATGAGATTCCAGTATCATCCCTTCGATATTTTATCGGATTCAGGTGCTTGGACAATTTGACGGCCTCTTTCAATTTTTTTCCATGATCCGAATATATAGTGAAAAGCCCATCATCGACTTCGACCTTATCCCCCCCTTCTTGTTAAGGATCAAACTGGCCCCTTTATCGTGAGGTGCCCCTGCACTTCGGACGACCTGGATTATCTCTCCGTTGAGGATCGAACCTACATATTCCTCATCCGTGGCCAAAATGTCCTTTATATGCTTACACAGGTGAACATCTTCCGAGGTCTCATCTGGACTGCGTTCTTCGATTTTTACCAGATCTCCGAAGGCGGTCTCACGTGAGAATTTATAGGTCTCTGCACAGACCGTAAATTGCACTCTAGATTCATCGGCACACAAGGCGACTTGAGAAGTTCCGATCTTATTGATCACAGCACCGTTCGAAGCGTGGTATCAGCACCCACGTAGACACTGTCCACATCTTTCATCTTATACCTAACGGTAGAATCTACTATTAGAGTTACAGGTATCTCATATTCTGCCAATTCTTGCACGGTTATGTAACCCTGCCTTTTTGGCCTTGACTCCGTGGCGACAACATCGATCTTTTTACCTTGGTCTCAAGCGTATTTGATGGCACCCAATGCCATAGAACTGTTACAGTGGGTTAAGATAGTGTCTCCATCGCTGATCCGTTTCCCTCCGTACTCAGCTATCTTTTCCCGGCGGAATAAGATTTCTCAATGAAACTTTCAGCCCTTTCTTTGATCATATCTGCTGTAACCTCAGCTTTCTTATCTTTTATGACAAATCTAAGAGCGTTTTGAAGTGAAACCGCTGTGGGTCTAGTTCTTTTTAACCGTTCCCCTGCTTTATTGATACGCTCGACTAACTCTCCTTCATCCTTTGATGCTTCATCTTTTAGAGCATGTGCTGCCGCTCTAGCTATCTTAGCGCCCCCCCTTATCTCCATGCTTTCGATCTTCTTAGCAATCCCTTCAAATCCCAACCCTGCAAACTCATCATCTCTCATGATATAAAATAAGTTGAACAATATTGATAAAATCTTCGGGCACTTTGAACCATGGTGACTTTAAAATTTTCCGACGGCTTCCCAGACCTTTGAAAGGTCCTTCTCGGTAATGATCACATCTGCTGCATACCGTACTTTTTCATCCGCGGGATCGAATGCGATACCTAAACCCGCTCGGTCCAGCATGGGTACGTCTATGAAACTATTGCCCACTGCTACGGTTTTTTCCGGAGAGATACCAAAACTACTTATCAATTCATCGAAGGAACAACCTTTATCATTCAAAGGAACTTCTAAGATACACTCTCCAGTGAGTTCATTTTCTTTTGAATCTACATCGTTGGCTTTGATAGCGTCGAAGTAACCATCACCGACCATACGAGCTAGGGGTTTCAAACCACCGCTTATTATAGCGGTGTGGAAGCCGTGGTCTTTGAATGAGGTCAGGCAATCTTTGTATCCAGGCATGATGGGAGCACTTTTCAATATCTTTTCGATTTCGTCTTTTGTGATGTCACTTTTTTTCTCTTTCCAAAGAGCGATGTCCCTTCGGATGAATTCGAGGTCGTCTATCTCACCGTTTAGATACGCTTCCAGGGAGTGGTCGTTATTAACATTAAAATGCTCGTGTACCCAGGACCAGGAACTTTCAACGTCAACAAGGACACCGTCCATGTCGAAGACCACGAGCTCGTAATCCGTATTTCCCATGTGCTTTAATGGAGCTTAGGTGTTATATGAGTTTTTTGACCCCCACTTTTCAGGTAACTTATTATATTACGTTATAATATGAATTGATGGTTATGAGGTGCGAAGAATTCGTTATGGGATATCTACCGGCTGTCAAAGCTACTATAGTCAAGAAACTATATAATGAACATGGTTTGAACCAGGTCAGTATATCTGAAATTCTGGGAATAACTCAACCTGCGGTCTCACAGTACCTATCCGGTGCTCGCGGTGAATTTCCACTTGATGACGAGATCGAGAAAACTGTAGATGATATTGCCGATGATATCTATGAACTATACAATGAAGGTGAACTGACGATGAGAGATGTCGACGAACTGTTGTGTAAAGTCTGTAAAAAGATATGAATTTTTAGATTATGAGTTCGAATTTATCACATTCAAAAACCAGTAACTATCAAAGGTGGATTTTTCCATGAGAATCGGACGGACAATATTTGTGAAAGGATAGCAGCTAATAGAGTGACCGATCTCAAATCCCGTCGGGACAGACCCCCTCCTGCCTTTAGAAATCGAATTAGAGAAAAAGATGCTGCAGGGTAGGGATATCAAAGGAATACTCTACGACGGCTGGAAACTGTCAAAATTGATGTTCGATATTCTTCCAGATAAAGAACACCACCATCATGTTATAGTCACAACAGATCGATTGATAGCTACCTTAGAAAAAAGGAGATGTCTTTTATCATGTCAGAGCCGTCATCAATTCACACCACTCAATCATTTCAACAGGCGGTATCGTAGAAGGCTCTTGATATGGAAAGTGACAACGATATTGAACCCATGGAGTATGGAGACAGAAGGATGACGCAGGCTGCCAAATCTTACAGTCTTCGAAATATCTTCTGGAGGATGACAGGAAATCCGTTCTGCGATGAGATAGGATGCCCTCTTTTCAACTCACACAGGCAGGAAGGTGTTATCAAAAATCAGATTCGGGGAACACTGTGTGATAAACACAAAAATATTTTAGAGGAATCAAAATGCTGATCATGTACTCTCTAGTTCTTTTTGATACTCTTTCATGTGAATGAGAGTACTTTCGTAATCTTCTCTTTTTTCAGCTTTACGGGCTTGTTTGAGTAGATGGATACATTTAGATACGTCGATATCCGCATCGGATAGTTTAGCTTCTTTTAATTCCTCCTTAGCCCCCTCGACCTTCTTGTCCATGTACTCCGGGAGTCCTTTGAATATCTCTTCACGAGCCTTTGTAAGATATTCACTAGCGTTCTCATTTTCATCCACCTTTTCTATGTATTCTGAGGCTGAACCAGTATCTAGACCAAGGTCGTTAGCTATGTTCAAAAGTTCAGTCATCTCCTCCGCCGAATCCGCAGGAGCTTCTTCATTATCTATGATCTCCAGTTCTCCTCCATCTAGAAATGTATCTATGTCATTGATGGTGACCTTGTACAATTCTTCAGCCTCCTCGTATTTCCATTCATCCGCTAGATCTTTACCTTCTCTCAATTTTGATAGGAACGGCTTCACATCTCCTCCTTTATTTCTCAATTTTTTGACTTTTGATTTCCCTTCTTCAACTAGAGAATAAATTTTATTGACTTCCTCTGAGAGTTCCAATGCTTTCTCAGCGGTTTTCATCCCTTTTTTGTAATCTTCATCTTTCCTAGCTTCGACTGTTTTTTTGACCAACTCTTTGATATTATCGATGTTGATTTTTGTCTTCCGAGCATCGTTCAATGCCTCTCTTGCCTCATCGAATTTCTTTATAAAATCTTCTTCGGTGACCTCTTTTTCGATTTCTTTCTCATCCTCTATAATTTCTTGTAACTCTTCTTCGATATCTTCAGTGACCCTTTCTTCTTCCTCGACGACTTCTTCCTTCTCCTTAATCTCTTCCACGTTGGATAGGACTTCTTGACATAACTCTTCAGCCCTATCGAACCGTTCCTCCTGGATTTCGGAATGGATCTCGTCCATCATCTCAGATATCTCTTCATACTCTACATCTTCTATAGCATCTATTACTTCTTCATATACGGATGATATTTCCTCGATCTTATTTACTAGTTCTAAAAGTTCATCAGCCTTTTCAACAGCTTTCTCTCTCTCGTCATTATTTCGGGCTTCCACGGCCCCTTTAAGTACCGATTCTAGGTGTTCAAGAGGTAGATTTCCACGTTTCAATTTGAAAAAGGACCTTCTAGCTTCTGTGACCTTATCCTCGACTTCTTTTACACTGAAAGCCCTTTCTTCGACTTCTCCTTCCTCCTCTTTCGCCTCTGGAATATCTGGGAGGCTGATCTGATGTTTGTTAACAGCGACTTTGTAAGCTTTAGCCGCATCCTTCAATTTCCCCAGCCTCAAAGAAAGACTTGCTTTAGCGGTCCATATGTGACCGAAGAGAGGATCCAATTCGATGACCTTGTCATATAACTCTAGTGCCTTCTCCAGTTCTCCCATCTTCTCTAGGATGGACGCCTTTCCATAATAAGGCTCTGGCTTTCCCCCATCATCCAATATCTCTTTTTCGTATTCAGCTAAAGTTTCCAATGGTCTTTCTATCTCCCCATCGTGATGGAATACTTTTCCCTGGATCTTAAGAGAGTGACCACATTCTGGACATTCATCTTCATCGATATGAACTATGACACCACATCCTGGGCAAAATATCTCTTCCTTGGTCCTGCCTTCACCGGATTCCAAACCCTCTAAGATGTCCTTAGCATTACTTCCTCCAATTTCTTCTATTTCTGAGAGTTCTTCAAAACTACTGTTATTAATGTCTTCAATTGTTCTGTATCCATGGTCGAACAATACTCTGGACTCGAGTTCGCCAACACCTGGTATCTCTTTTAGTTCGTCGATATTTTTTTGTTCATAATTAGATGACATGAGCGGTCCTCTATTGATATTTAATAATTAAGAACGGTTGTTCTCTTATCTTAAATTTTTTCATAAATAACATTTGGTACAATATTCGAACAGTTCGTAGT
>JBMCUO010000056.1:0-10901 GCA_048622455.1 Candidatus Saliniplasma sp. | reverse complement strand
TACTTCAATACATGGCGAGAAGATCTGTTAGAAGAAAAAGTGGAAAAGTCCGATATTTGAACTCTTTTATTGAAAAATACGTAATTTGATATTGTATCTGATTACACATTTTTGACTCTATCTAGAACATCAGTTTAAATAGAAATATTGAATATACCTTTTGAAAGCAATATTCATGATGGTAATTTGATTAGGGTGAAAACGATGAAAAAAGAAAACGTTATCGAAGTTAATGGTCTCATAAAAAGATATGATGGCACCACTGCTGTAAAGGGTATTTCATTTAATGTTATAAAGGGGGAAGTATTCTCCATGGTCGGTCCCAATGGAGCAGGGAAAACCACCACGGTGGAGATATGCGAAGGGATAAGAAAAGCTACTTCTGGAACCGTTCATCTATTTGGTAAGGAGTTTTCCAAAAAATCTAAAAGATCTCGAGAACGGATCGGAGTATTGCCACAGGAGTACCGTTCCTTCGAACGTTTAACTGTTAAGGAGACGTTAAAGTACTATGCCTCTTTTTATAAGAAAAATAGGGATATTGAAAACATAATCACTTTGATGGATCTCCAGGATAAGAAAGAAGAACTTTACATGAATCTTTCAGGTGGTTTGAAACAAAGAGTAGGTGTAGGTATGGCACTGGTGAATGATCCCGATCTGATATTTTTAGATGAACCTACTACCGGCTTAGACCCGCGGGCAAGACGTGGGGTTTGGAGGGCTATAAATACTTTGAAAAATGAGGGGAAGACAATATTCCTTACAACCCATTATATGGAAGAAGCTGAATATCTAGCTGACCGTGTTGCCATAATCCATCAAGGAAACATAGTAGGTCAGGGAACTTTAGATCAACTTATCTCTAAACATGGTGGTCATTACACCGTGTTTATCCATGGATTTGGAAAAAATCGGTTAGATATATTGGGAAAGGATGCTAGTATCAACACAAATAATACAGCCTCTGTACGAGTGGAAAGTCCAAGTGAAATATCCAGGATACTTTCTAAAATCATAGATAATAAGATCAACTTTGAGAATATTGAGGTAAGAAGAGCCAACCTTGAGGAGGTTTTCCTTAATTTAACCGGGACTACGATCGAAGAGGGTGATGCTGCATGAGACCTATTGCTATTTTAAATGATTTCTTGGCAAATCTGAGGATGTGGTACCGGTCAAAAGGTACTGTATTTTGGGCTATTGCTTTCCCTATCTTGTTGATGCTGATATTCGGAGCGATATATCAGGGTCAAGGTGACATTACGGTTTCACTTTATGTACAGGACCTTGATGGTTCCGAGATATCTGAGGAATTTATCTCATCCCTGAGTGAACAATTGAATATAGAGGATATACCAGCTGATGTCGATGGGGATGAATATATCTCCGAAAATAACATCCGTGCTGCATTGATCATCCCTGAAGATTTCGGAAATACCATATATAGAGTACGGCAGGGTTCGAACGAAAGTATACTGCTTAGTCTTTCCCTCGATCCAACGAGAGAATCTGTAAACGGTATCATCCGTGGTGTCGTAGGAGGAACCATACATGGTTGGAACAATGAGATCACTGGTTCTAGGGATGTACTTACTTATCAGGTAGAGAGTCTTACTGCTGAAGAGTTCAAGTTCATCGACTATTTCATGCCCGGTGTTATCGGTTTGACTGTTATGACATCTACGATATATGGAACTATTTTCAGAAATACTAAGTATAGAAAATGGGGGATATTGAGGAAACTTTCTACGACTCCGTTCACTCGGTGGGAGTACTTGATATCTAAGATGCTTTTCATGACTTTTGTTTCATTCGTGTCAACTTTCCTGATCATATTGGTAGGTGTCGTAGTTTGGAACATCAGCGTGACCATCGATGCATACCTGTTCGTTATAGTCGTATCTGCAGCCTTCGCTTTTTCAGGTATGGGTATGATTATATCTCGATTTGTCAAAGAAGAAGAGACTGCAGATTCAGCGGCCGGTGCTATCACGTTCCCACAGATGTTCTTAGCTGGTACATTCTTCCCACTGGAAGTCATGCCTTCATATCTTAGTAGTTTTGCTAGAGTGCTTCCTCTTTATTACGTCAATGAGGGGCTTCGGGATGCTATGATATATCAAGATAGTTCTGGTGCTTTATTTAATACAGCAGTGATATTCTCCATCGCCGCAGTATTGTTCGTGATAGGAGCATTAGCTACTAAATGGACGGAATGAAAGTTGGTGTAATATATGAGTAAGAAAAAAGTGGAAAAATCCATCGAAGAGTATTTCAGAAAAAAGGTTAGAAAAGACAAAAAGATCAACAATGCATATCTGTTGGTAGATTCAGATAAGATGGGGATCCATATCAATATGGCAGAGGGTAAAACAGATGGTGAACCGGCTGATCCCCGACAGCCCAATTACATGGCTAGCGTAGGTAAACTGTTCACATCGACTCTTATCAGTATATTATACGAGGAAGAGAAACTATCTTTCGAGGATAAGATACGTAAGTACCTAGATGATGAGATACTGGATGGATTGCATATGTACAAGGGTACGGATTACACAGATAAGATAAGAATCAAACATCTATTGAATCATACATCTGGTTTACCTGACAGTTTCTGGCATCTTCTCGATAAACTGCTGGAAAACCCAGATATCAAGATGAATCCAAGAAAAGCAATCGAATGGGGTAAAAAGAATCGTAAACCACACTTCCCTCCAGGAGATAAATTTCACTACACTGATACGAATTATTATCTATTAGGATTTATAGTGGAAGAGTTAACGAGAATGCCTTTTCATGAAGTCCTCAAAGAACGTATTTTTAGACCTTTAGATATGAAACATTCGTACATGCTCAATTCATCTGAACCTATGGAAGACCCGGGATTTCCTATCGCAGATTTTTATCTCAAAGGTAAAAAGATGACAGGTGTAAAGGTCTTTAATGATACCGGGAGTTATGCCGGAATCGATTATGCAGGCGGAGGAGTCGTAGCTCCCATGGGAGACCTGTTAAAATTCATGAAATCACTCGTGAACCATGAGATCATCAAGAAAGAAACATTAGATTTGATGATGAAAGATAAAGCCAAATTCGGTCTTGGTATCGATTACGGATACGGTATATGGATGTTGAAAAAAATACCGATACTCATGCCTGAGAAATTTAAGTCGTGGGGTGTTGTCGGTGCGACAGGAGCGTTCATGTTCTATCACCCCGAGTTAGAAGCATATTTTATCGGTAACCTCAATGACACCTATTTCGAAAGGAAAGGAGTCAGATTCATGCTGAAAATCATGGATAAAGTGATTAAATCGAAATGAAATATTTGGAAACTTTGGGAGATAAAGAACACGAATTAAAGGGTGTCCTATCTTTGAATCAAAAATTGATGAATAGGACTACGATATGGTTTCTTAGAATCTTTTTTTATTTTAAATTAGAACATCAATTTATATGTACATACCTCTTTTGGGTTAGTTGAAAGATGGGTGATGAAAATAAAACTTCAAAAATACAACCCGAAAAAACATGATAAACATGTTATCGCAGATCTCATATTCAGATCTGATGAGGAGATGAATTCTTTAGTTTATGGTAAAGAACCAATCGATGTCATAGTAAAACTCTTGGAGATCGGAGACAACTATTTCGACCCTAGTAACACGTATCTAGCTATCAAAGAGGGAAAAATAGTCGGGGTCATAGTGGGTTTTCGAGTAAAACAAAAATCAGAGGTGGATAAAATTTCCGGCAAGGCTTTCGCTAAAGCCATGGGCTTCCTTGATGTTTTAAAAAAGATGCCTCTTTTTTTAAAGATGAACAAGATCGTTGCAGGAGAGATGGATGAAGATGGGTATTACATCCATACTATCAGTGTAAGTCCTGAGTATCAACGACAAGGTATAGGTAGCCAGATGATCGAAAAATTTGCTAAAAAATATGGTAAATTGTACCTACATGTTAACACTAAAAATCCCCAGGCTATCAAATTTTACAATAAAAATGGGTTCCAAGAGAAATTTAGAGGAAGGGTGAAATACAAAGGTAAGTACTTGAGTGAATGTTTGATGGAGCGGATCGATAAAAAGAAGGTGAAGATAGATGAAAAATAGATTTGTTGAATTGAATGGAGTTTCTAAAACTTACTCGGGTTTTCCCGCACTCCAAGATGTTTCTTTCACCATTGGTAAAGGAGATATCTTCGGTTATATCGGACCCAATGGAGCCGGTAAAACGACGACTATCAAATCTTTGATCGGACTCATCACAGACTTTGAAGGATATATCACAATAGATGGTAACAGAATGCCTAAAGATCGGGATCGGATCCATAAATTGATAGGTTACCTCCCTCAGAAGGTGGCATTCCAAGAATGGAGGACGGTTGACCAAGCTCTGAAAACCTTTGGGCTACTTTCTGGGATCGAGAAAGATGTTCTAGAAGAGAGGATAGGAGAAGTTCTAACATTGGTAGGAATTCCCGATTCTAGAGATAGGAAGATCAAAGAACTATCCGGAGGTAATATACAGAAAGTCGGCTTGGCTCAAGCACTGCTGCATAGACCCAAATTTCTAGTATTTGACGAACCACTATCAGGGTTGGATCCTGCAAGTAGGTACCAAGTCAAAGAGATAATCAAAGAACTAAGCAAAGGGGAGACAACCGTTCTCTTTTCATCACATATATTGAGCGATGTACAAGATATCGCCACTAAGATAGGGATCATCAATAGAGGTCATCTTGTAGATGTAGGGACTCTTGAAGAACTTAAGGGAAATATGGAAGTCCCAAAATTGATCAGGATCGAATTCTATGATATCGTAAAAGATTTTGAAGATATCGCTGATATCGAAGAAGTGGATAGAGTGGTTCCCGTGGATGGATTTAGATCAAACCTGTATCTACATGAGAAAGAGCTACTTTCAGAAGCATCTAAAAAAGTTTTGAAGAAGTTAGTCGAGATGGATTACAACATCAAAAATTATGGAGTTCCTTCCCCTAATCTCGATGAACTTTACATGAAGTACATCCGGGAGAGTGATATGAGATGAGTCTATCGATACTTTTTAAAGACGAACTTAGAGGATTTTACAGATCGAAAGTTATGATAGTTTTATGGATCGGATTACCGGTTTTGAGTATACTGTTCTTCCTGCTGTCTCCAGATACAGGTGACGAGTTACCATTGACCGTGATGACGTCTCTGATAATATCTAGTTTAGCTGGTACACTAGGGGCAGTGATGCTTGCAGTTTCAATAATCAATGAAAAAGGAAGTAAGGTCTATGACCTATTCCTGATAAGACCCATAAAAAGGAGGAATATATTGCTATCAAAGTTCTTAGCAGTGTATGTTTGCATAGCTGTAGCGGTTTCATTATCACTTTTACTAGGATTGGGCATAGATTACTACCGTTTCGGAGGCATACCCGAAGGCATATTACGCAGTACCATGGATTCGATAATCATCAGCCTAGCCATGATGGGTATCTCAGCTTCAGCTGGAGTGCTTATCGGTGTTGTCTCTCCCTCGGTTCTTGTGGGGGCTGTGCTTGTTATATACGGTGGTAATCAGATCTCTATACTCCCTGTTTTACCAGCACTTCTTGATATATCGAACGAAATGTTATTTGCAATCAGTACTGGATTGATCACAACTATCGTACTCCTTCTCATAGCAATAATGATATTTGGTAGAAAGCAATTCTGAATCGGAGTATTTAAAATGATGAAAAAAATCGATCGATCATGGAGGTGTTTTAGATGAAGGTGGAATTAGTAGAACCGGTGTTAGATGAAGAAGGTGAATACAAATACTATCATTCTGAGGGAAAGGGTATAAAATCATAGACAGGGGAAGGAAACGAGGTTTATATTGTCAATAAGATACCTAAAGGATCGTAAAAAGAACGTAAATTGATGAAATTGTTAGATAGAAAGCCGTGTTCAATATTCATGTCCTTGGGGGAGAAGGTCAATTCATATCTTCTCGGGTCTAATCGAACTTCGAATGTTGAAAAATCACTTTATCATGACAGACTTTAGTGATCCTAGACCTATGAAGGGTATGTGTATACCTTGAAGATGGGAAAAAGGAGAAAGGGGATCTGTTCTATTTAGCCTTCAATACAGATTGGGATAATATCGATGATGGTAGTTTTGAGGAGATATTCGCTCATGAATTATCACATCTCTGGCTTTATGTGTTAGGTTTTGATCCCGAAAAGATGAGTTCGAATGTCTATCACTGTATCACCGGAATGACTGATACATATACTGCATTTATGGAGGGTTTTGGTAATTCTCTCGAGATAGTATGCTACGAGAATGGTCTAGATGAATTAGCAGAGGAAAAATTCGAAGGTCTTTGGGATTGTGGTGTGGATATAAATGCATTTCTTTCTAATCGGGAAACACAACTACGTTACTGGCTTGTGAAAATAACAGGATGGTCTACCATAAGATGGTACCCAACATAGAGGACTATCAGGACTATATCAAACTGCACATAGACCACATCACATCATCGGCTTTTTTGCCCGAAATGGTAAAAAATGGAGGACAGATTCTAGCTTCCGAAGGTTGTATTTCAACAATTTTTTATTATCTGTATAAGGAGGAAACATTCCGAGAGTTCCAAGATGATGATTTCTACAAGAAGTTCGGTACCGATAAAAGTGAATTAACCTCGTTAGAAAACTTATATCTAAAGGTATTGTACACTATGGCTAACATAGATTTTGAAAACTCTGAGCAGCCCATGATCGATTTTATCGTTAATTATGGCGAATTATTTCCCAAAGAAAAAGAATTTCTATATCGAACCTTCCTTGAATTGATTCATTATACCACCATGTCAAAAGAAGCGCAAAATTTGTTCAGTGAATTTTACCTCACTGGAAGAAGAGCTCAAATAGAGGAATTCAAAGTTCAATACAAACATATTATGAAGTTTAAAGAGAAAATGTTAAAAGCTGTCCTTTCCGGTGAGTTAGCCCTTGATGCCGCACTATCACCTCAAATATGGGTCGAAGATACATCATGTAAAATTCCTCCATGCCCTTGGATGTTAGAGCGGAAAGTGAACTTTAGATTCGATCTGAACACTGCTTCATTGGTCGATCTTATGTCCATAACAAATATGGATACCAATAAAGCACGTCAGATACTAAAGACTCGGAAGGGAAAACATGGGTTCAAATCGCTAGGAGAGTTTAAAGAAGAATTTCCTAAAGAAGCTTCCTCATTGGTTGAATTCGAATGAATAATGTGTAAAAAATGAATCACTTATAGATATTAAATCTATTTTACACCATAGCGTAATAGCTGGATACGAGTAAAACGAAATTGTATATCCCATGGACCGAGATAGGTACGATAAGATTTTCGGTCTTTTCATATAAAACACCTATCATCCCGCCGATTACAACGATCAGTAAAGTGGACATGATGATAGAGATTATACCTCCAGTGTAATTTAGAAGGTGAAGGGAACCGAACAAGATACTTGCTCCAGCGATGGATGGAAGGGGTTGAAAATGTTCACGTAGTTTGCCCTGGATGGCTCCACGGAATAAGAGTTCCTCGGCAGGAGCGATCAATACCAATGACAGTACAGCAAGGACTATCAGGATTATCGGACTCCTTTGTGCCATCTCATCGATAACTGAATCCGGCATAAGGTCGAAATACAAGAATATCTGAGAAACTCCTATGGAGGTTATCAATGTGATGGTGGTGCCACCTCCGATATATAGTAGATCTGACTTGGAGGGGGTCTTCAAAGGGATGTTGATTTCTCGGCGATCTATGTAGAAATAGGCAACTAAGAGAAATCCGAGCTGTCCAAAAACAGCAGCACCACCTATAGCAAAGGTCGTAGTCACGTCATATCCTAAAAAAAGTAAGAATATGATAAAAACGACACTTACTGATAATGATACGACCAAGGCTAAAAGAGTAACACCGATGACTTCAAGGATCGGATGCGTTCTGGACTCCTGAAGTTCTGACATTATTGTTCTTTTACATCTTACATCACAATTATAGTTTTTGTTTTTATTTGAAAACGATGTTTTATGTTGAGTTACTTTATCCCCGTGAATACCAAGCGAATCCAGTATTTTTCGATAAAACGTCCAAAAAGTTTTAAAATATGAACCAAAAGTGGATTTTGAAAGTACAGATTTGGATGATGTAAATATGATACTAAAAAGATACCTGTTCACGGTTTTGGTCTGTTCGATACTGTAGTTATCGGCTTTTCAAGTTGGAGCATTCTATAATGAAGATTCTGATATTGATGTCTTAATTGATGTAAACTTCGCGATCATTTATAGATTGGAAGAAAGGGAAATAGTTGAAGGCGAAGAAGCTGTGATGAATTACACTGTCAAGAACACTGGAGAAGAGGATACACAGGATATCACATTTACAGTCCGTGATCGAATAGAAGAAGAAACGATCTACGAGGAAGTGGAAGAGTTAAAACTTGGATCGGGAAAATTTGATGAAAATCAGTTCAAATGGCAAACCGAGGAAAACGATGCAGGTAGGACGTACTAGAGATCGCTAGCGAAGATGATGAAGATTATAGTCGATTACAAGTGCTGAAAGCCAATGCTTTCACCGTACAGATAGAACTCGAGGAAAGAGATGCCGTAGAGGGGGAAGAGTTCACGGTAAATTATGTGATCGTGAATACTGGAGAGGAAGACACTCAGGATATCGGATTCAATGTATCCTTTAGAGATGATTCGGTGTACGAAGATATAGAAGAGGGCGTTATCGTTTCTTCGGGAGAAAAGTACGAAGATTCGTTCGTGTGGAGCACTGAAATCGGTGATGCCGGAAGATACGATATAGAGGTTTTCAGTGAGGATGGTAAGGACATTGCTAGATTTGAAATATCGGCAGAAGGTGGGATGTTCTCCATCGACGTTGACCTGGAAGATAGAAGAGTGAAAGAAGGCGAAGAGATTGTGCTTGATTACGAGGTCAATAATACGGGAGAAGAAGACACTCAAGATGTCACGTTTAAGGTCCTGGATGAAGAAGTCATCTATGAAGATGTAGAAGAGTTGACCCTCGGTTCAGGACAGATACACAACGGTGAATTCACATGGCAGACGGAAGAAGGTGATTCCGGTGAATACGTGTTGAGAGTCCAAGGATTACACGACAGTGTTGATAGAAACATAGTGGTAGAAGAAGATAAAGATGATGAAGAAACCCCTCCGGATGAAGAAGACGGTGATGAAGAAGGTGATGAGGAAATACCTGGTTTCACGATGATTTCCTTGGTTTTAGCGGTATCGTTGTTGATATTGGTGAAATCATTTAGAGCTAAAAATACTCCTCTGGACCGTTGAAATAGTTTTTCCGACCGAAACAATTATATTCCTTGTATCTCTTATAAAAGTGGGGTAAAAATATGGCGAAGGAAGATATAAGTTTAGAAGAGTTTGTAGATAAATTGAACATGGATCTGGAGTACGAGTATGGAGCTGCTATACAGTACATCCAACATCAAGCGGTGATCTCCGGAGCTAAGTACAATAACATCGCAGATGAACTTGCATTGCATGCAGAAGAAGAACTCCAACATGCTATTCAGCTTGCCGATCAGATAGACTACCTAGGCGGAACCCCCAGTGTCGATGTACAGGAGGTAAAGATAAGCGATGACGCTGATGAGATGCTGAAACAGGACCTCGAAGGGGAAAGAGGCGCCATCGATAGGTATAAGAAAAGGATCCGACAGGCGGAAGCTCTGGACGAGTATGCTACTGCTGAAACTATAAGACAGATATTGGTAACTGAACAGGAGCACGAGATGGACCTGATGGACGCTCTAGGTCTCTAAAATTTTTCCTTTTTTCATTTATTTTACTAAAGTTATCAACCTATTTTCAATGTTCATATCTGAGAAATCGAATTCCTCCCTTATCCATCGAAATGTTTCCTTCTGATAGAAGAAGGTATGTGTAAAATCGTTCTTATAGCCCTATATTCCAAAGTCTACTTTGTATCTATATAGTTGGTCATACAGAAAAGATGACCATCTGGAAGGAGTAGTTCGTTTAATTTTTTGAATTCCTTATATGGATCGTAAAAGTGTTCGACAACTTCGCAGCAGACGATATAGTCGTAACGTTCTTCCAATAATCTTGGGTTGTCGTGAAAGAATGGATCGTACTGTTTTATATCGTAACCTGCATCTTCCAAGACTTTGGATATCACCGGTCCGGTTCCAGCACCGAAATCCAAACCCCTTTGATCTTGAGTGATTTTACTTTTTACAGCCTTGGTGATAGGTGAAACGAAGTTCTGATAAGCAGGATCCTCCACATCGTTTTCATGTGTTCTATACCGCGCTTTCTCTTCGGAACGGGTAGGGTGTGATTTCTTTGTTCGAAAAATACCTCCACAAGTGTGACAGAGAAAAAATTCACCCTCGTGAAAGTTTTCAGCGGAATCGCCGCATAGGGGACAATCTTCAGTGATATCTTGTCTCATCATCGGCTCTCAAATTCTAGTTGTTGATTAATCTTCCTATGACTCAAGTCTATGAAAAGTTCTAATAGAATATGCAAGTGAAGGAGAGCTGGGGGAGGGATTCGAACCCCCGGAAAACCGCTCTGCAGGCGGTCACATTAGCCACTCTGTCACCCCAGCATCGAGGTACGAGCTCAACTATGGTTCAAAATATATTAACTTTTGCGCCGAAGTTAGTTTGAAATGTTATGGAAACCATTATTTAGTGTTTTTCGATTGTGGTCTTCGATGGAAAGTAAAGGTTTGGTATTCGGACTCGCAGTATGGTTGGTTTTTTACGTGATAGCGCTTGGTTTGAACCAGATACTCGGATACCTCCGCAGATGGGGTGCAGACG
>JBMCUO010000055.1:0-11154 GCA_048622455.1 Candidatus Saliniplasma sp. | reverse complement strand
ATTCAGTTCTGTATCTACCGCTGAAAAAGAAACCTTGAGAAAAGAACTTGATCTTCCATCAGACAAAATAATTGTCCTATATGTAGGTCGTTTGACAAAAACAAAAGGATTACCATTGCTTGAGAAAACCATCTCTAGATACGATAGGAAAGACTTGTTATTTTGTCTCATAGGTGAAGGAGTATATGGTCCAAAACTCGAGAAAAAGTATCCCTCTAAGGTCAAGTACATAGGTTATGTAGAACATGATAAAATCAATAGATATTATAGAGTATCTGATCTACTTGTGCATCCTTCACCCTTAGAAGGCGTTCCCAATACACTTCTTGAAGCTATGACTGTTGGCATCCCTGTCATGGCTCGAGATGCGAGATATTCAAGAGAACTGTGTGTACCAACATTCAATAATTCAAAAGAACTGTTAAAAATGCTCAACGATGATTGGAAGACCACTCCACTTCCAGAAAGATTTAGGAGTAATAATCTTAAAGAGAAATACATCGAGGTTATCAATAAGACTATCGAAGGAGGAAAACCATGAATTTGATGAATTCAGTATTGTACATTTTATTTATTCTCCTCATTATCCATCTACTCACATTACTCATTTTCAACCTTATAATTAATCCTGGAGACCCTTCGTTTTTTATAAAAATATTTCCTTACCATTTTTTACACAATCTTGGGTTTTCCAAATACAAATTAGACAAAAACTACTTTTCTATACGATTAGACATAGATACCAGCCATGAAAATGTAAAAAGTCACAATGAAGGTGTGCTGAAACTTATCAAACTCGCAGATAAACACGGCATCCCGATAACCTTCTCAGTAGCGAGTGAATATATACCCGACCTCAGCGATGACGTTAAAGAATTGATGATGGAACCACAACACGAGATCATCACCCATGGTCACTCTCATTCAGATATAACAGGTCAGGATCAAAATGACCAATTGAATATATCTAAACAACTTTTAGAAAACACCTTCAATAAAACGGTCAAAGGGATGGTTGCTCCCCAGGCTAAACATGATATGAATACATTAAAAGCAGCTAAAAACAATGGAATAGAATACATCTCAGCAGGAACTCTTTCATATATCAGATACTGGTCGTTTCCGTATCCATTCAAAAAAAATGGGATTTGGTTGATAGGAGGGAGTATACCCAGTGATCACTTCCTATATCATCAAAAAGGGAAAAGACCAGAAGACGCCCTCGAGATATGGAAGTCCGCTCTAATTCACAGATCTAAAAAGGGATGGTTCACCCAGCTCGAATACCATAATTTTTCGACTTCAGAAGAAGAGTTAAAGGCCCTGGAAAAACTCTTCCAGTTCATTTCTAATAAAAAAGATTTAGAACCTATAACCCAAGGTCAATTTATCGAAAGAATTGAGGAAAGAGTCTGAAACTATTCGAAACTGTTAATAAACACACCTTTCATCCAATTTATCATATGAAGTTAGCGGTAATCGGTTTGGACGGTGCAGCCTTCGAACTCATCGACCCATGGATTAAAGAAGGTGTCCTCCCCAACATGAAAAAGGTTAAAGAAAAAGGAGTTTGGGGGGACCAGTTATCCGTTCTACCGCCTGTAACCTCTCCAAACTGGAAAGCATTCGCTACGGGTAAGAACCCCGGTAAATTAGGTATATTCTGGTGGGAAAATATAGATTTTGAAAAGAAAAAAGTCTATTATCCCAAAGAAAGAAAATTTCAACATAAAGAAATATGGGATCATCTAGATGAACACGGATACAAAGTAGGTGTCTTGGGTATGCCTACAACCTATCCCCCCCACGAGGTGAACGGTTTCTTCGTTTCTAGCGGACCAGACGCTGCTGATACCGGTTTTACGTACCCTAAAGAACTCGAAAAACGATTAAAAAACAGATATAACATGAAAATAAGACCCGATGTATTCATCCGTTCGAACCCAGATAGAGCTGCTGAAGAGATCCATAAGATCATAGAAGGCCAATTCGATGCAGGCTTGACATTAGCCAAAGAATACGATGTGGATTTCCTTCAACTGACGATATTCCATATAAACGTTCTACAACATTTCTTCTGGAACGATGATAAAACCAAGAAAGGATGGGAGATCATAGATGAGAAGGTAGGAGAAATACTCGACACTGCTGATAATGTGCTGTTCATGTCAGATCACGGGTGTAACAAAATAGAACACGTCTTTAACATCAATACATGGTTGGAAAAGGAGGGATATCTTAAAACTAAAAGATCGTTTGGAGACATATTGAAAGCCCTTCATATCGATAGAGAACTCCTTGCAAAGATATCAGATAGATTACATCTTCAAAAATTCTTAAGGAAAGTATTACCACCCTCTTTAATCGAAGGGATCCCTACTGACAGCGGGGAGGTCAAAAAAGAGGGGAAGACTTCTAAGGTAGATTGGGAGAACAGTCAGGTCTTCGCGAGTGGTCAGGGACCGATATATTTTAACAAAAACAATATCAAAGATACTGAAAAATTGAAAAAAGAGATTATCAACAAACTGGAAAATCTGCGCCACCCAGAAACCAATAATAAAATAGTCGACAAAGTTTTCAGGAAAGAAGAGATATATGAAGGCGAATATCTAGACGAAGCTCCTGACCTTGTCATGGACCAAGCACGGGGTATACATATAGCAGGTGGACTTGGTAAAGAAGGTGTATTTCAGTTCTCTGAAAAATGGAAGGCTGAAAATAAGAAATACGGCATATTTGCAGCTGTAGGTGAAGATGTAGAAAGATCTGGAGAAATAGAAGGGGTCTCGATACTCGACCTTGCTCCCACCATTATAGATTATTTCGGTATCAAGATCCCAAAAGATATCGATGGAAAAAGTTTGGATATTTTCTCCACGAAACTGACGCTAGATAAGAAAAAGACGAGTTCAGAAGAGACTAAAAAGATCGAAGATGCTCTTAAAGATATTTCTATCTAGTCTTTACTGAATAATGAAACGATGAAACCAGAACTCCATGCTAGATTTATAAGCGTTAAAACGATCCATGATGGCAATAGATTTTTAGCACCAGAACGATCTGTATACTTCGAAATCAAGTATCCCACAGTGATCATGGTTAAAAATATCGCTGCTAAAAAGATGTAGACAAAAGGAGATAAAAACAATGACAATGCTAGGAACAGAAAAAACCCATACGGATAAAACCTAGATATCTCTTTCCAGCTGATTTTATCTTTATGTTTTGATAATAATGCTCGTTCTCTTCTTCCTATATTATATTCACGTTTCATGACCGATTTTACAGTCTGTGGATCTCTATGATATGCAACCGCATTCTTGTTGATCAAGACTTTCCACCCGTTTTTGCTCAGTTTCCATGATATATCTTTATCAGCACTAACTTTTTCCTTCGCCAACCCTCCAACATCTTCGAGTGCTTTTCGTTTATACGCAGAACAACCTCCTTGGATCCAGTCAACTTCACGATCATCCGCTCTTAGTTCATAGAATATTTCGTTCAGTATGGCATATCCTATGGTTACCCATCCCTCGCCTTCTGATTTCAATACACCTCCAACAGCCCCGACTTTATCTGCTTTCAGAGGTTCAATTATTTTTTCTATAAAATCATCTTCTAATCTCTCATCAGCATCAATGACTATGACGTAATCTCCAGTCGTTTCATCTATCCCTTTCCGTCTAGCTTTTTTTATCCCAACATGGGGTGTATGATAAGTCTTAATATCAAAGATTTCTGAATAATGTTTTACGATGTCCATGGTGTCGTCAGTTGATCCGTCATCGACTATGATCAGTTCAAAATCTGTGTATGATTGTTTTGCTAGAGAGTCCAAACAATCTCTGATATTCTCTTCTTCGTTATACACGTTGATAACTATCGATACTTTTTTTTCGCTCACTATGATACCCCTTAACACTTCATAAGTAAACTAATTCTCGATTGACTTTACATGTTCAGCATATTTATTATTAACTATGCCTATAAAAGATAAAATACGAGGAGAAAATATAATACAAAGGTTCTATTTTTCGTGTTCATATGTTAATCAGCGTCATTATCACAGTGAAGAACGAAGAACGGGACATGCCTGACCTATTGGACAGTCTAGTGATACAGGAAAAGCCAATCGAAGTTATAATAGTTGACGCACACAGTGATGATAGAACACAGGAGATAGTCCGAGAGTACAGTGAACAGTATGATTTTATCAAACTGTATGTTCTAGGAGGTACCAGAGGGAGAGGTAGAAATTTCGGTGCAAAAAAGGCTAACGGTGAATTACTAGCGTTTATAGATGGCGATGTGATCGTTAACCCTTTTTGGGCCCAAGAGATGAGGAAATCTGCTAAAGATTACGACGTTGTCGCAGGTAAAACCATACAGATCGGATACCACGCTTTCGAAGAATTAGAGAGAGTTGAACTTTATCATAAAGGATACGATATAACCTATCCCAGCTGTAACTTACTTTATCATCGAGATATATATGAAAAGATCAGCGGTTTCGATACGTGGTTCCAGACTGCAGAGGATATCGATTTAAATTATCGTGCTGTGGAGGCGGGAGCTTGTATTGGTCATAACAAAGATGCCATCGTTTATCACAGAACTAGAGGATCATTCTTTGGGTTCTTCAAGCAAGCATTCTGGAATGGTTTCGGTAGGAAACAGCTTACAATGAAACATGGGAGATTATGGAAACATTACTCCCCTGGAGATATGCTTGACCACAAGATGACTTTTTGGTACTTCACCCGTATGTTCCCAGCATTCCTGGGTTACTTTGGATGTAAGCTTTTCGGTAACAGACCTGAAGAGTCAGACAAACCATTATAGTTCAGCAAGTATTATAAAGGACCGCCCTTTTTTTCGTTTTATATGAAGATATCCGTAGTTATACCCACGATGAATGAAGAGGAATCCATTGGTGAAGTATTAGATGATGTCAACAAGGTACTTTCCGGTAAAGATTACGAGATTTTGATAGTTGATACCAATTCTACCGATAGAACCCGGGAAATAGCTCGTTCTAAAGGTGCTAGAGTAGTAGACGAACCACGTCGTGGATATGGTAGAGCATATAAAACGGGGTTTGAAGAGGCGGATGGAGATATAATAGCTACCTTAGATGCTGATTGTACTTATCCAGCGGAAAAGATTCCCCAGATGGTCATTATGATAGAAAAGGAGGGACACGAATTCATAAGCACAGACCGATTATCTCACATCTCATCAGATGTGATGGGCTGGGTACATAGATTTGGGAACTGGGCGCTAAAAACTACCACTAATTTACTATTCAATATCAAACTCAAAGATTCGCAATCTGGTATGTGGGTTTTTAAGAAGTCCGCACTCCGACACATAAACCTCACAAGTGACGGGATGCCACTCTCAGAAGAGATAAAAATCGAAGCTATCAAGAAAGGTGTGAATTTCAAGGAAGTTCCTATAGATTACCGAAAACGGAAAGGTGAAGCAAAGATCCGGTCCCTAAAAGACGGATGGAAGAACTTCGCATTTTTATTCAAAAAAAGGTTCGGGTGATTGATACATGAAAGAGATAAAGATCTCTCCGTCTTTATTAGCCGCTGATTTTTCCTGTTTAAAAAATGACATCGAGGAGGTAAAAGAAACTGAGTGGCTGCATCTAGATGTTATGGACGGAAATTTCGTACCGAATATAAGTTATGGCCCATGTGTGATCGATGCCATCAGAGGAGTGAGTGATCATTTTTTTGACACCCATCTGATGATTGCCGAGCCTGAGAAATACATATCTGATTTTGCTGATTGTGGGTCTGATGCTATCACTGTTCACGCCGAAGCCTGCGAAAATATCGAAGATGTGATCGATATGATAAAACAAGAGGGCTGTAAAGCAGGTGTTAGTCTCAAGCCAGGTACACCATTAAGGGAAATTGAAGAAGTTATTCCTGACTTAGATCTCATACTAATAATGACTGTAGAACCGGGATTTGGTGGTCAAAGTTTCATGCCAGAAGTCGTACCAAAGATTGAAGAAGCTTATATGGTAATATCAGATTTCGAAAAAGATATAGACATTTCAGTAGATGGAGGTATCTCACCGAAAACTGCACCCGAAGTAGTTAAGGCCGGAGCTAATGTTCTGGTGGCTGGTTCAGCTATTTTTAAAGGTAATATAAAGAAAAATATTGAAAATTTAAGAGATTCAGCCTTGAAAGCTAGACGGTAAAACCTATCTCTCCCATGGGAATCTTCTGTCAAAGAACTTATTTAATACATCCAATTCTTCAGATAAAAGCCGTTTCTTTTCCAAAAATTCAAGATCTTTTCTGATTATGGGTGTTATATCGCTTCCAAGATTCACTTTTCTCGAGATGTGTGCGATCGCATCTTTAAAGGTAGTGACTTTTCTTTTCCTATCGACCATCAATCTATCTTCTTCCAGATAAACATCTTCACCATACTTTTCTCTAAAATCTTCTGTATTCTCAACCCATATTGGAGGGCCTTGATGTTTCTCGATGGATGGAAGTGTGGCTTCTTTCAACTCGAACAATAGCAGTATATATCTTTCTTTAACGAAATAATCCTCATGTAATGGCTCAAAATCCAATTTATTGAGGTGCTTCTTAAAAGATTTCATGGCTTTCTGGACCTGGGGATATAGATTATCTTTGACTACATCTGGTCTCAAAAACTTCAAACCGATAAGATAGGTTCCTCTTACGTCTATGATATCTGTGAGAACATCGGCAGATTTTTTCTCGATATCTTCAGGAAAAAAGAACCTATCCGATGGAGAATCTAGATACCTTTTAGCTGCGTACATGAAAAGATACATCTTCTCTGAAGATAAGGCAGAAGCTACGTTCCTATCTAGATCGACTGGATCGATGAAGATGAACGGGTCGTCGAATTCAGGTGTATCACCTTCCTCAAATGAGATAACTTTTCCGGGTTTCCATTTTTGAGAACTCTCAAAAACCTCGTTGAAACCCCCATAATATAATACGAGTAATTCGCAAAGATAACCAGAAAAACCCCACACTTTTGATTCCGCTCCATAGGCTCCAATCCCTTTCAAAAACTTCTTCAAAAGTCTCACATGGTCTTTCATATCTTCAGGTAGACTTTCTGATATATATTTGGTGTGAAATGGAGTCCTATCCACAGAAGACTTCATCTCACTTATATCTGAGATCTTATAACATGGAACGATATCGGTCTTAAAACCTTCATATTTTCCAAATATATACGGATGTTCAGCATACCTGGTTTCAGTATCCTGCAATAATATTCCCCCGATCTCTAAAACCATCGATTCCATAGAATCTTTTGAAACCGAGGTGGGAAATAGAACGAAAACATCGATATCTGGATCCTTTAGATAAGTATCTTTAGCTACAGAACCTACGATCACAGCCTTGTATCGATTATCAAAATAATCTTCGATCTCTTCCTTTAATTTTTTAGAGACTTCTAAGACTTTCTTCTTCAGTTCCCTTTTTGGTTTGATCTCTTCGAGAACCTTACGTTCTAATTCTCTCATCACCTAACCCAAAGTGGTATATTAATAAAAGTTTACTGCCTTACAAAAAGCTTTTTAGAGAGTTTACTATCTCAATAAACGGTGTGCAGATGGACGAAGAAAATGAGATGCTAGAATCTTTGGGTTTGGAGGAAGTGGAAGAACTTTTTAGAGACGTTCCTTCAGAGGTAAGGGATGATATAGATATCGATGAAGGTAAAACAGAGATGGAAACTAAAAAATATGTTAAGAAAATTTTGAGCAAGAATCAAACGCTAGATGATTTTTCAAACTTCTTAGGAGGGGGGATATACAGACATTACGTTCCTTCAGCTGTTAATGAAATAGTCGGTCGGTCAGAATTCTACACATCTTACACGCCATATCAAGCTGAGATCAGCCAGGGTATGCTTCAAGCATTGTTCGAATATCAAAGTTTAGTTTGTGAATTGACCGGTATGGATGCCGCGAACACCAGTATGTATGATTACCCCACTGCTTTCGCAGAAGGTGTTCTCATGGCAGGAAGAGTTGGGAGAGGAAGTGAATTTCTCGTACCTGAAAATATACACTGGGAAAAGTGGGAAGTCCTTCATAACTACTTAAGAGGTTCAGATATCGAGATCAAGAAAGTGGATTACGACGAGAACACTGGAAAGATAGATATAGATGATCTACAGGAAAAATTGACTGATGATAATTTGGGATTCTACGTTGAATCACCCAACGTTTTCGGAGTTATAGAAGATGATACGTCGGTGTTTGAAGATTTAAAAACTGATAACAAATCCATAATGGTCGCTGGCACATCTCCATTAGCTCTTACACTTCTAGAACCACCTTCAGAATGGGGAGCGGATATAGTAGTTGGGGATAGTCAAAGCCTTGGAATACCCCCTTCATTCGGTGGACCTACCGTAGGTATATTTGCGTGTAAAAAAAGACATCTAAGAAGGATGCCTGGAAGGATGATCGGTGAAACTGAAGATGCAGAAGGCAACACAGCTTACTGCATGACTCTGCAGACGAGAGAACAGCATATAAGGCGGGAAAGAGCAACTTCTAATATCTGCACCAATCAATCACTTATGGCGCTTGCATCGGCCTGCTACATGTTTGTGAAAGGAGGTAAGGGATTAGAGGAAGTAGGGAAAACGAATTATGAAAAAGCTCATAAGCTCGCAGAGAAGATCGATGAAATAGACGGTTTTTCAGCACCATACTTCGACAGTTTATACTTCAATGAATTTACAGTAGAAACACCTATAGATTCTAAAGAAGTCATCTCCAAAGGGATGAAAAATAAGGTTCTTGCTGGAATAACTATCGATGATAAATATGAGAAACTGAATCCCTCTGTCCTACTATCTGCAACTGAGATGAATGATGAAGATGATATCGACTCATTAATAGAAACCTTCAGGGAGGTGGTCGAATGAGTTACATTTACAGACAAGCTAAATATCCAAATCATCCTTTGATGGAAAAACATGCCGAAGAAAGAAAGATTGAAGATAACCCATTCCCCGAATCTGTAGCTAGAAAAGAAGCTCCGAAGATCCCAGATATTCCTGAATACGAAGTTGTTAGGCATTTCAACAGACTCTCTCAGATGAACTTCGGAATAGATAATGGACTCTATCCATTGGGTTCTTGCACTATGAAATATAATCCAAAATATAATGAGGATCTAGCGAGTTTACCGGCAGTAAATGATATACACCCGTACATGAATGAAGAATTTGTTCAGGGAACTTTACAAATAATGTATGAACTCCAAGAGATGCTTGCAGAAATAGGAGGCATGCATTCTGTAACTTTACAACCTGCAGCCGGTGCCCAGGGAGAACTCACAGGTTTGATGATAATCGATGAATATCATAAGAATAATGGAGAGAGTCATCGAAACGAGATAATATTACCTGATACAGCCCACGGGACCAATCCAGCTACAGTTTCTATGCTGGGATATAAACTGGTAGAGATCCCTTCAAAAGATGGTTGTGTAGATCTAGAAGCGCTTGAAGAAGCAGCCAATGAAAACACGGCAGGATTCATGCTGACAAACCCGAATACACTCGGTCTATTCGAAGAGGATGTTCTAGAGATTGCTGAAATAATACACGATGTGGGTGGATTGTTGTATTACGATGGGGCAAACCTCAACGCAATCATGGGGAAAACTAAACCAGGAAAGATGGACTTCGATATCATGCATTTCAACCTCCATAAAACCTTCAGTACTCCACACGGTGGTGGTGGTCCGGGAGCTGGTCCGGTCGGTGTTACGGAAAAACTAAGTTCGTATCTCCCAGTACCAATAGTTGAGAAAGGTGAAGGGAAATATTATCTGGATTTCAATCTTGAAAATTCTATAGGTAAGGTGAAAGGATTTTACGGGAACTGGGGCGTTCTTTTGAGAGCCTATTCTTACATTGTAAAAGAGGGAAGTGATGGCCTTACTGAAGTTTCTGAACGAGCAGTCCTGAACAGTAATTACCTGCGGGCTAAATTAGAAGACCATTTGGAATTACCTTACAAATCATTAAGGAAACACGAATTTGTTATGTCGGGTAATCCTCTTAAAGAAAAATGCCTTAAAACAGTTGACCTTGCTAAAAGATTACTAGATTACGGATTACACGCACCGACCATTTATTTCCCACTTCTTGTTGACGAAGCTCTCATGATAGAACCTACAGAAACTGAACGAAAAGAGACACTCGACGATTTCGCAGATGTTATCGAGAAGATCATGGATGAGGATCCAGATATGGTTAAAGGAGCTCCATATAATACAGCGGTGAGTAGAATTGACGAAACCAAAGCAGCCCGAAAACCAATTATTAGCTTTAAGATGAAAGAGGAGAAATGATGATGGTTCCTCATATAGGAGTCGTTGGTAAGTCAGGAACGGGGAAGACATCATTGATAATTGAACTTATCAAAAGGTTGAAGAAAGAAGGGTATAGGGTAGCAACTGTCAAACATACTCTAGGTGATTTCTCGATTGATTCTGAAGGAACAGATACTTTCGAACATGCTGAAGCAGGGTCGAGATTGGTTGTTTTCTCTACACCCTCCGAAACCACTTTTATCGTAAAAGATGAATTGAGATTGGGTGAAATCATATCATCCATCGGAAACTTTGATGAGTACGACCTTGTGATTATCGAGGGGATGAAAGAGTCGAATATCCCTAAATTGAGCACTGATAAAGAGGTGGACGGTGATTTGTATTATAATGATAATGTCGATGAAGTGTTGGATTGGATAGACAAACAATTACAAATATTTGATATAATTGATCAACTACCACAATTAGACTGCGGTAAATGTGGGTATGACACATGTAAAAGCTTTGCTGAGTCCGTTTTAGATGGTGAAAATAAAATTGATGAGTGCCCCCAATCTCTAAGTGGCAGAATTGAACTTATCATTAACGGTGAAGAGATCGATTTGGGCATGTTTCCCTCTAATATCATCAAGAATACTATTTTAGGTATGATCAAGTCACTAAAAGGAGTAGAAGATATAGATTCTTTAGAAATCAGATTAAAAGATTAAGATAATTGGAAATTAAAAAAGAAAAAAGGGTTTTGTTGATTGTTTTAGAAGTCTTCTTCATC
>JBMCUO010000054.1:0-11415 GCA_048622455.1 Candidatus Saliniplasma sp. | reverse complement strand
GATCATGATGTTAAAGGAGGCCATCTGGATGGCGGTAGAGTTTTCAATGTTAACGAGATAACCATGCTGGTATTTGACGAGATCGAGATGATCAGAGAGTTAGACGAGATCCGGGACATGACCTTACTGGCATTTAGATAAATAGGAAGGTAGAGATGTCATTTGAAATTGTTGAACACACTGCTGATGTTGGAATACATGCAAAAGGTAAGGATCTAAGTGAAGCATTTCAGGAAGCGGCTAGAGGTATGTTCAGCCTAATCACTGATATGGACAAGGTCGAGAAGGAAGAGGTATTCAAGATAGAACTAGATAGCGAGGAATGGGATGAGCTGTTAGTAGATTTTTTATCTGAGTTGATATACCTTCACGAAGTCGAAGACGCACTATTTTCAGATTTTAGAGTAGATTTAATTTCAAACGACAAGAAAAAACTACATGCTGTGGTTAAAGGTGAAAAATTGGATCTAAATAAACACAGCTTTTTTACAGAGATAAAAGCAGTTTCATATCACGATATATTAGCGGATACTGATGGAGAAGTAAAAGTGATCTTCGATGTGTAATCATATAAGATTACAATCTAATTCACTTTCACTTACCTCCGGAAGAAAGCTTAATAACATAAAAGCCTCTAAGGATGGCCGATAAAATGAGCGAAGACGAAATAAAAGAGTTGCCAGGAGTAGGACCCGCAACTGCAGAAAAGCTCATGGATGCAGGTTATAAAGACCTGATGGCTATAGCAGTCGAATCACCTCGTGTACTCGCCGATGTCGCAGAGATAGGCGAAGCTACAGCAGGGAAGATCATAAACGCTGCTAAAAAGGCTGCAGATATAGGCGGGTTCGAAACAGGCGACCAGGTACTACAAAAAAGAAAAGATATAGGAAAATTATCGACTGGTGCAGACTCCTTCGATGACCTATTAGGCGGAGGTATAGAAACCCGATCTATTACGGAATTCTATGGGGAGTTTGGTTCTGGTAAGACACAGTTAGCACACCAGTTAGCTGTTAATGCCACTCAACCTACCGATAAAGGAGGTTTAGATGGCGAAGTAGTGATAATTGATACTGAAAATAGTTTTAGACCAGAGAGGATCATCCAGATCGCAGAATATGATGATATAGATCCTGAAGAAGTATTACCGAAAATTCATATAGCTAGAGCTTTCAATACACATCATCAGATGCTTCTTGCTGATAAGGCTCTGGAGATGGGAGAAGAGAATCCAATTAAACTTTTGATAGTAGATTCTTTGACATCTCATTTTAGAGCTGAATACGTTGGGAGAGGTGCACTAGCTGAAAGACAGCAGACGTTGAATATGCACCTCCACAAATTACTGAAATTTGCCGATAGGCATAATGCGGCTATAATCGTTACAAATCAAGTGACTTCCAATCCTGATCAATTCTTCGGTGATCCTACGAAACCTATCGGAGGTAACATATTAGGTCATACAGCAACTTTCAGGATATATCTGAGGAAATCTAAAGGTAATAAACGGATAGCAAGGCTTGTAGATTCACCGAATATGCCTGAAGGAGAAGCTGTCATACGGTTAGAGACCGGAGGAGTCAAAGGTTAAGTATCCGATTTGACTTTATAATCCTATCTGGATACCCATTCCCTTTTTTTTATATCTGTAATATTTTAACAGTTCTAAAAATAATATCATTATTTGTAATAATTTCGCCTAGATAAACACTACTATATTTATATTTCCCATATATATCAATAATTTTACCACAAAATATAAATTAATCCGTGAGAATTTTTGTATTGGGGAAAATCGGGGCTAGTAGGTTAGAGTGCATCCCATCCCACCATCCTTCCCGACCTAGCCCTCCCCTTTTTCTTTTTTTAACCGATACTCATGTAAAAGATAACCGCTACCAGAGCTAGTAATAAAGACACCCATATGATGATAGCGTTCCTGGTCAATCTTTTTGCTTTCTCAGCCTCCCACCACGAATTAGGCTCGATCCCCTGAACTATGAAAGTCAATACTCCTGATAGGTTGATACAGATTAGGTTGACCAAGAACAGCATCAATGATAGAAAAGACAACGTATAGTATCCTGCACCCAATAATAGTCCCGACGAAACTAGGGTCGGTACCAAAGCTAAGGCCACCATCACCCCTATCAAAGTTGCGGAGATACCCCTTGTATAAGCAAGGGCGCCTGCGCTTCCTGCAGCTAAAGCCAATGCGACATCACCATATCCTACATTAGTTCTAGCCATGAGTTCCGGCGAAGTGGTTGGATCAGAAGTCAGAAACAATCCCAATATCACAGCTATTGCGAATCCTAAAAGTATGCCGATTAAATTGGATTTCAAAGCTCTTTTTGCCAATTTTACATCAGCTAAAGTCGTAGCTAGTGAAAGTCCAACGTTTGGGCCCAACATAGGAGCGATCACCATAGCACCGATGATAACAGCTACGTCGCTTCTTAGTACTCCTATAGATGCAACTATGGCTGAAAGACCTATCAAAAGTAGATAGACCGATGATAGTTTTACTTCGTCTATAGCTGAGTCATAAAGTTCTTCTCTGCTGACGCCCTTAGTTTCTTTGCCTTCTTCTTCTTTGTTTGATTTTTTCTTTTCCTGTTCGTTTTCCTGGTCTTGAATTGGTAAAGAGGCTTGAACGTCGAACATAAGAAGTCTGAAACCGTCATAATCTCCAAAATTGTCTTCAATTTTATCGATAACCGTTTGATTTTTTTCAGCATCTACCAAGACCTTTATCTGAACCTTTTTCTCAGATACTTTACCGAACCAAAAATCGTATACCTTCTCGTCATCCTCTAGAAGAGTCTCAGCATCTGTTTTCTTTTCCTCGGGTATCAGCATCTCGATCAAACGAAGCATCTTCAACCTCTCATAAATGGTATATTTATACAATCTATATTAAATTGATGTTTTCATTTACCGTGTTTTATTAGCTACGATATAAGCCTGCCCCAGCGGTATTCCCATATCCCCATTAGGGATCTTATGGTGAACGAACAATTCGTACCCGTGCGTTTCTAATCTTTTCCTGATACTTTCCACGATGGGTCTGTTGTAAGAAACGCCTCCAGAAACACCTATATTATTCACATCTAGATCTTCAGCGGTATATACAGCGGCATCCGCCAATTTTTGAGAGATCTGTGAGGTATAAGAGGCGGCTTTATCCCTTTTTCTTTCTTTACCAGACATCATCTGGAGGAAAGGTTCTAGAGTTAGGATTTCACCCCGCTCTAACTTAACATCGTACTCGATAACCTCATCTCCTTCCATCTGCAGTTTTTCTAGTTTCATAGCAGGTTCACCCTCATATGTTCTACTGCAGCAAACACCGAGTGAACAAGACAATGCATCTAAAAGTCTTCCGAAACTACTGGTCTTCACACTTTTTTTCATCAGTTTATCTAGAACAGAAGCTTCGTTCCCATTAAAAAATTCTCCATCCATTCCAAATTTTCTTTGGATAGCATATACGAGTCTTCTCGGGTCTTCAACAGCTTTTTCTCCACCGAGTAGAGGGAACGTTTCAAGGTGAGCAGTACGCTTAAAGTCTTCACCAGTGCAGTAAAGGATCTCTCCTCCCCAGCTGCCTCCATCGGTCCCGTATCCTGTCCCATCGATACTGATACAGACTATCTCTTCTAGGTCGTGTTCCAACAGTAGTGATGCACCATGTGCCCAGTGATGCTGGATTTCAAATCGTTCACAATCGAATCTCTCTGCGTACTCTTCACCCATTTTTTTACTACGGTATCTTGGATGAAGATCTAAACCTACACCTTTTACATCTGTGATACCAAGCATCGAGATCAGGTGATCCGCTGCATCTTTGTAGAATTGAGATGCACCATATGAATCCAGATCTCCTAGATATTGGCTCGGATAGATTTTCCCGTCTCTTGAGAAGGCTACACACCCACTTTGGTCAGCACCAGCAGCCATAACTTCACCGGGTAAAAAATCCAGGTATTCGGGAACATATCCTCGAGACCTTCGTATCAATGCCAAATCCTCACCGTGGACTCTTATCAAGGAGTCATCTACCCTGTTAGCGATCTTTCTATCGTGTAGTAGATTGTATTCGAATCCCAGTTCGAAAGCTTTTTCGTTTTCTATCACCATGGGTTCTCCAGGAGGATTTGCACTGGTCATGACGAGACCTTCGACGTCCATTTTGTCGAACAAAATAAAATGAAGGCCTGTATATGGAAGCATGATTCCGATAGTGGGCAGTCCTGGAGCTGCATATTCTAGGAGTTCTTTTCGATGATCCTTTTTATTATATATCATAATAGGCCGGCGGGGACCTTCGAGAACATCTTTTCTCTCGATATGTGCATACTTCATTACAGTTTCAACATCTGGCATCATCAATGCAAAGGGCTTCTCGGGTCTTCCGTATATATCTCTAAGTCTAGGGATCTCTTCTAACTTACAAACGATGTGCATGCCCCCCCAACTTTTAGCTATACCAATCTCTCCATCTTTGATGAGTTCACAGAATTCATCCACACCACCTATTTTTTCTTTACTAGAGTTGTATAGAATGTATCTGGGGCCACATTTTGGACAGGATGTGGTTTGGGCATGGAACCGTCTATCAGTTGGATCTTCGTATTCCTTTTTACAATCTTCACACATGGGAAAATTCTGCATAGTGGTTTTTTCCCTGTCGTATGGTAAAGAGTATATAGCGGTGAATCGAGCACCACAGTTGGTACAGTTGGTGAATGGATAGTCTTTTCTTCTATCTCCGTCAGTTCTCATCTCTTCCAAACAATCGTTACATAGAGCGGTATCCACAGGGAGTGTCGAGGATCTACCCCCCTCAGAACTACTCAGGATACTGAATCCCTTCTCATCTACATTGTACTCAAAAAAGTCTACACTTGTAATCTCAGCTAAAGGAGGTAGTTCGCGTTTGAGTTCATCCAGAAACTCTTCTGGGTCCCCGTCTATAACAACTTCTACTTCACTACCCATGTTTTTAACATGCCCGTTTAAACTCAAGGTGTTCGCAACTCTGTAAACTGCTGGACGGAACCCAACACCTTGAACCGTTCCTTTTAATATTATCCGCATCGCTGTTAAAGAACTAAATCATAGTGTTATATTTATCTGACGCCGAAAGTGGGAATATATTTAATACATGACCTAGATAGGTAATGGATGATATGTGGGATTGACGAAGCTGGTAGAGGTCCAGTGATTGGACCAATGGTGGTCGCAGGCATAGTTGTTAAAGAGGACACCGATCTAATCGAACTGGATGTAAAAGATTCTAAGAGACTGTCGCCGAAAAGAAGAAAGTCGTTGGAAACCGAGATCAAGAAGTTGGGAGTTCATTCCTTAAGGATACTTCCTGCTGAGGAGATCGATCGGTTGAGGGATGAGATGTCGTTGAACGAGATCGAAGCAGGCCTTTTTGCATCTATAATTGAGGAAATCTGTGATGAAACGACCACGATCTACGTAGATGCCGCATCCACCGATGAGGAAAAATTCGCGGGTATGATCCAGGAAAACCTTGAAGCCCCCATGGACATAATATCAAGGCATGGTGCAGACGAGTCTTATCCAGTTGTATCTGCGGCTTCTATATTAGCTAAAGTGAAGAGGGATCAAGAAGTGGAACTTATCGAAGAAGAACTAGGAGAGGAGATAGGAAGTGGATATCCTTCAGATATAAGGACTAGAGATTTTTTGAAAAAATGGATCGATGGACATGATGATCTTCCCCCTTATACACGGAGGTCCTGGGAAACTGCGAGAGAAATACTTTCCAGGTCTAAAAACAGCAGTTTGGACGATTTTTGAGTCAGTAAGAAACTATTTAAATCACCTACTATTCCATAATGTAGTGAAAACCCATGAGTGATGAGTTGAAACCTAGAGAGTTACTTGAAAAGATGGTGGATAAATTCGAGAAAACCGTCGAAGAAAAGGACGACATAGAAGATAAATTAGAAGGGTTCGAAAGAGATGTATCAATTGCTTTCAAAGACGATGGCAACTTTCATTTTGCCATAGATGAAACAGAGATAGGTGAAATAAAAGAAGGGAGTAACGATGATGCAGATATTACGATCACCACCGATACTGAAACTCTCAATTCTTTGATGAATAAAGAAATGAAACCTATGGAGGCCTATGCAAGGAAAAAGATCAAGGTCGACGCTTCTTTCATGGATATGCTGAAGATTAAAAATATATTCTGATCAACTGTAACGAGCTACTTGAGAGGGTGGCAGTTTCATAAATTCTCTTAGCAGTGTTGTTGCATAACAACCTTTGTTGAGACCGAATTCCAGTTTTAAACCACCCCGGTCTAGGTTCCACTTCAGATCTTTAACTTTTGAAAACATCTCTCTACGGGTTCCAGTTGAGGAAAGGCTGGAGAGTTCAGGTATCACAAAATCTTCTTTTTTCAAACCCTCCTCGTCCATCAATTTTTTTTCGAACTCTCCTTGGATCCCACCTGAGAACTCGGTATGGCAGCCTATTAGAGGTCCACTAACGTAGGCTTTCCCATCCCTGACCATCTTCGAAGCTTTATCTATATTTTCCTCTGAAACTTCTACTTTTGTGTTTTTGTTTGGTAAACCTGATCTATCTGCGGGTAATAATACATCACCGACTAAAGCGTCATTAAGCGGGTAGCCTTCTTTTAATCTTTTACTGACCATACGATTGAATAGATAGGACTGATACGCGTGAACGAACATCATCCTTAGGTTTCTAGGTAACTTTTTTAGAGAACTTATATAATCCTCCGGATTGTTCTTAAGGTACTTGATGATGCTTCTCTCGAAATGTAGGTTTTGCGGGTATATATCTAGGGCTCCCTCATAATCCCAGGTCCTTTCTAAATAACTCCTAGCCTTTTTACACTCTTCGTTCTCTCCTTCTATAGGATTTGCGATATAGGTTTTGACAGCTTTTTCATAGTCCCCCTTTACGATGTATCTCCCCACTTCATGAGTTATGGGTCTTAAAGCTCCGAACCGCTGGATTCCGAACCAATTAGGAAAACCTCCTTCTTCTATGATCGTTTTACCAGTTCTATCAGCTAGTTCTACAGCTTTATCACTTTCAACTTTCATATCTCGGATAATTATCTTAAAATCGTTTCCTTTGTGCATTCCTAGATGTAGTGTTCTGTGAGACTTTCTGATATCGTTAATCTTAACATCACTGATATCTATGTCTTTAACTCTATCTGGTTCTGTCTTAAAAGACATCCATTGGATAGTAACGGCTCTTTTATCCTTAGTTCCAGAGAATGCTATATCGTCTCTACTTATACCTAATTCTTTAGCAAGTTTCAATACCAATCTATTGGTTTCCCAATTTCTAGACCAAACTTTAGCTATGGTGTATTCCCCATCTTTCAGGTCCGGCAGTTGAATCTCCTCACATACATAGAAATCTTCGGGGTACACTTTGATTTTCCCTCCTACCCCTGGTGTATCCGTGAAGAATGTTTCTATCCCCACCTTATTCTCCATCGATGAACTCCTCTTCTAACTCTTCTTATCTTCCTCTCCAAACAACTCTGAATAAATTTCATTGAATTGACCTTTTATAGATTTAGCTATATCAGTCAATATCTCTTTTGGTTCTTCACCTTCTACAGCTTGGATAGTCAGAACAGGATCATCCAGTTCTTGATGTTCAACAGAATAGTTTGCATCTTCTACCCTTTCATCTTCTATGAGCTGTTCTATGATAGGATACATCACGCTTGCATCAGCGTCTAGTACTTTTATTACGAGTCTTCCTTCGTCTTTTTCGAGCACTTTGAATTCCATGGTATCACTCTTTACATGAAGTTAAAGTTTGATTACTTAAAAGTATTGGTCATTCATTGAGATATCTGTTAACCATCTTTATAGCGCATACGTCTCCGCACATCGAACACGCCTCTTCTTCAGAAAGGTTCTTTTTCTCTCTGAAGCGCTTCGCCTTTTCCGGGTCTACCACGTTATCGAACATCCGTTTCCAGTCAAGTTCCTTTCTAGCTTTAGATACACTATGATCTATGTCCAAATCGATCCCTCTAGCTATGTCTGCCGCGTGTGCGGCTATCTTAGAAGCTATAACGCCTTCTTTCACGTCTTCGACATCTGGAAGTCCTAGATGCTCTGCAGGAGTCACGTAGCAAAGGAAATCAGCTCCCTTATATGCGGCTAGGGCCCCTCCTATAGCTCCGGATATATGGTCGTAACCTGGAGCAAAATCAGTGACTAGTGGACCTAAGACGTAAAAGGGTGCCCCATCACAGAGCTCTTTTTGTATTTTGACATTAGCCGAGATCTGATCGATAGGAACGTGACCAGGACCTTCGACCATGGCCTGTATCTTTTCAATTCTACATCTTTTTACCAGTTCTCCAAGGGTTATGAGCTCTTGTATCTGTGGCCTGTCGGTAGCATCAGCTACTGATCCAGGTCTGAATCCATCCCCCAAACTAAGTGTTAGATCGTACTCCTTAGCTATCTCTAAAAGATAATCGAACTCGGAATACAAAGGGTTCTCTTCTTCATTATGAAGTATCCATGCCGTCAGGAATGACCCACCTCTACTAACAACGTTGGTGAGTCTCCCACTTTCTTTTAGAGAATCCACTGTCTTTTTTGTCACTCCACAGTGAACTGTTACGAAATCAACGCCTTCTTCGGCATGTTTCCTGATACCGTTGAAGATATCGTCGGAGGTCATATCTACTATCGCACTATCTCTTGCTTTAGTCAAGCCACATTGATATATCGGAACGGTCCCTATAGGGAGGTTGGTTGATTCGATAATTTTTTTTCTTATCTCGTCTATGTCACCTCCAGTGCTCAGATCCATGATGGCGTCTGTCCCGTATTTTTCAGCGATTTCCACCTTTTCAAGTTCTTTGTCAACGCTGGATTGATTTTCCGAAGTACCTATGTTCACGTTAATCTTGATTTTTAAACCTCTTCCGATAGGTTTCGGAACCGGGTCGTGTTTGAAATTCCTAGGTATGACTGCGTATCCCTTTTTCACCAAATTCGCTAACTTCTTACCAGATATAGGTTCGTTTTTAGCTGCTTTTTCTACAAAAGGAGGGATTCCCGTTTCACATTCTTCTATGAGAGTCATCATGAATCCATCGGACATCAATATTTAAATCCTTTTGAATATACTACTATATAGTAAAAAAAACTATATATCAATCTGGATTATTCAAAAACCCTATTAGAGGTGCTAAAGTTTGTCCGCAGAAATAGAATGTCCCGTATGTGAATCGAAAATCCCCTCGGATTCTGAAAAGTGTCCAGAATGTGGTGTAGACCTTTCTCTTTTTGATGTTGAAGTCTCCGAAGCTTCCATCGAATCAGAAGAGGATATAGAGGAGATCATGGGTAAATTGGTAGATGACGAGGATGACTTAGAACTCCTTAAGGAGATAAAGGGGTTAAATGGCGAGGACCTCGATGGAATAGAATCTATGGAAGATGTAGAAGATATCATAGAAGATGAAGCTGAAGAGGATGAAGCCGAAGAAGAGGAAGAAGTACTCATGTTCGCATGCCCCATCTGCGATGCTGAAGTTTCTGAGGATGCTAAAGAATGTCCTCAATGTGGTGCCATCTTCGAAGAAGATGAAGACGAGGACGAGGTTGTTGAAGAGGGATCAACTGCCGATAAGACTGAGAATGTAAAAAGTAAAGAACTTACAGACGGTATAGAGAGGATAAAAGGGATGTTAGGTGACATCAGGAGTGCAAAGATAGATAACTCTGCTTTTAAAAACAAAATGGACGAGCTTGTAGACACTGCCAAAGGTGGCGATTACGATGAGGGTTTGAGGTTATTGAAAAATCTAGAAGAGATGGGAGAAAATATACTAAAAATAGATGATTTATTATCCGATATAAATTTCACTCTCGAAGACATACCAGATGGGATAGATGTATCTGAACAGTTGGAAAAATTAGATATGGTTATGGACCTCGGTGAAAGCGGGGATTATTCCTCGGCGCTGTTAAAAGCAGAGGAGATCGTTGATGAACTAGAGGATATAAAAGAAAACCAGATGAAGATATTACAAGACGAGTTGGATAGAAAATTAAAAGAAGCCCGTAAGGCTTTATCTGAAGCTCGAGATACTAAGATCAACATCGATGATATTAAAAATCTGATGAGCCAGGCTGTTAAAGAAAAGAAGAGTGGAGACCTGCAGGATGCCATAGAAGGTTTCGAAGATGTTAAAAAATGGGCCTACAAAGTCGTAGACATATATGATTCTATAATCGAAGGGAAGAAGAAAATTAGGGAATTAAAAGATAATGGGATGGAATTTAAAACCTACATAAGCGATTTGAAAGAAGCTAAAAGTAAAGCGGATGAAGGAAATTATACAGGTGCCGAGAAAAAACTTGAAGAACTTTTAGGCCAAATTCACTCAGATTTAGAAGAAGGGGGAGTTGAAGAGGAGGAAGAAAAGGAGGAGACCCAAGAAGAGTTAAAAGAAAAATTTAGAAATAGAATTTCGTCCCTCAAAGAAAAGGTTTCGAAGGCTGGAGATACAGATATCGACATAAAACCATTAAGAACTTTAGTTTCCGAGATAAAGGATTCTGGAATGTCTGGTGATTTTGAAAAGGCCTTAAGAAAAATGGACGAGGTTGATCAGTTATTTAACGAGATCATCGAAACCGATGAAAAGATAACATCTATCAAGAATAAGATAGAGGATATAGAGGAACAAGGTTTTGAAACAGCTCGATTCGAAGAAGATCTAGAGAAAGCTATAGTTTTAGCAGATGAAGGAGAGTACCAAGAAGTCCTCGGTATGTTAGAAAAGGTTTCTAAAGATATTTCGGAGTATGTTGAGCGAAGTGAAAAGGAGGAAGAACAGCGTAAAGAGGAGATCGAATTAGAGTTCAAAAATCAACTTTCCGAAGCTAGGCGGAAGTTGTCAGAAGCAAGGGATTTCAAGTTGAATATAGACCCATTGAAGAGTATAATGAGAGCTGCTGTCAAAAAAGGAAGCGAAGGCGAATACGAGGATGGCATGGAAAAAATAGAAAATATCTTTGAAAAATTTGAACTTTTGAAACCAATATCCGAAAAGATTGAAGAGGGTAAAAACCTGATAAGAGAACTTCGAGATAACGACTTAGATTATAATAAGTATATTAGAGAATTGAAAAAAGGTAAACTAAAAACAGATCAGGGCGACTACCAAGAATCATTATCCCTCATCAATGAAGTCATCAGCGATATTAAAGATGATCTAGAAGATGCTGAGTTGGATAAAGATATCCCCTCTCCAGAAGAGATAGAATTAGAGGTAGAGGAAGAATTGAAGAAGGCTGAAGGAAAGGAAGAAACAGAAGAAGAAGTTGAATCCGAAAA
>JBMCUO010000053.1:0-11472 GCA_048622455.1 Candidatus Saliniplasma sp. | reverse complement strand
TTCTGTACCGACCTTTGGTTCTATGGACAGGTACATCTTGGTTTCTTGCTGGTATACTTGGGTAAATTACTTGCTTTCACTACCATCCTAACCGCTTTGCAAAATCTAATATACCTCGATTCTTTTTGCATGAGTGCATCCCTTTCCAAGTGCTGGCTGCCTGGACTGGACGTCAGACAGCCAGCACTCGGATGCACTTATCTACTTCTATATTTAAAAATATTGATAAAACTATTTTCATCTACGAGAAAGGTTTTCTACAAAGCCATCTAAACCCAATATAGATATATACTTGTTTATAGTAGTTGAGGTGAAAAGCAGAATGAAAGAATCAACTCCCATTCAATATTTCTTTCCGGGGCCTCGCATAACTATCTTAAAGATTACTATTTATATATTTGTCAGATTTTTCAATATTAACGAGAAATATCCACCTTCAAAAAGAAAATATTATAACCATCCACTTCACTTTTATTATTGAATGTCCATCTTAGATAATTTCTAGGGTATACAGATACTACCACTGACAAAAAATAATGTAGACGACGTAATATGTTGTCCTGGAGGTTTGGAAGTTAAAAACCAATATTTGAAAGGAGACCTGTATGAAACGGTCCTATGGCGGAAAAGGATGCTCAACAACGGCATGAGCGGATACGTTTTCTACAAGGGCAATCTTCCATTATTTTTAAATACCAAAAGATTTATAGGCGACCCTGATTCAATGTTAAAATGGAGTTGTAACTGTGGCTAACGGATTAAATTGTGCAAGAAAACTCAAAAAAAATCGTCAAAAGTTCAGATGGAGTGACCTTCAATACAAAAAAAGAGCGAAGGGTCTTAAGAAGAAGGCAGATCCTTTAGGGGGGGCTCCACAGGGTAGAGGTATAGTTTTAGAAAAGGTTGGTATCGAGGCAAAACAGCCTAACTCTGCTATCAGGAAATGCGTAAAAGTTCAGCTTATTAAAAATGGGAGACAGGTAACCGTATTTGCACCTGGTGAAGGTGCAATAAACTTTATTGATGAGCACGACGAGGTTTTAATAGAAGGGATAGGTGGTATGCGTGGTCGTGCTTATGGTGACATACCTGGTGTTCGATTTAAAGTCGTTAAGGTGAACAGAGTTGCACTAAAAGAATTGATCGCAGGCAATAAAGAAAAACCAATAAGGTGATGGAGGACTGTTGATGGCTAAAGAAGAAAAAGTTGAAGAAGACGTGTTAACCAAAAAACAAAGGCTTTACGAGAATTTAGAGATGCCTTTATTATTCGATAAATATGATATGAAAGATGTTGAAGTGACCGATCCAGGTCTTAAAAAATATATTAACCTACTACCCATTTTAGTTCCTCACAGTGGAGGGACTCATTCAAATGAACGATTTGGTAATCAAGAAGTAAGTATAATCGAGAAGTTGATCAATTCTTTGATGAGAAGACAGGAATATACCGGTAAAAAGGCCAAATGTTACAACTCAATCAAAGATGCAATGGATATAATACATGAAAAAACAGACAAGAATCCTGTTCAAGTATTGATAGATGCTATCGAAAATTCTGCACCGAAAGAGGAAACTACACAGATCACTTATGGAGGGATATCTGTTCCTAAAGCCGTGGACGTATCCCCTATTAGAAGATTATCTATATCTATTGGTAATAATACTAAAGGTGCAGTGAAGGCTAGTTATAAAAATAAGAAAAATATAGCGGAATGTCTAGCTGAAGAATTGATGAAGGCTGCGAATGAAGATAGGAACAGTTATGCGGTATCTAAGAAAGAAGAGATAGAAAGGATGGCACAATCCGCTCGATAATGTATATGAAGCAAATATTAAAAGTATTAATCAGGTGATTTTTTTATGGGACGTAAAGAAGAAAATATTAAGAAAGCACAAAAATTGATGGATAAGCCCTTACAGATTCGTAACATTGGGACAGCTGCACACATTGACCATGGTAAAACCACGTTGAGTGATAATCTCATCGCTGGTGCAGGCATGATGTCAGAAGAACTTGCGGGTAAACAACTGATGTTGGATTTTGATGAACAGGAACAAGAAAGAGGTATAACTATAAACGCCGCGAACGTTTCTATGGTTCACGATTTTGAAGGTGACGAATATCTTATCAATTTAGTAGACACACCAGGTCATGTTGATTTTGGAGGTGACGTTACACGTGCTATGCGTGCAGTAGACGGAGTTATAATTGTTGTTTGCGCTGTGGAGGGTGTTATGCCCCAGACAGAAACAGTTGTTAGGCAGGCTATGAAAGAGAAGGTCAAACCTATTTTATTCATAAATAAGGTCGACAGGTTGATAAAAGAACTTAATGTGACTCCTGAAGAGATGCAGCAGAGATTCCACAAGATAATTAGAGAGGTAGATCAACTTATAACTAAGAATGCTCCGGAAGAGTTCAAGGACGATTGGAAACTTAGTGTAGAAGATGGTACTGTTGCATTTGGGTCAGCACTTTTAAACTGGGCTATTTCAGTACCGTTCATGCAGAAGAATAACATCACCTTTAAAGACATTTATGACCATATAGAACAGGGGAAGGAAAGAGAACTTATCAAAAAGGCACCAATACATGAAGTTCTCTTAAACCAAGTTATCAGACATATGCCAAACCCAACAGACGCACAAAAGTATAGAATTCCACACATCTGGAGAGGCGACGAAGAATCAGATGTAGGGAAGGCTATGATCAATTTAGATGAAAATGGCCCCACCTCGATGATGGTTACAAAGATTATCATTGACCCCCACGCTGGTGAGATATCCGTTGGAAGACTATTTAGTGGAAAAATTAAGGACGGGATGATGTTGAATGTAGATAACATTCCAAATCCTAATCGTGTACAGAGGGTTTCATTAAGTGTAGGCGCAGATAGGATCACAGTCGATGAGATCAAAGCAGGTAATATCGTAGCTATCGGTGGATTACGAGATGCTATAGCAGGTTCAACAGTTAGTTCAGTTAAAGATATGGTACCATTCGAAGAGATGAAACATTTCTCCGAACCTGTTGTAACAAAAGCTGTTGAGGCTAAAAATACTGCTGACCTACCCAAACTCATCGAAGTACTTAGGTCAATTGCTAAGGCTGACCCGAGTATCAGTATATCCATTGATGAGGAAACTGGAGAACATTTGATATCCGGGATGGGAGAATTGCACCTTGAGGTTACAGAACATAGAATAAGAGAAGAGCACGGTGTTCCTGTTACCTCATCTGAACCTATCGTTGTATATCGGGAATGCGTTGAAGGTCATGGTGGAGTTTTTGAGGGGATTTCACCCAATAGACATAATAGGTTCTATTTCGAGGTTGAACCCTTAGAAGAAGAAATTGTCGAAGCGATAGATAAAGGAGATATCAAAGTAAAAGGTAAGATCAAGAATAAAAATGAACTTTCAAAAGACCTGCAAGAATTGGGTATGTCTAAAGATGAATCTAAGAACTTCCAGTCGTTCCTAGATGACAATGTTCTTTTAGATATGACTAAAGGTATCCAATATCTACATGAAACTATGGAACTGATCGTACAGGGATTCGAAGAAGCTATGGAAGAAGGTCCTTTGGCTAGAGAAAAATGTAAAGGTATGAAAGTAAAACTGGTAGATGCAAAACTTCACGAGGATACTATCCATAGGGGACCAGCACAGGTGATCCCAGCAGCTAAAAACGCTATTTACGGAGCGATGTGCCAAGGTCAAAGGCTTTTATTAGAACCGAAACAAAAAGTATTCATCGATGTTCCTTCAAAAATCATGGGAAATGTAACCGTTGAAATTCAGCAGAGACGTGGAGAAATCCTTGACATGACTCAAGACGGTGAAAACACAAAGATAGAAGCCAAAGCACCTGTTTCCGAGATGTTTGGATTCTCAGGAGATATCAGGAGCGCTACCGGTGGAAAAGCTCTATGGTCAACTGAACATGGCGGGTTCGAAAGGGTACCAAAGAATCTACAGAGTGAGATCGTGAGAGAGATCAGAGAAAGGAAAGGATTAAATCCTGAACCTTTCAATGAATCACATTACTCTGCCTGATTAGGGCGAAACTTTTTAATAACCCTCTTTTTTCTTTCTTTACTATGTCTAACCCAGAAGAACAATTGATAAGTCACGATATATTGAGTATATTGTATGCATTATTAGCTGCGATAGGTATAGCTATTTACTTTTCATGGGGGATTATGTACGGTGTATGGTGGGATGTCGGTTTATATTCAGTAACCGCCGTGATGGTAGGCTTTGGTATAGTTGGTTTTCTTCTCTATTCCATTAAAGAAGAGTAAAAAAAGTTGTAATGGATTTTTATTCCTTTTTACTGAGATATGCTGCATCAGCGTTTTCTTTACCACAGTGAATACACTGTCCATCGAATTCTTCTCCACCGTAAATAGTACCCAATATATGTCTATCCGTTGTTTCCTCTATGGTTTCGCCGCATTCATGGCTACCGCACCATCCGATTCTGTAAACCTTCTTTTCTGTAATATCCGAAAGGTCGTCAACATCTACGATATTATCTTTTAAGAATTTCTCCGCTTTTTGATACATCTCCTTTTCCATGTTACCACATTCTTCTTTTACCCATTCGACGGTGTCCCCGTATCCGTATTCATTTTTATAGCCAGTATCCCTTCTTACCAAAGTGATGTTTTCTTCCTCCAATTCATTAGGTCCAACATCAATTCTTATTGGGATCCCCATCCGTTCAGAATCGTAAAATTTGTTTCCAGGTCTAACATCTTCTCTATCATCGATATCGGTACGGATATCCGCTGATTCTAAGTCTTCTTTAATTTTCTTACAGTAATTGATGATCTCATCTTCTTTATCGCCGTAGGTGATCGGTATTATCCTCACTTGAATAGGCGCTACGGCAGGAGGTAAAACGATACCTTTCTCATCACCGTGAATGCCAACGATTGCTCCAACAAGTCTAGCTGACATACCATATGTTGTTTGATGCACATATTTGTGTTCACCATCTTTATCTTCGTACTGTATATCATATGCTTTGGCAAAATTCGTTTTGTACTGATGTATACCAGCTATCTGAAGTAATCTACCAGTGGGTAATAAAGAATCTACACCTACAGTATATTCCGCACCAGGAAATTTATCCCATTCTGTCCTTTTCAATTCCAGATTCGGTAAACAGAGTTTCTTCGAAAGTTTTTCCATTATCTCTAAATCCTGTTCTATCTGTTCCTCAGCTTCATCTCCAGTCTCGTGACAAGTATGGGCTTCAAAGAAATGTATTTCTCTCATCCGCGTGAAAGCCCTAGTTTGCTTTGTTTCGTACCTGAAAACGTTGACCATTTGGAAAATTTTGAGAGGTAAATCTGCATGGGAACGTACCCACAAGTCAAATACAGGGTACATCGCTGTTTCGCTTGTCGGTCTGAGTAGTAACGGTACATCCAACTCGTTTTTACCTGCACGAGTTACCCAGTATACCTCATCACCGAACCCTTTGATATGGTCGGCTTCTTTCTGGAACTCATCTTCTGGTATAAGTAGTGGAAATTTTACCTCATGATGACCGGTCTGTACCATATGTTTTCTTGTTCTCGAATCTATATTGGACATCAGTTCCCATCCATAAGGTTTCCAGATGTTCATGCCTTTAACAGGGTACCTTTTATCGGTTAAGTCCGCGTCTTCTATCACCTGGTTATACCACTCACTATAATACTGTGGATCTACCTTTTCGTATGGGATTTTCGTTTCGTCATTCTCCACCATTTTCGACACCTTCTTTCAAATTATCATTACCACATATCGGGCATTCTCCTATAGCATTTATACAGGATCGATGGTATTTTTTACCACATTCACAGATATGAATATTTTCCTCGATCTCGCCGAAACATATCGTACATAAATTTTTATCCGTATCTTCAGTTTCATCCTCGGATTCTTCTTCTGTTTGCTCGGATGTGGTTTCTTCTTCGTGTATATTTTCCCCAATATCTCTCCTATTATAAAGTATTCCTCCGGTCGAAGCCGCTATGACGATGATTAAAAGTAGATATAGGAATGGATTACTGAAAATCGATTGTGATTCCTGAACAGCGATATTTTTGTTTGAATGTTCAATAACAGATTCTCCATCTAGGTCAGTGACCACTACAGAGTACTCGTATTCGCCCTCAGAATCCAACTCGAGTTGTGTGGTCCATAACCCATCGCCTGCGTTCCCTTCGGTTAATGTAAGGTCTTCCACTGTTTCCATACCGTTCTCTTTGTAGTGTAGTTCTACATCACTTATCCCCAATGGATTTGTAATTTCTATTTCGAACTCGAAAGATTCATCAGTTTCGCCAGTTACGTTTTTAAATCGGATTTCAGTTGGATTCAGTATCGAGATGGAATAATTTTCTGAATAAGTCAATAGACCGCTCGAATCTTCTGCAATGAATCTGTAATCTAACTGACCTGTTCTATTAGATCGTGGTAGGACGATGTTCCAGGTTTCACCGGTATCTGAAAGGTTTTCAGCAAAAGTGTACCCGTTAGGACCCGTACCTTCGATCTGAACGTTATCTACACCGAAATCATCAACACATTCAACTGAAAAACTTATGTTCGAATCTTTATGAATCGAAAAAACTTCCTGTTCGTATACGATATCTGGGGAAGTCTCTGTGTTGAAAGTGGTGTTGAAATCCGAATCTAAATTGATACCTAATTCATCCTCTACGACCTGTGAATCTAGGTTGATCGAGTACTGTTGGTTCGGAACAGCAGTGATGTTCACCTCGAATCTATACTCATCAATCTGTGTTAAATCATAGTTCAAGTCCGGTGTGATAACCAAACCATCTTCAACAGATGTCCCGTTCATAGGTTTTGAGAATTCTAAAGTAAAATTCCCGTATATTGATAAAACATCAGAGTCCTGTGATACATTCATAACGTACGGATCGTCAAGGTCAAGTAGTTCGATCGAGAAAGTTTCAGATCTGTTTGACAGACCACTTTCATCCACTGCCCAGTAATAATAAGAGAAAGTCCCAGTTTGATTCTGTGCAGGGATCGAGATGGTCGAGTTATCGACGTCTAAAGATACATTATGTTGAATTCCGTCTACTTGAGTATAATTGATGTACGCATTCTCTAATCCTTCATCATCGGTGATGTTCGCTGAGAGCTCTATATCGTCCCGTATATGCCATGTCTCTGGGGAATCGTGTTCTATCATGGGATACGTTTCTGTACCGAAGTTTAAGGTGTAGTCATCTCCGTCTGTTCGATAAGCAGTACCGTTGGAATTTCCGTCTAGATAATTTCCATAGATACATTTTGATCGATTATTGAGCGTTAATGAATATTCGAACTCTGGTTCGAATGGGTTGTCGGGAATAATTTCTAATGTGTAATTGTTGATCCAGTTATTTGTAAAGTTGAAGTTGCTCGAGTGGAGGTTGGAATTAACAGAGGTATGGTTCATATCTTTGGAGAATTCTAGGACGATATTTTCTTCTAAGTCTGCTGAAATGACAGTGGGAGGTTCAAACTCCATAAGAGTAGGTTTCCAGGTAAGATTATCACATAATTCAAGCCCAACTGCAGCTTCGGGTTCTACAAGAAAATCTTCTCCGATCCAAGTTTCGCCTATTGCGTCATATTCTAACATTTCTGTGTAACCTCTTGTTGTATGATCCCATTTTATGACACTATCTATATATTCTGAAGACCCTAAATCTCCTTCGATATCTAAAACGATATCGCTAGCGGTAAGGTTTTTATCTTCATTTAGGTCAGCCATTGTATATGGAACCGATATATAATGCAGACTTCTTTCATCTGGATCATAGTCAAAATCCATGGGGATCTCTGATTCGACAGCGTTTACATGACAGGTCATATTATTTCTAAGTGCCAATCCCACAGTTGCTTCTGGTTCAATAAGAAAGTCAGTTCCACCCCACGATCCACTAATACCATCGTAAGTATATGTTTCAGTATATCTACGTTCTATATAATCCCATTTAACTACAGCATCTATGTAATCCGAAGTTTGCAGATCACCTTCTATGTGTTCAACTACATCACTAGCTGTTGGTTCCTCTAGGTTATTGAATCCATCGGGGATCGATATATAATGTAATGTACCATCAGAGTCGTAAGTGAGGTTTAACCTTTCACATAAACCTGTATCAGATATTCTACCTTCGATTTCGTTCCTCACACCACGAACTAAGTAATAGTAGCTTTCATTAGAATTTAGAACGTCATTGTGTATCCACTGCTTCTCTTCTAGTAATACATACTCCCATTCCATCGGAAATGTAGTATATAGGTCTGTACTGTAATACAGTTTATACTGATCTACATCTTCGACAGCATCCCACTGGACTAGAATGTCCTCGGCATCCTTGATAACCTCTAGATTCTCTGGAGCTGGTATATCTAGATATGATAAATCATCGTTCAACTCCTGTTGTTCATCGTCTATCTCTGCTGATGCCGTCCCAAAACTTAAAAATATGAGGGCTAGCACCAGTACCGTTACAATTTTTGTTACAATTTTTATTTGCATGGCCGTTGGTGTATGAAGTAGATTATTAGTATTTTACGATTGATAAGTCAGATAATCATGTCTGAATACATTTCTTTCAAGCTTTTTATCGTTTCAAGCTCTTTGCTTGAAAGGTAACGATTTATCTCGGGATATCGGTCTGCTCGATAAGAAGGACGATATTGAGTCATTATATTAACTGCGGGAGAACTAAGTTCTTCATCTATCCACTCCAGCAGTGGAATAGTACAGCATTCTATGTGATCTGGCAAAACAAGATGTCTTATTATTAGATCACCTGTTTTTTCAGCGATCTTGTGATTTCTTTTAACTATATCTGTATAATTTTTGATTCCCGATAATCTCTCAGCACATTCATCATTACCATACTTAAAATCGGTTAGATAGACATCTATCAATTTAGCTAGTAAGTTCATTCCATCTTCAGAAAGATACATGTTAGAATTCCAAATATGAGGAAGAGGCGAGTCCATATGCGAGAGAACTCCTAAGATATATGCAATATTCGGAGTTGGGTCTCCTCCAACCCAATTGATGTTTTTTCCAGAGGATTTATCCAGTTTAAAAGCAAGGGTCTTCGGTTCTATATATCCCCCATCACCTCTTTGACTGATCTCCCAGTTCTGGCAGAATACACATTCAAAATTACAGCCGGAAAAGAAAACTGTATGTGATGGAATTAGAACTCTCTCTTCTCCAAAATGCAAAAACTCTGAAGAGATATTGCTTTCAAGAACACCGCAGTAGCCTTTTTCACCACTTTCCCTATCTGCACCACAATTCTTTTCACATAACTCACAATTCCTCAGCATCTCATGTGCTAGTCTATTTTTCAATTCCAATGGAGGGATACCTTCAGAGATATATTCATCGTGAAGTTTCCAGAGCCTTTTTATACTCTGACCTGAGATGTCTTCTTCTAATTCAACTTTTTTGGATTCTTGATAATACGGCGATATCAAACCTGACAATATCTTTTCATACCTTTCTAACATCTATTTACAATCATTCTCCCTTGCAGATTTAAGTTTTTTCTAACTCATGGATGCCGTATAGGTATGTCCATGAACTTGAACATCAACCCCCAGAAAAGCGCTATCCATGCCATAAATATGAATATCCCAGCGTTGTGATGGGTCCATAATAATACATCAACTCCGTATAAGTAACCAGCAACGATTATGAGAGTCATCCTTAGTATGTTTGCGACCCAGGAAAGGAAAATACCCAATCCCAGGAACAATACTAGTTTTCGATCGAGTTTTGAAAACTGTACTGATATAAATGCTATGAAAGCCGAGATGAAAGTCGTAACTGAATATAAACCAGTACACGACATGCCTATACTTACAGGGATCTGATTTGTATAACTATTTGTGGGTACTAATGTCTCCATTATGATCATGATCCCCATAACACCATCAACGGTCCTAGCTGATATTCCGAACAGATTAACGATATAAGCAGTTGGTTTTGCTAGAAGGTAGTAAACTACTGGAGAGTTAGTCTGCTCTGTTATACCGCCGTAAATATAATGAATTATAGTTAGGGGTAGTATCAGTATTAAAAACAAAAATATCAGGAACAAAAACGCGTATTCTTTCTCAGTGGAATACTTATCCGGTATTTTGTTGTAAAAGATCATCGAAAATCCCAAAAGGATGGAGATACCATCGTGAGAACCTAAATCCAAACCATCGGTTAATGACAGATTAAAAATTATAACACCTAATATCAAAAGCAAACCAAATACAGGAAGAAATTTCATCAACCTACCGTTGAGGGTTATCACGTTCAAAAAACGTTTAGAAAGGGGTTCCCCTTCCAAGTAATCTACTTCATCTTTGGAAACCTCTTTAGTAATCTTTACAGAAGTTCGAGCATAGAGATAACTCGCTTCGATAATCCATGCTGCTAGAAGGAAGGCATAGGAAAAAGCCTGTGGTGCTTCACGATATCCAAAGAAAATATTGAAATCAGCGAAAACTAAAAAGGTAAGAAAAGCGAATACTTGGAACTCGATCAAAAGTGAAATATGATCTTTTTTGATCCCATCTTTTGAATATACCCATAGTAAAAATTCAGAGAAAGCAAAGGCTATGAAAACCAAAGCCATCAAAATTATATAATTTATAAAGAAGTATATCGATAGTAGTACCAGTACCGCTAATATACCTTTTTGAGTGTATTCGTAAGTTGGTAATTCGAAAAAATCTAAGAATCTTTTAGGTAATTTTTCCAATAAATTTCCTGAAAGCTCCTTGTTAGCACTAATTATCAGTAGAATACCTAAAAGAAGAAGTGCAACTCCTATCAACCTAGACATGTGGCTCAGTAACAAAGTGACATCTAGGCCGGCAAAAAAGATTATCAAACCAGCAAAAAATCTCCACATGTCGAACTTCTTCATATACATTCATCCATCCCGCATATAAAAATAGTTTACGGAATTTAAAAAAATAATAATAAAGAAAAGGGTTTTTAGAGTTTTACTCTATTATTTCTTTCTTTTTACGATAGATCGCTATTGCAGTGAACAGTCCTATTGTTGCAATCACGGGTACAAGTATGCCTGGTCCGAATTCTGGTGTATTGAAAGTTGCAGATGATGGACTCATCGTGTAAGTAGATATAGCACCACCTGTCTCACCATCATCATTGACTTGACCCCATACAGAGTCGTAACCGTCTGGTCCGAACTGTGGAGCAACTCTAAATTCATACTGTCCTCCTTCGAGGCCAGTAGCGTTGAAATATTCTGCTCCTGTATCTATAGTTGTTGGATCAGTATCATCCCCATACGCTGGTAAAGGATCATCAACTTGTTCTCTGTTCGGGTCAGGCTGCGAGTTACCTAAGTATTCCCAATCTCCGAATTCTCCGCCACGTATGTAAATCCCGTA
>JBMCUO010000052.1:0-11519 GCA_048622455.1 Candidatus Saliniplasma sp. | reverse complement strand
TCGTTGATCTTATCGTATGGTTGGGTGATGACCTCTTCCATATCCTTGACTTTATCTTTGTTGTATTCGATCCCCTTGAACGGTTTTATCTCTACCATTTTTAGCCTCTTTTCTCTAGTTCTTCGATTACTTGTTCCGCTGCTAATGTTCCAGCCCTTATTTGACCCTCATGGGTTTGCGCTCCGATGTGAGGAGTCGCATGGAAGTTATCTAATTCGAACAATGGATTCTCTCCTGGGGGTTCTTCTTCGAATACATCCTTACTTGCAAAACGGATAACGTCATTTTTTAAAGCCTCGTAAAGCGCATCTTCATCAACAACCCCGCCTCTTGATGGATCAACGAGTACCGCGTTATCCTTCATCTTCTCGAACTCTTCAGTACTCAACATGTGATGTGTAGCCTCTATGTGAGGTACGTGGATCGTGATCACATCACTCTTTTCAAGTAGTGAGTCCATATCTACCATCTCAGCAGGTTCGGGACTTTCAATATCTCTTACGTCAAAGGCGATGACATCCATGCCAAAAGCTTTAGCCCTTTTAGCTACAGCTTGACCGATGTTACCGTATCCGATTATACCAAGGGTTTTTTCATACAATTCGTTGCTCTTGAGGTCTTTTTTAATCCATTTACCTTCCCTTAGACTGTTGGTACCAGCTACTATATCTCGATAAGCTGCAAATATGTGGGTCATTGCTAATTCAGCTACTGAAATCGTGGTTGCTGTCGGTGTGTTGAAAACTGCAACTCCTTTTTCTTCAGCAAAATCAACGTCTATGTTATCCAATCCGATCCCCGGACGTCCGATAGCCTCAAGGTTCTCAGCAACTTCAAGAGTGGGTTCCCTGACTTTAGTAGAACTTCTAACGATCAAAGCATGGTAAGGTGGAACTTTTTCAGTCAACTCTTCCTTCGACATTCCGAATTCCTGATCAACTTCTAAACCTGCATCTTCAAGCATCTCGATAGCTTCTTCAGCTACCGGATTACAAACTAAAACTTTCTTAGCCATTTTTATCACAGTCCTGCGACATCTTCTATAGCATCTGTGAGTTCTTTTATGCTGTCTACGTCGTGAATACCCATGTGTCCTATACGGAAGGTTTTCTCTTTAAGCTTTGAACCATATCCGTTAGCGAAGGTCATATTGTATTTCTTGTCGACTTTCTCTCTGAGCTCAGCTATGTTGATACCTCGGGTATTCTTGATTGTACTAACTGTCTGAGACATGTAACCTTCCTCTGGGAACATATCGAAATGTTCGTAAGCCCATTCCCTGGTGAATTCAGCCATCTCTTTGTGTCTCTTATCTATATTCTTGTATCCTTCTTCCAACATATATTTCATCTGTTTTCTATAAGCCAACATCAAGGATATAGCCGGTGTAGAATGAGTTTGTCCTTTTTTGTTGTAATAATCGATACATCTCTGGAATCCCCCATACCATCCAGAAGAATCAGAGTTTGCTTCTTTATCGTAGGCATCTTCACTAACCACACATACAGCTAATCCAGGGGGCATAGCAAAGGCCTTTTGTACGGATGTGAATATCACATCAATATTACTCCCTTCTATATCTATATAATCTCCTCCAAGGGCGGAGATCGCATCAACAATAAACATAGTATCTGGGAAATCCTCCATCACTTCACCGATCTCTTCCAAGGGATTACGAATACCGGTTGAGGTTTCGTTCATAACACAAGTTACAGCATCATAATCATCTTTTTCAAGAGCCTTTCTAACGTCTTCTGGTTTTACAGCCCTCCCCCATTCGTATTCTAATCTATCAACATTTTTACCCAACCTTTCAGCTATGTTAGCATGTCTTTCACTAAAGCTCCCACATGTGGCGCTTAAAACTTTATCGTCTACTAAATTTAGTATAGAGCTTTCCATAAAAGCAGTGCCTGAGGCAGATAAAACAATAATATCATTGTCAGTTTCTAAGAATTTTTTAGTATCTTCAACGATCGTGGTATAAAGGTCGGTCATAGTCTCAGAACGATGGCCGAACAGCCACTGGTTCATTTCCTCTATCACATCTTTTCTAACTTCCGTGGGTCCCGGAATATATAATTTTTTGTGTTTCATATACACCACCTGGTTGGAGATTAAGGAGTGTGTATATAATTATTGTGATTTTTCGCCATTACAGCGTTGTTTTGCAACATATTTTTATACTATTCGGTAATCAAACATTATGGTGATAGTCTATCGGTGACATATCCAAGACCATATCAGATACTGCATACAAGGCGTACGAGAAAAAATTATTGAAAGAGATTAAGCAAGGAAAATTACCTACACACATAGCAGTTATAATGGATGGTAACAGGAGATTCGCTAGACAATTGGGTCTTAAAGAGGATGACGGTCACGTCATGGGTAAAGAAAAACTTGAAGAGATGTTAAACTGGTGTACTGAGGTTGGAGTTAAGATACTTACGGTTTACGCCTTTTCGAAAGAAAATTTAAACCGTGATAGTCAGGAAGTTGAACATTTGATGGACCTATTTGAAGAAAATTTCAGAAAAGCTGCAGAAGATAAAAGGGTTCATGAAAATAAGATCCGTATCAAGGCGATCGGTGCCTTAGATAAATTATCTGAAGGTGTTAGGGAGTCTATACGTTATGCCGAAGAAAAAACAAAGGATTACGATGATTATTTTTTTAATATTGCAGTAGCTTATGGTGGTCGGGAAGAGATAATACAAGCTATCAGAAAGATAGCTAGTGAAGTAAAAGAAGGGAAAATTGATATTGAAGATATTGATGAAAAATCATTCACTAAAATGCTTTATACCGCTGATTTTCCAGACCCCGATTTGATTTTAAGGACTAGTGGCGAAGAAAGGATTTCAAACTTCCTGATCTGGCAGTTAGCATATTCTGAACTTTATTTTACTGATGTTTACTGGCCTGGTTTCAGAAAGATCGATTTTTTAAGAGCTATCAGGTCGTATCAAGATAGGGAAAGAAGGTTCGGAGAATAAATTTTTTTGATAGAATAGAGTCGTTTTATAAACTAAACGAAAGGTTTAAAAGCGGACCTCCTATCTGATATCCACAGCCTATAGAAGAGTGAAATCATGAAGACCATCAGCAAAAAGGATTTTGAGGGTTTTGTAGAGAATTTGATACAAGATGATCCTAGAGAAGTAATCGGGGTTCAAGAGAAGGGGAACAAATATGTTTTTGATATCCTCGAAAAAGCGGAAGATTTGCGGTTAGATTACGATGTAACGATCTTACCGCCAAAGAAATATTTTACTCCCCAGAGAGAGACTTTACTGAAGTACAAAGTAAAAGATGGACATGAAGCTGTCAACGAAGTAACACCAAGAATCATACTAGGTATTCATCCATACGACTTAGAAGCAATTAGACAGATGGACAAGGTTTTTTCTGAGACATATGAAGATAAACATTATCTAGAAAAAAGAGAAGCCTCTGTTCTGGTAGGTATGAATATGGAAGATGTTTCTGAATGGAGTTTTGCGGGCAGTATGGGTACTGCAACCATCGAGGATCATTATGACATCATGCTTACAGATATAGGTGACAACTACGTCATCGAGATAGGTTCGGAAAAAGGATCTGATCTTTTGGATGGAGTGAACCTACGTGACGCTACTGAAGAAGAGAAGGAAGCCGTAGAAAATAAGAAAGATAATTTAGAGGATAAATTCGAAAAAACACTCGACTTTGCACCTGAGGAACTCCCAGAACTTTTAGAAGAGAACTATGATAACGTTGAATTCTGGGAGGAAAATTCTGAGAAGTGCTACAGTTGTGGTTCTTGCAACCTGGTTTGTCCCACCTGTTACTGTTTTGACGTGAAAGATATCAATGAGATAACACTAGATGAAGGAAAGAGGATTAGGCAATGGGATGGATGTTTACTCGAAGAGTTTGCGATAGTTGCCGGTGATGAAAATTTCAGGGAAGAACGGTACCAGAGATATCGCCATAGGTTCATGAGAAAGGGACGTTATATATACGAGAGATATGACGATATAGCCTGTGTAGGATGCGGTAGATGTGGCTCACATTGTGTTCCGGACATTGCAGATCCAACTGAAGTTTATAACTCTTTAAAGGAGGTTTCAGAATGAGTGAAGAATCAGTATATCTGCCTGAGAAAGCAGAGATTTTAGACATAAAAGATCAAACAGAAAAAGAGAAACTGTTCGAAATCCAATTAGATAATGGTGAAGCTTTAGACCATGACCCAGGCCAATTCGTCGAACTCTCTATAGCAGGCGTTGGAGAAGCTCCTATATCTATCACCTCATCCCCAACGAAGGAAGGAAAGTCCTTCGAATTGTGTGTAAGAGCAGTAGGTGATGTAACTAATGCATTACATTCACTAGAAGTCGGAGATGAGGTAGGGATAAGAGGACCCTTTGGCAGCGGTTTTGATGTAGATGAGTTCAAGGGCCAAGATGTACTTTTCATTGGTGGTGGTCTTGGTTTAGCGCCTCTACGTTCTCTTATAAATTATGTTATAGATAGAAGGGAAGATTTTGGTAAAACAATGGTTCTTTATGGATGTAGAGAACCCTGTGAGATATTATATGAAGATGAATTGGATCGATGGGATGAACTAAGCGATATGGATTTGTTTCAAACAGTCGATAAATGTCCTGAAGGCGTATGCTGGGAAGGTAATATTGGGGTCATTACTACATTGATACCAAAAGTGGATTTTGATCCCAGCAACACGGTAGCTGCTGTTTGCGGACCGCCGATAATGTATAGATTCGTTATGGATGAGTTACAGAAAAGAAAGTTGCCAGATGATCAAGTATTTTTATCGTTAGAGAGACGCATGAAGTGCGGGATTGGAAAATGTGGGCACTGCCAAATAGACGGATTATACGTCTGCCAGGAGGGACCAGTTTTCAACTATGCTGATATTAAAGATGTAGAGGAGGCGTTATAGATGTCTGAAAAACCAAGAGCAGCCTTTTTTGACTTTGCTGGATGTGAAGGAGATCAGTTACAGATAGCGAACCTTGAAGAAAAAGTACTAGATCTATTGAATATAGTAGATGTGGTGAGTTTCAGAGAGATCATGAAAGAGCACTCGGATGATTACGATATCGCATTTATCGAAGGTTCAGTTACAAACGATCATCTTGCTGAGAGATTGAAGGAGATCAGAAAAAACGCTGATATAGTGGTCGCTATCGGAGCATGTGCTACAATCGGTGGAATAAACTCGATCCGGAATACCCAAGATTTTGAAAATGTTAAACAAAGAGTGTACGGTGACAAAGGAGACCTTTTCCCTTCTTGGGACAAAGCTAAGGCTATTGAGGACGTTATCGAGGTTGATTATAATGTCCACGGATGTCCTATTGATAGAGATGAGTTCATCCACGTTGTAGAATCATTGGTTTTGGGCAAAGAACCCAATATACCGAATTATCCAGTTTGTGTAGAGTGCAAACTAAACGAAAATGTCTGCGCATTCGAAAGAGATGAATTTTGTGTTGGACCGGTGACTAGAGCTGGATGTGATTCATGCTGTGTTAACGAAGGAACGATATGTTGGGGATGCCGCGGATTGGTAGATAATCCTAACGAGAATGCCCATGAGGAAGTCCTTGAAGAGTATGGGTTGACAACTGAAGAGGTCATGAAGAAATTTAACCTTTATTTTACCTGGCAAAAGGAGGCAGGAGAAGATGAGTGAAGATATAAACATTGATGTCGAATATTTAACAAGAGTAGAAGGTCATGGAAACATCGTTGTTGATGTTAAAGATGGTGATCTTAAAAAATGTGAATGGCAGGTAGTTGAAGCCCCGAGATACTTTGAATCATTGGTTGTGGATAGAAGCTGGAAGGAATTACATCATATAACTTCTAGGATATGTGGTATATGTTCAATCGGTCATAACCTCGCATCACTTAAAGCAACAGAAGATGCAATGGACATTGAGGTTTCAGAGCAAGATAAACTTCTTAGACGATTGGCGTTACATGCAGAAAACATGCAGAGTCATGTTTTACATGTAGGTTATCTAGCACTACCAGATCTTTTGGGAGCTCCCTCTGTAATACCACTGGCATCTTCCCACACTGAAGAAGTAAAAACCGTGATAAGATTGCACAGATTGGCTAATGAGATGTCTGATATGGTCACCGGTAGAACAACACACCCTCAAAGGTTGATACCTGGTGGTTTTTCAAAGATACCTACCGAAAAAGAGTTGAAACATCTCAAAAGTAGACTCGAAGGTTCGTTCAACGATCTAACCGCTGTTGCTGATCTATTGAAAAAGGTTTCACCGAACTTACCTGATTTCACAAGAGAAACAGAATTCATATCTTTGACCCATGATGACGAATATGCTCTTTATGATGGGGATATAGAATCTACAGATGTCGGTAAAAGTCCTGTTGACGATTATATTGATGTAACCAATGAATACATAGTTCCACAATCTACTGCGAAGTACACCAAGAACAACAGAGAATCCTACATGGTTGGAGCATTAGCGAGGTTGAATAATAATTACAAGCAGTTGAGTCCGATGGCCAAGGGAGTCGCCGAGAAATTCGATCTCAAACCGGTAAACCATAATCCCTATATGAATACGGTGGCACAATTGATAGAAGTGGTTCACAGTGTAGAGGATTCCATAGCAATAATTGATAAGATACTAGATAGAGGTCTTGAAGAGCAGGAAGAATACCATCAACCAGATATCGAAGTCAAAGCTGGTAGAGGCATCGGTGCTGTTGAAGTCCCAAGAGGTATTCTGTTCCACGATTACACATACAATGAAAAAGGTGAATGCACCGAGGCAAACTGTATTATACCCACCAATCAGAACCACGGTAATATACAGCACGACATGGAAAAATTGGTACCTGAGATGGTGGTCGGTGACAAATCAGAAGACGAGATGGAATTGACCCTTGAGATGCTCGTCAGGGCTTACGATCCCTGTATTTCCTGTTCCACACATTATCTTGATGTAGAGTTCAGATGAAGAAAATCGGTGTTATCGGTATAGGTAATATATATCGCGGCGATGATGGAATAGGACCCACACTGGTTAGGAAACTTAAAGAAAAACCCTTTCCTACAAATATTCCTTTTTTTGATATAGGTCTTAAAGAGATGAATCTTTTACATATCTTAAAAGACCTCGATTCTGTGTTGATAATCGACGCAGTTAATTTTGATGGAGATGTTGGAGAATTCAAATTTTTTGAAATGGATGAAGTTGATTCGATAAGGGAAATATCTGGGTCGCATGGTTCTAACTTATTCAAGATTGTCGAATTATCCAAAAAAATGGGTGAAGCACCGGATGAAATTATCATCATGGGTATCAAACCTGGTAGTATGGAACTCGGTGATGAGATGAGTGACGAAATTTTAGAAAATATTGGAATATATCTTGAAAGTATCGAGGAAAGGATGAAAGATATGAATTCCGAATGATCCTTTTCAGATTTAGCTTAAAATAATAAATAACACTTATTTAACTATTATATTAATGAGCGAAGAGGATTTTAGTAAGAAAGATGCAGAACTTCATTCGATGCTTAGGCACGATTTAAAAAATAAATTACAGGTCGCTGTTGGTTATCTTCAGTTATTACAGGGTATGGACCTTAATGAACAGCAAGAACTTTTTGTAGAAAAAGCTTTGAATTCCTTAAAAGAAAGCAATGAGTTGATCTCAAATGTTAGGGGTATACGGTCTATATGGAACCATAAGGGTCATGAGGTGGATTTGGATAAGATATTAGAAAATGTTCTAAAAGAGTATAGACCTTTAGCTGAGGAACATGATATCGAAATAAGAGTAGAAGGCAGTGGTGGAACTGTGGTTGGTAGTGAGTTATATAAAAACTTATTTTCGAATCTTATTGATAATTCGATAAAACATTCTAGCTGTAGTGTAATCGAAATAACATTCAGGGATGAGAAAGAAAAAATTATCGTATCTGTTGAAGACGATGGGTCAGGGGTCTCTGGGGGTATTAAAGAAAATGTATTTGATTTTGGAGTTAAAAAAGGAGATAATGCTGGTACCGGTTTAGGATTGAGTTACGTCAAAGAGGTTGCTGAGAGGTACCGAGGGAGCATCGAATTGAAAGATTCGGACATGGGTGGAGCCCGGTTCGATATAACTTTCAAAAAAGCCTGATAATATTTAAAATGAAACAGACCGATATGGTCTACGACACAATTTATGAGGGTTCATAGATATCTCCGGTGTTCGACTACCACTTTTTTCGTCAGGTCATAGTTGAGAGCATTGTAACCACATTCTATCAAAACTCAACGATATCAAGGCCTTCATTCCCCCTGACAAAGCTAACAAGAAGGAACGGGAGTTCCTATAGATAAGCTGGAATGTTACTTATACCTGCGCTCGAAGAAAAAGTATCTTTCCTGTTGAGGAACATCATTTTACCAAAAATCGAAAAATTCATTGGAAAATATGATATTAATGAAAGAGTGATTTTGGTTTTTCAAAAGAATTCATCGAAAATATTTTAGATCTCATTGAATCTTAAGAGAAATAAATGGCTTTTAACCCCCTTTAAATAATAAGAGATGGGCCGTGGTCCGGGATTCAGTTCGGGATATTCATCCGTAAATATTCCAAACGCTTGTTTATTTTAACTAAAACAAACTCGTGAAACAAATCCCTATAAAAAGGGCCGTGGTCGGGATTTGAACCCGAGCCAGGGGATCCACAGTCCCACATGCTGCCATTGTAGTTCAAGTGCGGATGCACTCAAATAGCTACACCACCACGGCCATTGTGTAATTTTTGGTAGAAATGGGTTAGATATATTACTTTTTCCTCTAAAATCATTGAGTAAATTTATCTAAAATTGAATTTACTTTTTCTTTTAATTCAACATCTTTTCTCTGCTCTAAAAGGAATAATAATAATTCTAGTCTTAACAGCGTAGCAAAACTTATCTTGCCTATCTTATCCTCGGACTTTTCGATAGGATTTATAACTCTTTCTTTAAGATCTATGAAGATTTCAGAGATATCTTCAACTAGTTCTTCTCCGTCTTCGGATTCGTAACCCATAACATTGAGAAGTTCCATGATCCGTTCTGCTTTGTCTCTTTCCCATTCTATCATCATCTCCGAAGGTTGTCCGGTGTCGATGTTACTAGGACACAAAAGAAATACGCCTGCTGTCCGACCATATATTTTTTCGGGTATGTGATGAGTTTTCTTTTCACCAGATGGTTCAACGTACCCGTACTCTTCCAATTTTTTGATATGCCTATAGATAGTGGATTGATCTTTATCCAGGGATTCCGCTAGTTGTGATATGGACATGTTATTAACTCTTAATAAGGAGAGAATGTTACTTCTTGTATCTTCTACTGCGATCTTGATAGCCTTTGGGTCCCTGACAACTTTTACATCTTTTTTCATGACTATTTATCACTGAAGTTCACATAATAATTAAATTTTTGGTATCTTTTTAGAATTATCCAGGACTTTCAAAATCAGAGATCAATTTTTTAACCTTTTTCTGAACTATTCCGTTCCTACAAAATTCGATCAAAATGATCAGTACTTTAAGCCTTAAAGCTTCCAGGTAATCTAACTCAATCAGCCCTTTATCTTTTAGAATATCGATGATCTTACTATCGATTTCAGTAAAAAAATTACTTATATCTTCCACTAGTTCATCTGACATCTCAAAACCGTAACCTAACATATTCAAACTTTCAAGGATATGGATCGTATTTTTTTTATCCCATGAAAAACTTTCTAGAATAGGGTCACCGGGTTCCATAGATCTAGGACATGGTAAGAACAATTTCGCGGTTCTCCCATAAACCATACCAGGGACATTATTGACTATCCGCTCCCCTTTTAATTCGACATATCCATAATCTTCGAGTTTTTTCACATGTCTATATATTGTAGAACGATCTTTATCTAGCCCTTCTGCGATCTGTGAAATGGACATATCTTCTACTTTAAGTAAATCTAATATATTTTGTCTAGTATCTTCAAGGAGTACTTTTATCCTTTCAGAATCATGAACTAGTTCTACATCTTCTCGCATATGTAAATAAATAAGTGAGTTAGGTAAATAAAATTTCTGATGTAATATCCCCTTTAATACTCAATATTATAGTCGAAGTCTGAAAAAACATTATAAAAGTATTTTTCTAAATCTGGATTGTTATTTAGTTCTATGAGATACAATAAAAGTTTAAGTTTGATAAGGTCTCGATAGTTCATATCAAGGACTTCTTCTTCAATTTCCTCTACGTGACTTGATATATGTTCGTTTATGCTATTTAAAAAATCAAAGATGTTCGTCAATGTTTCTTCAGATATCCCATCGTCATACCCTAACATCTCGAGTTTTTCTAAAGTATCTTCATCATAACCGAGATTCCAATTGATCATCAATGAAGCCATTTTTTTAGTACTCTGTGCGTCAGGGTTAATCAAGAATGTGTCTGCCGTTCTTCCATATATCCTTTCAGGGATATGGTGTTCTCTCCTTTCTCCCACGATCTCTACAAACCCAGCACGTTCTAGTTTTTTTATGTGTCTGTTAATGGTGGATTGGTCTTTGTTTAGAACTTCTGCTATCTGAGATATAGACATATTGTTGACTCTCAATAATGCCAGTATTTTCTCCCTAGTTTCTTCTAAGGAGATCTTGATACGGTCCATGTCTTTTACTGTTTCGACTTTATGACTCATGTTCCTTGTACTTCCATGTAACCTAATGTAGATAAAATTTTTGTTTATATGTACAATCGTACACTACCCGATGTCAATATCATCCATTTGCATGTCTCCTTCTTCTCCAGTAAGTTTTTTGATCTCGCCTCTCGCTTTATCAAGTCTTTTTTCACAGTGTTCTATCAGTTTCATCCCTTTTTCATACAATTGAAGGGCATTTTCTAACGTTACTTGATTTCTTTCAAGTCTTTCGTTTATCCTTTCTAACTCCTCAAGAGCTTCCTCAAACTGCATATCATCTATTCTTTCTTCTTCGATAATATCACCTCCTTAGTGATGGCTTTAAGCTTACCATCTTTCATTTTTACGTGTAATTCATCATCTACTTTTACATCTTCAACACTTTTGATAAGTTCATCTTCATCTGTGAGAACTACTGAATACCCTCTCTTTAAGGTGGATTCAGGACTCAAAGCTCTCAGTCTTTCAACTTGACTTTTTAATCGTTGGTCGTTTTGCTGTAATAATAGTTCTATATTCTTTTGTATTTTGATATTAAGCTCATCAGTTCTTTGGATAGGTTCTTCTAATAGTAATTCTGGTCTTTGGAATACTGGACGTTTGATTAATTGTCGCATCCGTCTTTCATTGTACTCAACTACATTCAGCAAGGCATTACCTGCTCTGCTTTTTAATTCTTTCAGCCGTTCTAAAAGTTCTTCTTTTTCTGGTACCGCCTTCTCAGCTGCTGCGGAAGGTGTTGGTGCCCTGAAATCAGCAACTAGGTCTGATATAA
>JBMCUO010000051.1:0-12368 GCA_048622455.1 Candidatus Saliniplasma sp. | reverse complement strand
GGGCCCGTGGGGTAGCTTGGCCCATCCTTCGGCGTTCGGGGCGCCGGAACCCGAATTCAAATTTCGGCGGGCCCATTAATTATACTTTTTCTCAAGAAAGTCCATTCTAATTTATTACTGCTAATGGCAACTATGAACCTAACCTTTATCCGTCCATCTCCATCCTAGATGACCACACACCATCCGGGATGTCATCGTATACAGATTGTTCTTTCTCTCCCTGGGAGTCGTTTTCTTTTTGTTTCTCCATCAATTCTCGGATCTTCTCTCTTCTGAATAACCAGTAATGTATCCTCCACTCTCTACCATCATAAAGAGTGGTTTCTTCTCTCTCAGTGGTCAGCAACCCAGCATCCTCCAGCATATAGAAAACATCCCTATCTTCTTGTTCCAGGATATTGTCTATGATCCTTTCACTATATCCGAAGAAATTCAAAACGTGTTCAGCCATCATCCTAGCTGCACTTTCCTGCATGGTGCGGCCATCTACACTGTTCTGAATGGCCCCAGTAAGCTGTTCGATAGTCAGTGCTGTAGATAATCCATTATCCCCTAATCCATCTTTGGCCATAGTGATCATTACCTTGTACTCTATCTTATAAATTGGGTGTTTATACTATAAATATATTTCGCTGGTTAGAGTGTCCAGAATTCAATCCATAGAACCTCTAAATTCATTCCATTGATCTCTAATCCTTTGAACAGGTATATCTTCATAAGAATCTATTTCTCTGTAAAAATTGTGATCGAAGTCCGAGCACAGAAGCTGCCAATTCTCCCAATGCCCCATGTTTTTCCACTGCCAACCCGAATCCAATTCTAAATAGTGGAACCTGCCATGTTCTTTCCAAGTTATCTCGATTATACCGAATTCAACTGCTAATTCATATATGATCCTACCCAGAAGAACTGTTTTTCCACTGACCTGCCTTAATTGGTAACCTGTTTTCAACATCTTTGGATGTTTAACCCTTATAGCGTTGAGTCCTTCAGCTTCCCCGAGTGACGAATTGGTTTTATCCATGGTTAAAAAGTAAACGCCTTTTCTTAGATCAATCTCCTGTACAAAGGTCCTGAACTGATCTCTAATCAAAGAATCCGCATTCTGAAGTTTGGTACTGTCTTCACCGATATACCTCAGCTGAGGGGGATTTGTCTTCCCAACAACAAGTACTGTATAACCTGAGTTTCCTTTGTTCTCCTGTAGGGTGTGGATCTCCTGAAGGGCTCTGAACCCGATCCTACCTATATGTGTCAACCTACCTTTGCTTTTGTGATTAGCTGCGTTCTCGATCTCTTTCATCACAACACCGGGAACAGCAAATAATATCCATTTCGGGATCTTAGAATAGGAATAAGGATTCATCTCATCTAATGCATTCAGAAGATGCTCGGATATGATACAGTTGTACAGTAAATTTGTGTCGAGTCCGAGGATGAGGTCTTTATTACTCGCTAATTTACTTGCTACCTTATCAAGGTCATAAGGTTCTATCAAACCACTTCGGGTCATGGCTGAAGTCAAGTTGTTAAGGACGTTACTGTTATCAGCAACGATGTCTATGGTATAATCTGAAGCACTTCCTCCGATGGTCATCAACTTGTCCGTTGGTCCTTCCACACCTTCAGATGGTTTTGAATTGATCACTAAATTACCAATATTGTTTTTCAAAAGACTAGACAACATCTGGAGGACGGGAAAGTCCAACAATCTATTCTTATTTACAAATTTTTTCCAGTTCATCTTACTCCTCGAACAATCTCTTTGTCATCCATATCGGGTCGAACTCTTCAAGATCATCATAACCCTCTCCAGTCCCTACGAACAGTATAGGTTTGTTAACGGCGTGGCCTATGGATAAAGCTCCACCACCTTTAGCATCAGCATCGATTTTACTCAACACTACTCCATCTACACCCACGGCCTCATCAAATTTCTGCGCCTGGTCCACCGCGTCGCTTCCTGTTAAAGCATCTCCGACAAAAATCACCATATCAGGTTCTGCGACCCTTTTGATCTTCTTCATCTCATCCATGAGATTTACGTTGGTCTGCATCCTTCCGGCGGTATCGATCAAGACTATATCTTTACCTCTAGCTGTTGCATGTTCAATAGCATCGTAAGCTACAGCTGCTGGGTCGCTGCCTTTAGAATGTTTGATAACTTTCACACCTAATCTATCGCCGTGTGTCTGTATCTGCTCCAAGGCGCCAGCCCTGAACGTATCTGCAGCTGCAAGCACACACGAATACCCCTTTTTCATCAATCTATGAGAAATCTTAGCGATTGTCGTAGTTTTACCTGTTCCATTCACTCCAACGAACATTATAGAAAATGGTTTCTCAGAGTTTTCAACTCTCTTGTCAAAATCTACATCTTCAACTTCAAGAGCGGACCGTACAGCTTTTTTCAAGCTTTCTTCTATTACATCTTCAACTTCGTAACTTCTATCGATTTTCTTGCCCAATAGATTATCTTTGACATCTTCCTGTATCTCTTCTGCTATAGGCAAAGCAACATCCGCTTCCAAAAGTGATAATTTTAGTTCCCATAGGATCTCATCGAGTTTCTTTTCTTTTATCTTGGAACCCCACCCATCTACAAATGCTTCCTCTGGGGATCTTTCAACACTCTTCTTACCAGATTTTGTTATATTCGATAATTTGTTCTTTAGCTTCTCAAACATATGTCCGCTCTCCACCACTCGACAATGGACCTACTCACATCTGTCCCTGTGACTGTAGTTCTTGATACTCCTGTCTAACTTCCTGTTCTAAATCCTGTGCCTGCTTTTTTAATTCGTTGAAATCTTCCATGAGGTCTTCCTTGGTATCTTTGAATTCTTTCTTCCTTTTCTCGACTATCTCCATTGCCTCACTTACTTCCTTTTCAGCAGATACATCTGCTCCTAAGCCTATGAGTACTTTGTCGTTATCCCCTACTTTTGATTGGAGATAAGAATTGGCACCTATTGGAACTAGAAGTTGACTTCCAGGTTCTTTTTTACTGTAATTTTCCATGGTCTTTTTAGCCTGGTTATGTCCTTCTATCAGTTCATCTATGAAGTCAAGTTGATTTTGAAAAGCCTCAACTTGTGAATTTATCTGCTGTAACATATTTACTTTCTGTCTAAATTCTTGCTGATTTACCATATTATCTAATTCTCCCTGTTCAATAAATCTTCTACATATGCATCTTCTACATTCTCTTTTTCGATCTCGTTAACTTCTCGGACTTTTACATTTGTTCGCTTAACTCGATGTTTACTGCCTAAAAGCGAATAAATCTTTTCTACAGCGGAGTCTTTATCATCTCCAACAACCTCTTTGGCAAAGTGCTGCCAGTCGGTTCTCCTGCGCCCCATTCGAAATTTACCTTTCACTTTGTACACTTTCATCTGTAACACCTTCATCATCGTCAATGAAACGATTTTAACCAACTCATGATGAGGGGGGTATTAAAAATTAACCCTTAATATACTGTAGGTTCGATATCTAGTTCTTGTATTTTAATAAATATTAAATTAAATTATAATACTGTTCCTCTGCATTAGCCTATTGACAATAGTTTTTAAGTATAGTTGTGAAAAATATTAATGCAAAATCCTTTTATAGTGCAAAAAACTTTCAAATTATTGATGAATAATCTAAAAGATAATTCTTTAAGGAGGCTAAATAAATGAGCTGGAGAATTGGAGTAGACATCGGAGGAGCCTTTACAGATCTTTATGCAGTAAATCCTGACACAGGTGAAACAAACTGGACTAAGGTCGAGTCAACCCCTCCTGAATTCGAGAATGGGGTTCTTAATGGAGTTAAACAGCTGGAAGAAAAAGGAATAGCCCTTGAAAACGCGGATCAGATCATCCATGGGCAAACTGTCGTAATAAACACTATAATCACCCGGGATGGTTCTAAAGTCGGATTTATCACCAGTAAAGGTTATGATATAATAGATATGCAGCGTGGAAATAGAAGAGACATTTTTAATTTTAAATATAAAAAACCAGAACAGTTTGTAGATAGAAATATGACAGAATGGGTTGATGAACGTATAGATGAAGACGGAAGCATATACAGACCCTTAAATGAAGATGAAGTCGAGCAGGCTACAAAATCTTTGATAGAAAAAGGAGCTGAAGCTATCAGCGTAGGATTCATCAACAGTTATCAGAATCCCGAACACGAAAGAAAGGCAAAAAAAATCGTTGAAAAGGTTTGTAAAGAAAATGGAATTGAGGATCCTTTGATCACTATCTCAAGTGACACCACTCAGGAATGGCGAGAGTATGAAAGATTCAACACCGCTATTTTGAATTCGTATGTACAACCTACATTTGTTAAATACATAAATAAATTAGAAAAAGCTTTGGAAGAAGAGGGATTCAATGGGACTTTCTATCTTACCCTTGCTTCCGGTGGGATGGCAACAGCTAAATTTGCTAAACATTTCCCAATAACCACTGTTGAAGGAGGGCCCATCTCTGGTATAATGGGTGCAACATCTCTAGGAGAATTACTTGACGAAAAAGATATAATCGTTATCGATGGGGGAAGCACGACCTCGAAAGCAGGTCTAGCTGAAAACCTAAGACCAAAGACTAAAACAGAATATTGGATAGAACAGGACAAGTACAATCCTGGATACCCGGTAAAAGTTCCCGTTGTAGATATACAAGAGGTAGGGAACGGTGGAACCAGTATAGTTTGGTCCGATGAGGCAGGCAATTTACAGGTTGGACCAGATGCAGCCGGTGCACGTCCTGGACCTGCATGCTATGATATGGATGGAGAAAAACCTACCCTTACAGATGCCTATGTAGTCGCAGGATATCTAAATCCAGAGTATCTTTTAGGAGGCGATCTTAAAATTGATAAAGATTTAGCCCTGGCCTCACTAGAAGATGTGTCAGAAAAGGTAGGACTAAGTCCAAAGGATACAGCCTATGGTGCTATAAGAGTTGCAAATAACAAATCCGCTAGATTGATCAGATTGATCTCTATTAGGAAAGGTTTCGACCCAAGAGATTTCACTATGATAGCCCACGGCGGCTCAGGACCTATGATGGCCCCATTCATAGCTAAAGAATTGGATATACCAGAAACTATCGTGCCCGCTATACCTAGTGGTGTTTTCAATCCGTGGGGTATGATTGGACTAGATATAAGGCACGAACTAGTCAAAACAAGAGATATCGTTATGGGTGAAGATGAAGATTCGATCAGCGATATTAATGAAACTTTCGAAACTCTAGAAGAAGAGATCCGAGAAGCATTTGAGACTGAAGATATAGATCAAGACAGGGTTGTACTGAACCGGAGATTAGATATAAAATACGAGGGACAGGCACATACCTTAAAGATAAACTGTTCAACTGGAAAACTAGAAGTGAAAGATATTCAATCCTTAAAGCAGGAATTCCACAAAACACATAACAGGGAATACGGTTTCAAATTGGAAGATAGTCCAATCAAAATAGTAAATTTCCATGACATCGGTTTGATACCTATCGAACCACCTATTATCGAAGAACATGAAAACGAAGCAACTTTAGAAGATTCTTTCATGGGTGAAAGAGCAGTATATAACGGAGAAGAAGATATAATGACTCCAGTATACCAAAAAGAAAGGTTTCCAATCGGTGTAGAAGTCGAAGGTCCCTGTATAATCGAAGGAAAAACCGCAACTATAATAGTTCCCACTGATTTCAAGGTCAAACATGATATATACGGTAATCTGGTAATGGTACATTAAACACCTTTCCTTGTCAACCCTTTTATCTTAAAGTGATGAATATGGACAATGATAATCCCCAAATAATAGATATAGACGAAATGAAAGAAAAATTAGATGAGGCTGTAAATGAGGCTCTTTCTCTTTTCAATATCGAGGATAATATCCAGGTCGGTCTTCTTAAACTTGAACCAGAAACTAGACTACCACCAGAGGGAATGAGTGAGCATGAATCTTGTCATGAATTCTCTTATGTTATACAAGGCCAGGTGGTACTGGGAACTGAAGCCTGCGAAAAAAGGATGAAAGAAGGCGAATTGATGTATAACCAACCAGGTACCAAACATTATACTTACAACGATACTTCAAAGCCAGCGAAACTACTCTGGTTCCTGTCCCCGCCTATGTAAGATAATCAGATGATAATACCTAAAAATTTATTATCTTTCTTATCTATTCATCATCACATAGGTTATGCGGCTGATTTTCTATTTCTAGTACCCTGTTCCAGGCTTTTGGACTGATGGCTGCTGGAAGTATCTCGTAGTCTTTAACTATATCTCTTTCAAGCATGAATCTGGTGATATATTTATTCATATTCTCTAGATCTTTATCTAAGAACCTAAGCAGCATAGCTTTTTTATTCAAATATTGGGTGACTTCATAGATCCTAACGTTTTGAACGGCATCTTGTATAAATTCTTCTAGTTCCTTTACACTTGCATCTAGAGAAATGTTAACCAAAACGTCAGTATAAACTACATTAGCTTTTTGAAGCACTAAAAGTGCTAGAACCATCAAGTATCCTTTTTCCTGGAGTTGTGTTCTCCTCCGTCTTGCAGTAGTGATTGAGGTATTCAACTCTTCAGCAAGTTCTGTATCTGTCATCCTACCGCGATCTCTAAGGATCTGGTATATCTTGATATCCATATCGTCCCAATCTTCACTAAGAACTGACTTTAGGAATTCGAATTCATCTTCCCCATTTATATTTCGCTGCAATTTTTCACCTACCTTCATAAGTTATAAGCATATCAATTCTCTTCCGGAGTGGGTTAAACTTTCACCTTTTTTATCTTTTACCCACATATCGTCCTCAATCCTCACTCCAAATCGGTCTTTGAGGTATATCCCGGGTTCTATGGTAAAGGTCATCCCCTTTTTAATCTTTTCTTCGTTCTCCCCGGTGAGATACGGTTCCTCGTGAGCATCGAGTCCTATACCATGGCCTACTCGATGGGTAAAATATTCACCATAGCCACCTTCTGTTATAACATCTCTAGCTTTTTTATCGACTTTCATCACTTCCAAACCAGGCCTGACTATCTTTTTCGAGGTGGATAAAGCCTCTAAAACGAGGTCATAGACATCTGCCGCGCCCTCAGGGGGATCTCCAAGGGAAATAGTTCTTGATATGTCTGAGCAATATCCATGGTACTCCGCTCCAAAATCCAATATCACCATATCCCCCTCCTGTAATTTCCTTTTTGAAGGAGAATGATGAGGATTGGCTGAATTTGGCCCGGAGGCTACTATAGGTTCAAATGAAGATCCGCTTGCACCAAATTTCTTCAACAGATAATCGATCCTTGCCGCAATTTCTCTCTCGGTTTTTCCTATCATATCTTCATCTATCAAAGCACCATATGTTTTATCCGCGATTTCAGCGGCCTTTTTCATATTTTTTATTTCCTTACCCGATTTTATTTTTCTGAATCGATAAGTCTCTAAATTTAATGAGTGCCAAGAGTACTTTCCAATCTGTTTCTTTAAATTCATCAGGATGTCTGCTGACATACTATCTTCAATCAAGAGATTTCCGTGATTTTCTTCCAGGTTTTGTAAAGATTCATCAAGGTATTCGTATGGATCATCAAAGTCATCCCAAATATAGATCGTATCGAAGTCAATAGAAGGTTTTTCGATCTCATCTTCAAACAATCTGGGTATTATTAGAGTGGGGTTTTTACTTGGATATACTACGACTAAAAACAGTCTTTCCATGACATTTGAGGGATTCAGCCCTGTTAGATAAAAAAGATTAGAACTAGGGGTTATCAAAGCCCCATCATATGAATCGGCCATGAGTGTCTTCAAACTATACAGATTCTTTTCTGGATTCATATTATACCTCATGTATTTTATTGAACTGTATACTTTATAAGTTTCACAAGTCTTTTATCTTAGGTACGGTTTTTGCTGGACCTCTTTCTTTCCTCATCTCTTTTCTAAGTTCTTCCGTGGATTTGGTGTCTACACCTTTTCCATCGATGATCACGCCATATTTCTCCCGGGCGGTTTCTAAATTCACTAAACCATTATTGTAGTCTTTAAGAACAAGACCGGGATCTCTTTGGAGAGGGTCTCCCCACCCTCCACCGCCCCCACTCCTGATACTAATGATGTCGTCTTTTTTAAGTGAGAAATTCAGCATTCTTCCACCGTCCCATATCTCTTCACCGTCACGGATGATCGTCATATGATTACAAGAACCATATTCTCCCCCTTCTATTCCCCAAGGAGGATATTTGATCCTGTTTATAGATGTGGTGAAACTTCCTTTATCTGCCAATATCCTGTAATCTTTTTCCATACCGAATCCACCTCTGAATTTACCGTGACCTATTCCATCTTCCAAGTTATATCTCATACATTCTACTCTGATGGGATACTCTCTCTCAAGAACTTCAACAGGGTGGATAAATGTCTCACCATCTCCTGCAGAAACCAAGCAGGATTCACCGTCCTTATCTATTCCAGCGCCCCATCCTCCCGGATTGGGTTCAACCAATATCTTGTATTTGTTGTCCCTAGGATCTACCATCCCGATGTTTTCAGCAACCACTGAAACGAAATGACCCGCTGTCAATTTGTCTGGTAACTCCGAGGCTAAGGAGTTCCATATAAGATCGAATACGTAGATCATAGTTTCCCAGTAACAACTTACCGGGGCTGGAGGTACTGCGTTCAATATCGAACCTTTTGGTACGTCTATTTCTATAGGTTCCAAATACCCCTGATTAAGATTTACGTGAGGATCAGTACAAGCGGTAAAGATAGTTGCTACCGAAGCAAAAGTACCAGAATAAGCTGTGTTAATAGGTGCATTGACTTGATCGGGGTTGTCGGTTAAATCTACTTTGAACTTGTCATCGGTAATCTCAACATCGGCTTTCAAAGTTATGTCTTCATCCATGCCCTCGTATTTGAGTATCTTTTGTTCTGCATGGAACTTACCTTTGGGAAGCTTTTTGAGATTTTCTTTAGCTATCACTTTCCCATCTTCTATCCTACTTTTCATAGCGTGTTTTACTGTTTCAACACCATATTTGTCACATAATTCGTTGATTCTATTATAGGCATACCTTAATGAGGCGGCAAGGGCTTCTAAGTCACCATATACATAATCAGGTACTCTAGAATTGTGTCTGATTATATTTGCTAATTCCTTGTTCAACTCTCCTTTTTCATAAAAGTGAGATGTAGGTATCCTAACACCCTCTTGATATATCTCTTCAGCATTTGGGCCCCAAGAACCTGGATTCATTCCTCCTACATCATTTACATGGGCTTTGATTGTACCTAACGAAATGATCTCATCACCATAATAGATAGGCATAGAGAGGGCTATATCATTCATGTGGGTACCGACTTTGAAAGGGTCATTAGAAACAAAGATATCATTAGGAGCTAGATCCAAATTGAAGTCCTCGATATCTTTCATCATGTTTTTAGCCACGAAAGGCATAGTTCCCAGAAAGGCGGGAACACCTAATCCTATCGAGATCAAATCTCCCTTCTCATCGGTCAATGCTGGCGCAAAATCATAAGTCTCATAAAGGATACTGCTTTTAGCAGTTCTTATAGCAGTCCAGAACATTTCCTCCGATATATAATCCAATGCATTTTTTACTATTCTTGTACTGATAGGGTCTATAGACAAGTTATTACACCTCTTTTCTATCATTAATTAAAAACTAACGTATATATGCTTTTTGTGTAAAATTTTGTCAAAATTTGATTAGGTTTTATCATAATCTTGAGATATGCCTTAGAATAAAAAATTATATCTTCGAGAATTCAATGATTTTACAAAAGTTTAAATAGGTTCGAGAAAAATCAAAGTCAAGGATAAAAGGAGATAGATAAAATGGAAAATTTAGATCCAAAAGAAGTCTGGAACTATTTTGAAGAGATCACTAAGATACCCCGCTGTTCGGGTGAGGAAGAGAAGGTTAGGGAATTCGTAAGATCAGTGGCGGAAGAAAAAGGATATGAGATTGATATAGACGATGTTGGAAATATACTGGTGAAGAAACCCGGTACGATCAAAAATGCTCCTCCTCTGGTTATACAGTCCCATCTAGACATGGTCTGTGAGAAGACCAGTGAGAGTGATCATGATTTCTCTGAAGACCCTATCACTATGAGAAAGGAGAACGGTTGGATCACCGCTGATGGCACCACCCTTGGAGCTGACAACGGTATCGGGGTCGCTATCTCTCTAGCCATGATGACCGATGACCAACTAACCCATGGACCGTTGGAATTCCTATTTACAGTTGGAGAGGAGATCGGATTGATCGGGGCAAAGGAGATAGAACCCGGATTTTTTTATGGAAGAACTCTCATCAATCTAGATAGTGAGCAGTTTGGTACTTTCACGATAGGTTGTGCAGGTTCAGGAGACAGTTTTATCAAATTACCATTAAAATATGAAGAAACAGACGCTAAGGACTTCTACGAAATCAGAATTCACGGACTAAAGGGAGGACATTCAGGCCTTGACATACACAAAGGGAGAGGAAATGCAAACAAAATACTAGCTAGGATCATATTTGAAGTATATGATAGGATATTGGAAAAAAGTTCGATATGTTTAAATCACATAGAGGGTGGGAACAAAAAGAATACAATACCAATGCAATCTAGGGCGATTTTAAAATTCGAAAATGAGCCTCAACAAGTGATAAAACATATGAGAGATGTATTTTCTGAAGTAAAAAAAGAATATCTAGCAGTAGATGAAGAAATGAAGCTTGAGATAGAACCGTTTGATCTGAACAAAGGAAAATTGATCGAAAACGGGGACTCTAAAAAGATTATAGACCTCATATTAGCGCTTCCACATGGTGTTCTATCTATGAATCAAGAAGTACCTGGTCTTGTTAAAACTTCAACCAATCTAGCTACATTATCAACAGATGATGATGAACTGAAGATAACTATGATGACCAGAAGCAGTTCAAAACCAGAGATATTGGCCATTAGAGATCGTATCAGGATAATCGCTGAAAGTTTAGGTGGATATGTTGAAGAAAGTGTTGCCTATCCAGGTTGGGAAGTGGATACTGATTCTGAAATTCTTAAGATATCTAAAGAGGTGTACAAAAAAATATTCGGGGAGGAACCAAACATAGGTGCAATGCATGCGGGTTTAGAAACTAGAGTCATATCAGTTAAGTTTGAAGGTATGGATATGATCTCGTTCGGGCCGACGCTCAAGGATCCGCATACCACTTCGGAAAAAGTAGAGATAAAATCAGTGGAAAAACTTTGGAGATTAGTAACTTCTATTTGTGAGGAACATGCAAGGAAGATGGGAGCATGAATGGATCTAATATCTCCAAGTTCATAAAAAAACATGAAAAGTTAAGGGAAAATGGATTGAATCTTATTGCTTCAGAAAACTTCATCTCAAAAGAGATCAGTGATGCCCTTTCTTCTGATCTAGCCGGGCGTTACCATTCTGATCATTACGGAGGTTCAAAATACGTCATCAAAATTATCAAAGAAACTGAAGAGCTGGTGAAAACATTATTCGATGTGAAATACGCTTTCCTAAAACCTATCTCGGGGAATATCTGTGACCTGAACGTGATCTTCTCATTCACCGATCCTGGAGATCATGTGGCAATGGTACCTATTCAAAACGGTGGGTACCCTTTAGGGATAGAGAAATTTGATAGATATAGATTAGATATTCCGGTTAAAGAAAACTCATATGATATAGATGTCGAAAAGATGAAGGTTTTGTATGATAATGATATGCCCGGACTAACTCTTTTGGGAGACTCCTGTATACCGTTCCCATACCCATTGAATACCATATCTGAATTAATACCTAAAACACAACCTTTAGTATTCGACGGAGCCCACGTTCTAGGTTTGATAGCGACCGGTCAATTCCAGAATCCATTAAAAGAGGGTGTGGATATACTTATTGGAAGCACACATAAATCCTTTTACGGACCCCAGGGTGGAATTATTCTAACGAATAGCAAAGAATATGCGGATAAGATAAGGCCTTATCAAGATAAAGAACCGGGTATCGGTGCCGGTCTTGTAAATAATCCGCATGTTAATAGAATAGCTGCTCTTGGAATAGCTCTTGAGGAAATGCTAGAAGATAATCGATATGGTAAAAAGGTAGTTAAGAATGCCAAGACCCTTGCTTCATCATTAGATGATCTTGGTGTTCCCATGAGATTTTCTAATAGGGAGTATACAGAATCACACCAGATATTTTTTGATATGGATACAGAAACATCGGAAAAATTTTGTAGAAAACTTGAGAAAGAAAATATCTTTATAGACACCTCCGGGAGAATTGGTGTCGCTGAAGTTACACGCC
>JBMCUO010000050.1:0-12769 GCA_048622455.1 Candidatus Saliniplasma sp. | reverse complement strand
CTCATCCACCGTCACATACTCCCAGGTAAGGTCCAACTCATCAGCCACGCCCACCAACATCCTTGGTTCAGGTGATATATAGGGCGGAACTCCCAACAACCCGGGCTCGTCAACGTACCCGTCGATTACCAGTACGTCAACATGCTCTTTCCAGTCTCTTCTCTTAACCCAATATCTTTCACCCATCTTCTAACAACCTTTTTTTTGCCTTTTTTATAGTCCCGCTTGTAGTTACCGTTTTAACCTTACCTCCTCCAACTTCAATAGTGTTAAGCATATCAACTAGCTTTTCTTTACCCGTATGCCAGCATCTTACGATACCTTTTTTCCCATCGAAAAAGGTGAGCCATGGTTTATATCTTTGATACACATCTCTAGGACAGTTCTTCCTGATCGCAGATATCATATCCTTTCTCGAAGTGTTTCCTCCTTCGATCACAAACGCTATGTATCGTTTCCTGTGTTTATTAACTGCCATCGAAGTTACATGTTCTATTCAAGTAAAAAGATTTACCATAGTTCAACCCGATAATTTGGGTATAACTTCCAGGATGGCATATATTATCGCAAAAAATGAGATAGCCAACACCAAAACCAGTATTACAGCCTGGTCAGGACTCAATTCTAGACCTAGGGAGCTGTTTACAGCGATAACGGCTCCGATAAGCGAAACGATAAAAGCCGTGACTACCGTGTATGAAATAGAAAGGATCGATTTCAGTTCAAATTCCTTCAGATAATCGTTTTTTACGTCTCCAGCGGTTTCTTTTTTTATTCTGGTCGATATAAGTGCTCTCCTATTGATAATTAGAGTTGTAAACAGTAAAAAGAAAACGACTAGTACGATGATCAGATTCGTAAAATTAAAAACAGCTAGTCTCTGGATGTATAAGAAGGATGCCATGGAGAATAACAAACCTCCGTCCATCCAGTCTGTCTTCTCAAGGAACAAACCTACTATGGAGATCGATCCACCCATAAGTGGTAAAAACCAAAATTGTTGAACTGAAGGAACCATGCCGGCGATCAAAGTAACCAGGAGTATAGTTACGCTTGCTGTGAGGTTATCCAACATCAAATTTAGGCTCTTCTCAGGTATCTTTTCACCTCGTCTAAAGCTGCTTCTAATGGTTCATGAGGGTTCCAATCGATCACTACTGAATATTTCCAAAGTTCGTTGATGAGATTTTCCCTCTCGATTGTGAACACTTTTTCAGCCACCGGTTCGTATTCTTTTCCTATCCCTCTCTCGATGTAAAGTGGATTAGGTGAGATAACCGTGACATCAAAGTCTTTCATACATATATCCACGATGGTTTCAGTGATATCTTTATGGATGAGCGGTGATACGAAAACTATCATACTGCGTCTAGGAAAGAACCTTTTCAGTATCCATTTGGCGTCATCAGGTTTCCATGTTCCTCCCTTTTCAGATCTACTCAAGTTATTCATGATCTTATAGAAGTGATCTCTACCTGACCCCGGATAGACCCAGTTCAAAAAGTCACCAAGTACGATGAGTCCGACCCGGTTCCTATCATCTAGGATACTAGAAGCTAGGCTCGCAGCAGCACGGATCGAAGCTCTCATCGTGTTATCTCTCACAGTCCCTATATTCCCCTCTTTGAAGGCATCAACGATGATGATAACATCACCTGATTGTTCCCCCTCGTATTCATTGGTTATGGGATTTAGGTTCCTCGCGGTGGCCTTCCAATTAATCTTTCTTATATCGTCCCCTGGTAGGTACTCCCGGAGAGAAAAGAATTCCGTCCCGATACCGATGTTGCTTGACTGAATATTGCCAAGCCAGTTTCGAGTATAGTTTGGTCTGATATTCACACTCTTGATCTTTTCTATGCCGGGTAAGATATGGATATCCATAATATTTTCAACGGTCCATGACCTAGTGTAAAAAGAGAGAGGGTCCCGATACCGGATATCTATAGGTCCTATCTCAGCTTCTCCTCTCAGAGGACAGGATATCTCATATTGGATGGTCTTCTTTTCACCGCCCTCTAACTCTATCATGTGGTGATTGGTCCCCTTATTCACTTCGACTTTGTCTGGAAGATTATCTTTAACTTCTAGGAATCTCAAAGTGTCTCCCTTGTTGAGAATATCGATCTTGATCCACATTGTACTTCCTTCGTAGAGATCAACTTCTTCAACTTCTCTTGATATCTCTAAATTTATATTTTCAGGAGGGTACCCCCTCAAACTAACTGCCAGTATCGATAAACCTGCTATCGCACCTATAAATAGAACCCAGCTGTTGAATACGGAGCCAAAGACCAAGGCAAATATGATCAAACCTATAAGATAAACCGGATATCTTGATCTCATTCACTTCACTTTTGGTACGGGTATACTTTCGAGTATATCATCTATTATATCCTTTGGATTCACTCCCTTTATAGCCGGCCCAGGTTTAAGAACGAGTCTATGTGAAAGTCCCTCTTTCGCTATGAACTTCACGTCATCTGGAACTACAAAATCTCTACCCTGGAGTGCTGCATTTGCCATTGATAATTTCATCAAAGCTAGACTTCCTCGTGGACTAGACCCGACTTCCACGTCCCTATTATGTCTGGTCTTTTGTACTATAGAAACTATGTATCTCTTGATATCATCATCTAAATAAACGTTCTCGACGGATTTCTGCATGTCGATCAGTGTTTCTGGGTCTATGACTCTAGAGATCTCAACGTCATCTTTCTTCCTTTCCTTCCTCCTTTTTAGTATCTCTACTTCCTCCTTTTTACTGGGATAACCGATCTCCAATCGGATCAAGAATCTATCGACTTGTGCTTCAGGTAATGGATAGGTTCCTTCGTATTCGATCGGGTTCTGGGTCGCTATCACTATGAACGGTTCTTTCAGTTTGTAGGTTTTTCCCTCTAGTGTAGTCTGTTTTTCCTGCATAGCTTCTAACAGGGCTGCCTGTGTTTTAGGCGGTGCTCTGTTCACCTCATCAGCTAGAAGTATATTGGTGAATATCGGTCCCTTCCTCATCTTGAACTTACTGGTCTCCCTATCGTATATAGATGAACCTGTGATGTCCGCGGGCAGCAAGTCCGGGGTAAACTGTATCCTTTTAAAATCACATCCCAATGTATCTGCGAAACAATTTGACATTAGCGTTTTCGCTAGTCCCGGGAAGTCTTCGAAGAGGATGTTCCCGTTTGCCAAGATCCCTAAAAATGTTTTTTCAAGTACATCCCTCTTACCGACTATGACTTTACTGACTTCATCTATAAGCGATTCTCCGATATCAGATATCTTTTCTATTTTCAATTCCATTCCTCCATTTTTTTAATCAATCGATCGATCTTCTTTTTGTAAGCTTCATCTTCGTTGATCTTTCTGAATAAAACTTTTTTAGAAACATCATCGTCCATATTCTGTAAAACCTTCTTAAGACTCTTACCCTTCAATACAAAACTGCTAAGTTCGTCATCTCCTACTACTTTTTTTAATTCATATGGATAATCTAACAGGTATTTGACCTCGGACTCCGTTAGATTCTTTTTATCCATGACCTTTTTCAGGAATTCTTCTATAAGTTTCTCTTCTAATATCGCCTGGCTTAATTCTTTCCCTTTAAAAGCACTTTTTGCGATCTCCGAAGTCCTAGATATCTTTAAATGGACTATCTCGTCCAGTTCGTTTTTCCTCTGCCAGGTATCGAGTTTATCACTCCTTTCATATAGGTGGTATACGATATTCGCTCCGACCAACCCCAGGATAATCAAGCCTACTATCCACTGCCCTGGATTACCGATGAGAAACATGAATGCCAGAAGTACCATTATTAGAATCAATTGGACCTTGACGACTCCCTCTAGTCCAGTTTTGAACGGATCGATATCCATCGATCTTTGGTCAGATCTATTCGACGGACCAGAGATGATAGATATGTGAGAATTTTCGGTTCTATTTTTTTCACTGTTCATCCTCGCCCCCTCCTTCACCGAGTTCCCCTTTCAGCTTCTGTAAATTTCTTAGGGCTCTTTTCCTATCGTTTTTATCGAGTTCATGTACACTGTATCTACCTTTCTCGAATAATTCTGTTAAGCTGGATATGGTCCCTTCATTGATATTTAGTTCATCAACGGTTTTTGATTTTAATTCTCTAGGTGTCATGAATTCATCGTTTGAGACCCCCTCATCTTCCAGTACGTAGCACATATTTTGATAGCACCTGATGACGGTAGATCTTACATCTTTACCCTGGTACAGACTCCTTATAGCCTCGTCAACGGTCGAAGTCAATTCAGTTTCGTAATCGTCCTCCTCTTGAGATTTTTCTGGTATTATGAACTCTTTCAATTTTACTGCTGCGGCGACTATCAAAAATGAACTGGAAAGTACTCCCAATATTAGGATCCCCTTGTTTTCGGAAACGATCTGAGAAACACCACTGTCCCCACCAGATAGGATCCCATCTCCCAAGCTGTCGGAGACTGGGGACGGAATCGATGATATCATCCCCAATGAAGATAGATAGAATATAGAAATCAGGATTATGGTCAAGATACTTGCCATCTGCAAAACGGTTCCTCTTTTCGTTCCATATTTAAAATAAGAAATAGCTGCTGTGGAAACTAAAAATATTATGGTACCAAAATAGATGTACCTCCATGAATCTCCATATAACATAAAGCCGGACTGACCTGTCCTTCCACCCTCCTCTTCGAATTCAAACTCCGTGTGAGCCGTCCTTTCCGTAGCTCTTGGGAGTAGATACATAACATTGCCTATCAACCAGCAGCCCATAAAGACCGTTACCACAGCGATCGTCAACAATGCATGTTTCTTCAGATAGTCCACCTGTAAAATAACATTAACCTTATGCCCTTTTTAAAACTTTCTCGGATCAGATCATATCCTCAAATTCTTTTTTCAACCCTTTGAACTCTCTCAGAACCCGTTCTCTATCCACTTCTCTTAGCCTGTGTTTGCTGTACCTAGCTTCTTCAAAAGTTTTAGTGATATCCCCTATAACTTTTCTATCGATGTCGAAGGATCTCATAGCTAGGTATTCCAGTTCACGTGGAGTCATAGAATCTTCGTTTCTCATACCTCCTCTCTCAAACAAACCACACATCTGCTGATAAACCCGGATTATAACCTCTCTGATGTCATCTCCCCTACTGAGTTCTTTTACTGCTTTTCCCACGGTTTCAGTTATATCTTCTACCGCCTCTTCCTTATCCTTTTTTAATGGATCTTGTACTAATGATTCGTCTGTCACTTTTTTAGAAGATCTACCGATGAAAGCGTTTATCGAAAGGATGATCAAGATCAACAGCACAATTCCAAGCAGTGAGATAATCCCGATAGTCACTCCTCTTACAGTTAAAGAGCTAAAATCAAACCAGTCGGATAACCCTCCCCCTCCCCTGAAAACAGACGGCAGGCCCTCATCAACGTCCAGGTACAATATGGTAGCAAGGGCTAATGCGATTATAGCGATCGCGTAGATCTTACCGATCAATTCCGATTTTTTTATCACCATCAAACTCATAATAGACCCGGAAAGTATTCCGATTATCATGGCGAACAATGTGTTAAGGAGTAGCGAAAAAAGGTCTCCTCCCTTTATGATCCATTCCGTTTCGTTCCCATCCACTTCGTCCACCGGTTCTTCCTCGATAACGGTAAGGTCAGGGGTGGTCTGGAGGATACCCCCGATCGTCCATGAGGCCAGCAAGACCAGTGATACAGCCAGGATGACCTTGATTTTTCTTTCGATCCCGTTCACCTTTATTTAAATATTCACAGGACTTTATAAGTCTATTTCCCTCAATCCAAAAAAAGATATACCATAATCAGTTAAATCATCGTTGAACATGAGAACTTTGACATTCTATCACCCTGGTAAAAAGTTTCCTAGTTTATCAGTGACGGGAGAACAGTGTAACCTAGCATGCAGACACTGTCAGGGTCATTTTTTAAAAAACATGATAGACGTTTCGACTCCAGAAAAATTGAGAGATATTGCAAATAGACTGGTATCGGAAGGTGCTAACGGATTTTTACTTTCAGGGGGTTTTGATAAAGGAGGAAAGGTTCCATTGGATGGATATTACGGAGTGTTGAAGGACATCAAAAGAAAAACAGACTTATTGGTCAATGTTCATACCGGTCTTTTGGATAAGAATACGGCTGAAAACCTTAGGAAGGCTGGAGTAGATGTCGTTTCCTATGACATGATAGGCAGTAGCCGAACGATAAAGGAGGTCTACGGTATGGATGCGTCCCCTTCAGATTTTGAACGCGGGTATAAACTGTTGATAGAGGAAGGCTTAGATGTCGTCCCTCACATAACTCTCGGTTTACATGCAGGTCGGATAGAAGGGGAATATCGTGCTCTTGAAATCGTTAAAGCCAGCGGTAGAATCATCATCAATTCTCTTGTCCCTACATTTTGGGGAAAGTCTGTCCAGAAAGATGATATTATAAAATTTTTAAAAACCGCTTGTAAAATCACCGATTCAGAACTCGTTCTTGGGTGTATGAGGGAAAGGGGCCGGCACGGATTGGAGATAGAATCTATAAGATCTGGTATTGATGGGATCGTTAATCCTTCGAGAAAAACTAGGAAGTGGGTTAGAGCACGGTATGATATCATTGAAAAAGAACTATGCTGCTCTTTTTGATCATTTATATATCGCTTGTTCCGAGTGTTTTTTCTTTATAGGATGAAGTGCTATGGCCCAAGCTGTTTGAGCTATCACGAATGCCATGAATACCGTGGACAGAATGTTTGTGATGTGGTCTGGAATTATATAACCTACTTCGTATTGGACCCGGTTCATCTCATCGCTGATTATAACGATAATATACTCTTCGAAACTAATATCTGGAATCTGGAAATTAAAGTCATCCCCAAGTCCAAACTCGGTTTCTAGATTAAGTCTGTCACCAGCTCCATATCCTGTCCTACCTGGATCATATATCCTTTCAGGGATGATATAAACATCTGCTCGATCTCCTTCTGTGAAGTCCCCCCCTCCTACGATCTCTATATTTATTTTATCCGCTCTTAGAAAGTCGAATCTTCCACGTGATGTGAATTCTATAGTGTGTATATGATCCAATCCAGATTCACCTTCGTATCTATTGATATCCTCTACCTGCTCTGAGAAAAATGGTACGAAGGCAGCGGCGAAGGCGATGAGAGTGATGACTATAATCGTGAACGCTTTTTTCATGGACCTATCGGCCATCAAAAATTTTGCACTCTCGCTTTCTCGTTTATTAATCTCGATCAATCTAAAAAAGATAGCCTCCAAAGATAGAATAAATAACCAGATCAAGGCTGCCGATATAGCCCAGAAGATGGGAAGGTAAAATGGATTCAGCATCGCTCCTCTTATATACACTAAAAAGATAAACGTAGCGATAATACCCATAGATTGGATTATGTATGCGAATCTTTCCAACCTTTTCAGGCCTGCGAGTTTGTATGTCCCTTCCAATCGGTCGTAATCTCCTTTCATCGACTCACCCGAAATATTTTCTATAGCTATAATGACTTATTCGTTTATAGCAGTTTCGCTTTATATTTGGATATAATAAAAGGTGCAGCGAATTCCGGAACGGTGATCTCTTTATCTAACTGGATATATTCCCCTCCCATGTAAAACCCTTTTAGATCAGGTAAATTTTCTATTGATAAATCCTTTTTATCCCTAGACAAGCATGATGGTATGGCCTTTTCCAAAGGATCGAAGTCACTAAACTCGTCGATATCGATAGGGGTGACTTCCAGGAACGATCCGCCATGGATCGATGTAGGCAGTCTGATCAATCTTTTGATATCTCCTGTGACAGGTTCGTCTGTAGTCCCTATGATCTGAGAACCTATCTCCTTGATGTTTTTTTCATCTAGAATACCTTTTATGATACCTAAAAATGTGTTCACGTTGACATTTCTTTCTTCATGAAAAACATCTAAAACTCCTTTGTCTGCGATCATCTTCCATTTCCCCTCCTCATAAAGTTCTTCATATAACCCCTCTGCGGTGGCATCACCGACTTTGTGTTTCTCTTTCATCTCTTGGATCACAGAATTTCTTTCCATCTCTGCCCATCTTTCTAGAAGTTGGATGGTCAATCTTCTCATCTTTTTTCCCCATCCACCAAAGTTAGGGTCAGGTAATTTTGGACTCTTCGCTATCGTCTTGAATTTCCTGTAACTATCCACTTCTATGTCCTCATAAGGTAATATAGCTTCGATATCCAACCCCATCCCGGTGATGTAATCAACTACTTCTCTTCTAGCTTGACTCGACATATTCAAAACTTTTTTACTTCTTATATGGATATGGTAGCCACGGTGACCTGAAAAGTAAAGATGAAGTTCATCTTCGTCGAAACCGAAATCATCGATAAGGAAATCATGAACCAGCAACTGTGTTTTTTTTCTCACCTCGTCTAGCTGTTCTGGGTACGTTAACCGATCCCCCCCCGGTAGATGGTCAGCATCTAGGTCGAAAACTAGGTCTGCTCCCAGCCACTCTTTATCCTTCATCGGAACTTTTGGGTTGGAATAATACGCTGTAGAATAGTAGGTGTGTAGAGGTGTTTTTTTAACGAGAAAATCAGATACCTCTTTTTTTGTGGAAAACCCTACAGGTCTGTGCATCCCTTTACCACCCATATAGACAAATGCGAACTCTCTTCTGGTGAACCTATAAGGTAAATAAAGTTCTACAGATCTATAATGATCTCTCAGAACCCTTGATAAAAACCTTTTAGTCTTGATTTCGGTATCCACGATACCAAATCTTCAAAGGAATTAATAGATTTTACTGATTACACAAGAAAAATGTATATAATGCGATTTGATTTATCGTCTTAAAATGACTCCACTGGTTAAAGGATTACTTTGGTTCATACCCGGATTGATAATATTAGTCGTGATATCTTTCATAGTCTTCGATGAAGACGGTAAGACAGACTTAACTTCACTGAAGACCCATCTTTGGAACGCTAGGGGTGGTTTTTTAATCCTTTTATTAATCACTTTATTTCTACGGTTAGAGAACTTCGTCCATGACATCCATCCACCGGGATTTAGGGTGACTTGGTGGTTTTACAACCTGGAGGGTGTTGGGCATGTTGTCTGGCTGCAGCAAACGTTCTATAATCATTATTTAATACACGCATCTTCGATATTCTACGTACTCGGTCTTTCGTACTTCGTTATTTTCGCGCCTTTATTTTTCTTGATCAGAGCTGAACCTGGCATATTCGACCAGTTTTGTAAAGCATTAGCTGTGAATTATATGTTCTTACTCCCTGGGTATTTCCTACTCCATGTTGTGGTGACTTCGTATTATAGTCCAGAAGTTCAAGCTCTTCTTTACGACGTACCGCAGTACAACGCACTGGTTCTATTGACGAATAGGCAGACTAATTGTTTCCCCAGCGGTCATATCAGCATTCCGCTCACCATAACTCTAATAGCTAAATATAGAGCCGGGTTGAAGAAACTTCAAATCATGGGTTTTATCTTTGTGATAGTAACAGTTTTCGTGATAATATACCTAGGCATCCACTGGCTTATCGACATTCCAGCAGGTGTTGCGGTTGCTATCTTTGCTTACTGGTCCACCTCTAACGGTAGATCCGACTTTGTTTTTGATAAAGTCACCGTACCCTTTGAAAGATGGACAGAAAAGCTGAAAGATTAAGTTAATTTAGTGTAGTCTAATGAATTAACAAAAGGTTTATTAATAAGAGCGACTCAATCCTTTGCTGATATGGGATATAGAGCGAGAACCGGTGGTTTATTAGCGTTTATGATGATATTCATGGTTGGGGTAGGGTACCTTCTAGGCGGATATTTCATGGGTAACTGGATCCTAGGTACTTTAATATTTTTAGCGATAGCAGCGGTAATGAACTTGGTCTCATATTTTTACAGCCATAAATTCATACTAAAACATTACAACGCTAAACCTATAGAAGAATCCGATGATCCAAAACTTTTCAACATCGTCCGGGAAATTGCTTATGAAGCCGATATCCAGATGCCTAAAGTCGCCATATTACCCATGGAGATCCCAAACGCCTTCGCTACGGGAAGGAACGAAGACAATGCGGTTGTTGCAGTATCTAATGGGCTTTTAAGGATTCTGAACGAGGATGAACTCAAGGGTGTGATATCCCATGAGATTGCCCACATAAAGAACAGGGATATGCTGGTAATGAGCATAGCAGCAACCCTTGCCGGTGCTGTCACTTTCATGGCAAGGATGGTATGGTGGCAGATGCTTTTCAGTCGTAGAAGGATGAACCCAATATTTTTGGTGACTATGATATTGGCTCCTATCGGTGCTATAATAATAAAGATGGCCATTTCTAGGAAAAGGGAGTACCATGCTGACGAGGAAGGTGCAAAGATAAGTAAGAACCCAAATGCTCTAGCAGACGCCCTTGAAAAGTTAGAAGTTGCTAATAGAAAGAATCCATTGAAAAAACAGAATCCAGCAACCGCTTCACTCTTCATAATCAATCCCTTTACGAAAAGTGCCTTCGTCAAGCTGTTTTCCACCCACCCACCAATCGAAGAGAGAGTCAAAAATCTCAGAGAGATGGCAGTTAGTTTCAGTTATCTGTGAGAATATATAAGTACCCATTTTTAAATAGGGTTTAGTAATGGTCAAATGTTCAGCACCGGGTAAAGTCATCTTATTCGGAGAGCATGCAGTTGTTTATGGAGAACCGGCTATATCCCTAGCAGTCGATAAACGTATAACCTGTGCGATAGAAAAGGGAGAGGGGGTTACCACTGTTAATGGATACGAGATAGATGAAAAACATCAGGGCTACATAATGAAAGCTATCGAGAAATCAGGATTCGATAGTCCTTTGAAAATCAAGACAGATAGTGGTATCCCTAGTGGAGCGGGGCTAGGCTCTTCTGCAGCAGTGACAGTAGCATCCCTGGGCTCTCTGGAGAAGATGGATGGTGTATTGGATGAAGAAAAAGTCGCTAGAAACTCTTTTGAGATCGAATACGAGGTTCAAGGTAGTGCCAGTCCCATAGATACCTCAACTTCAACCCACGGGTGTGGGATAATGGTATCTAAAGAGAAAGGTGAGAACTTTTTGTGGAATATATCGAAAAACGATAAGAAGTGGAATATACATCACAGGGATATCCCGGATATACCGTTGGTAGTCGGTGATACCGGTGTACATGCCCCTACTGGTCCTCTGGTAGATAAGGTTAGGAGATTCTACGATAAAAGCAATTTTGCAAAGGAGATAGTCCGCGAGATAGGACAGTTAGTTTACGAGGGTAGTTCGGCTCTAGAGGACGGTGATCTCGAAAAGGTTGGAAGATTGATGAACGAAAACCATCGTTTACTGTCTATATTAGGAGTCAATCATCCTAAATTAGATTCTCTCGTTGAAGGTGCCAAAAGGCACAGTTATGGTGCAAAAATGACCGGTGCAGGCGGAGGCGGTTCGATGGTAGCTATAACTGATGAACCTGAAGAGGTAGCAGAAGTTATAAAAAAAAGAGGGGGAGAACCCTATATCCTCAAACCAACTAAGGTCGGTCTAAGGGTGGAGGATACTTCTTTCTGACTATATCGGTCACTGCCAAAAACTAGAATGGTTTTATTTTTTTACGATCTATACCGATACCAGCAGGCGTTACTGCTACAAAGTTATTTCCGATACCAGCGATATCTCCACCTATGTCGCTTGCAGCGGCTTTTAATTCTCCATGAACTCTCCTTACAGCATCTTTATTCCCCGCGATACTTTCGGTATCGACCAAGAGGATATTACCGTCATACACTTCATTGACCACTTCCCTCACATCTTCAAACCTATGCACTTCAGCTATCTTAATGAGAGTATCCGCTTCCATATTGAAGTTTTTTGACTCGACCAGTTCCCCTAGATCTATGTATTCTTCCGACCCGAGCTTCTCGCCCTTTCTCTTCTTTTTTGAAGTCTTTTTCTTGATGAAATCACTAATCATGCTTTTACACTTCCTGTATGGAGATTAATAATAGTGCATAAAAATTTATCGGAAGAAGTGACCCGATCTGAGATGTTAGAACGAAAACATTTTCATCCTTCAATCACAGGGTAAAAAGTTAATAATACCGGTATATTTATCCCATATCACTCAAGCAGGCGTGATCTAGTCTGGTTAGGATCTTAGCCTTCCAAGCTAATTGCACGGGTTCGAATCCCGTCGCCTGCATAGACATTGGGGTTCATATTCCCTCACCTATTTTTTCTTCTACGGCAAGACAAATAAGTTAAAATTATTAAAGAAATTCTTTTTTTGCTGAGGTCGTGTAGAAAACCTTCATTTAACAGCGTTTTAGGTCCGATTTAAGCATAAATACCGCTCTAAAATCTTTATAAACCCTCCAAAACACCCTCGATTTCACCCTTCCTCCCGCAGAAAAAAAGGTTTTCTACAAAGCCTCTTTTTTCATAAAATCTAAATACCGTAACTGGGCGATCTGACCCAGATGTCCTAAGAAACGTCAGTTTTCATTAAAAGCCTTGGGAAACAATTCCATTATCTCTTTCGTTTTCTTTGAAATTTTTGCAAAATATTCTCAACGGTTCATAGTAACCAAAAATTGCATGGCTGTAACTTTGGCCTAAAAACTATATGATAGCTCGCCTCTTCTATATTATAGGATTTTACTCGGAACTTGTTCCGAGAATCGAAGGAATTGCTTAGCAATTCCTGTAGATGTGTTGTAATTCCATT
>JBMCUO010000049.1:0-13100 GCA_048622455.1 Candidatus Saliniplasma sp. | reverse complement strand
TCGAAGGAGCCAGTGAACCGATCAGACCAGTCCCCTATCGGCTCGAATCCACCGGTTGTATTGACGACCGTTTCATACCCGTCGGTCGTTTCATCGATATCATCAACGAGTGTATAGTTCGCATCAAGATCTAAGCGTACATGATGAAGATGAGTCCAATTCTCTATGAGATATGGATTAGATTTTGTTCCATCTCCACCTGCGAAAGGGTTTTCAACATCATCCGCCTTTATCAGTCCTGGATAGGGGATCTGCGGATTATCTTTTAGATAAGGATACGATATCCATGTCCCATTATCGAAGACGTTCCAGGTATTAGTAAAATCGAAACCGGTCATATTGTCTTTTGAAGAGTTACCCATCATCTCACATGTTAGAAGACCTTTTCCAGCGGGGCTCGATGACTGCTCAGAAGCCAAGATGTCCCAGTAATTATCGCTCATCTCGTAGTCACCACCTGTATCGACTGCTCCAACGAAACCACTATCTGTTGAATCGCTTGCACTATCGTTTAAAACTCGTCCTGTTGAATAACAACGTGTGACTTTTCCTTGATAGTTGTATCCAACGAAGCCACCTACAGAATTTTCTCCGGTGACTTCGCCTGTCGCATACGATTGAGACACTATGCCTCGGTTATCACCGACCATTCCTCCTACGCTACTAGTTCCGTTCACATTTCCTATCGCATAGGATCTGTTTACCTTACCTAGGTAATTATATCCGACATTACCACCCACTATGAGTGTTCCATTTATAGTTCCAGTTGCATATGAGTTGAGTACATACGATTCAGACCCCCAGTTACCTCCATTGAGCCCTCCGACGTATTTATATCCGTTCACGTCTCCTTTTGCAAACGAATTATTCACCTCTGAATAATCAGTGTTAGAATCGCTGTTGGTTCCAATCAATCCACCGATGTATTCAGATTCATCATCTCCATAAACGGTCACCACCGCATATGAGTTATCTACGAGCCCCCTGTTCCTTCCCACTAGGCCACCTACACGGGTGTAACCGCTTACATTACCCAAGGCATGCGATCTTTTAATCATGCCATAATTCTGCCCTGCTAACGTTCCGACACACATACGTCCGGTAACATTAGCATTTTTCAGACCTAAGTTCCGCAGAGTTGCACTTTCATTGATATTACCAAACAAACCAACGTAATCAGTTTCGTTTCTATCGATAAATAGATCTAGGACCGTAAAATTACGGCCATCAAAGTTGCCGCCGAAGGGGTCAGAGCTGTTTCCAATGGGTAAGAAACCATCAGTTGTATCAACTAATTCATCATAGCCATCATTAGTTTCGTTTAGATCATTATCAACAGCGAAAGAGTTTCCTAAGAAGTTTCTAACAGCATCCAATTCATACCAATTGGTGATGTGGTATGGGTTTTCCTCGATCCCTATATCCTCCTCCCATCCCAAAGCAGGATACCCATAGTTACCAAGATGATCAAATACCATCATATGGTCGCCGGATATCCAGGCTTCATTTGTGTGAGTGCCTATCGGTTCCATATCCCAACCGTTGTAAGCACCGTCTGAGTACGGCCATGTCATATTTGAAGTCGTCAATCCTGTACCAGCATCGGAATTGACTTGTCCGGTGGTCTCAGTGTTCCAATATGATTCAGAAAACGTACCAGAGCCGTAGAAGTCCTCTCCAACCAATCCGCCTACGTTTGTATTTCCGGTGACATTCACGATAGTATATGAGTTATGCACTTGGGCATAATTATTATATCCAACGAGACCGCCTACATTGGTGTTTCCATTTAGCTTTCCAAGTGAATATGAGTTTTCGATTACACCTGGCCAATAAGTACCCTCTTCGTTATATCCAACTAAACCACCGACATCTTCATCTCCCATCACCTCACTATCAGCAGACGAGTTAGATAAAGTTCCAAATGCGTTATGTCCTATTAGACCACCAATTCGGTTTTCAACTCCACTCACATTACCGGTGGAGGAAGAATAGGTTACCAAACCGTTGTTATCCTCCCCATAGTTTTTTCCAATCAAACCGCCTACATTACTGTTACCTCTTACTATGCCGGACGCGGATGACTTAGATACCGTATCATCGTTGTATCCGACGAGTCCACCTACATTCAAGTTCCCACTGATGTCACCATCAACATAAGACTCGAGAACTGAACCATCGTAATTCCTTCCAACGAGGGCCCCTACTCTATCATTCCCACTAACCTCTACATCGATGAGTTCTACATGTTTCACTTCACTGTTAGATCCTATTTGTCCGAAGAGACCAACATAATCCGTTGAAGGTCTGTTGATGTACAGACCTTTTATCGAATGATTACGACCGTCAAATGTGCCGGTGAAGGATGAACTGCTGGTTCCTACGGGTTCAAACCCCTCATCATCCCATCCGCTCGTGTCATCAGCATTGATATCGTTTGCTAAGGCATAATGTGCGCTAAGATCCTCATTCATACTTTGGAGTTCCGTAACATTGGTAATCATATAAGGGTCATCTTCACTACCATCCCCTTCAGTAAAATCTTTGAGTTTTGCATTTAGTCCGTTAGTTGAAGTCAAATCATCGTTTTCCTCTTCACTAGAAGCAATTGTTCCTGCAGTTAATAATGAAAACACCAAAACCGAAGTTACAAAAAAGGCCATCAATTTATTAGCTCTCCCTGGTATTATATTATTCCTTCTCATATATTATCCACCTCAAATCATTTGCAAAGTTATTTGAGAATATATATTTTTTCGGGTAATTTAAGAATCTCAAGAGATTTAGTGATATCAGAGGTTTAAAAAATTAAGATTAACCTTAGATTAAAGACCTTTCAACTTAGCTGATAAATTGATAGACTCCTTGATTTGACTATAACACTTGCAAATAGTATTTCATCAATTCTTTCCGATAACTAAAGCATGTTTTCTAGAAAATGAAGATAGTGTATTCAAGATCGGTATCGTTGAACACATTTCAAAATATTTTGAAACCACAAATTTTATTAACCGCCGCCATATGTTTATTTCAAATATACTTGAAATGGAGTGTTATGGAAATGTTGGATATACTTTACGCAGTCTTTATGAGCGGGCTATTGAGCGTATATGAATACCTATCAGAGCACGTGCTCACCTGTCTGATACCTGCATTTTTCATCGCAGGTGCGATATCCGCTTTCATCAAGAAGGATACTATACTGAAATATCTGGGTCCGGATGTCAAAAAGACGATCTCGTATCCCATCGCATCTATCTCCGGAGCTGTATTAGCGGTCTGCAGCTGTACTATCCTTCCGATGTTCGCCGGCTTGTACAAAAAAGGAAGCGGTGTAGGACCGGCTACTGCGTTCTTGTATTCAGGTCCTGCCGTCAATATCTTGGCCATCGTTTACACCGCTAACATTTTAGGATTTGAACTCGGCTTGGCAAGAGCGGTGGCTGCGGTGGGAATGGCTTTCATTATAGCTTTTGTGATGTCTAACCTATTCAAAACTCACGATGAAGAGACCAGCAAAAATAACAAGAATACCTCTATTAGCGATAACGGTCCTAAAAGGTCAAAATGGGTTAAGTTGAGTGTTTTTGTTTTGCTGATAGCCATATTGATTTTTGGAACGGCCAGCGTTTCCTGGGCTCTCAAGATAGGCATCATCTATATTTTCTCTATGGAGATCGCAGTTATTTTGATCTATTTTTATGAGCCAAATGAGGTTACGGAATGGGGTTACGAAACCTGGGATCTGACGAAAAAGATATTTCCGATACTGATAGCTGGTACCTTTATAGTAGGTGTAATAGCTTTTTTCGTTCCTCCCGAGACCTTTAAGCCTTATTTAGGGGACAATAGTTTACTTTCTTCGTTCTTCGGTTCGATAATCGGAGCTATACTCTACATGCCCACTCTTTTAGAAGTGCCGATAATCGGTGAGACTTTTGGTTACAAGTCGGGTGTGATGGGCGACGCCCCTGCTCTAAGTTTATTACTCGCTGGACCTTCTCTCAGCTTACCCAACATGATAGTCCTTTTCAGGATCATGAAATTCAAGCACTGGCTCGCTTACATCGGGACAGTTGTAGTACTTTCAACTTTGATGGGATTCACGTATGGAATGATGGTTTAAGATGAAATATAAAGAAGTAAAAAACATGAAAATATTGGAATATTGCCCTGTTCTGGAGCCTGTCACGTTGGAGCGTTGTCGAACAAGGCTGTAGTGAATACATGGGAAGGAAAAGAGAACATAGATTTTGTCCGTGCCCTTGGATCACCGTTAGGTATAGAAGGGCTCGTAGAGAACGGTAAAAGCAGCGATGGATATATCGGACTGAACGGCTGTAAAGTTAGATGTGCTAGTAAAGCTCTTGAGAGTGCCGACATAAGCGGAGATGAAGAGATAATCATAACAGAGAGATACGGTATAGAAAAGAACAAAAGCTTTAGAAGAGAAGTTAGATGAGATTAAGGAAGAATTCGATATCTGACCAGCCTTCTAGTGATACCCTTATCAAAATACGTACTATTTTTGATCAGGATGGATACCAAGGACTTGTTCCGCTGCCTTGACCTGCTTGGCAAGCTTATCCAATTTTTCAGATGCTTCCTCGTTGATCATATCAAATCTATTTTCGAGTTCGCAGAAGTCTTCTTTATAAAGATATTTTTTTATAAGAGGGAAAAGAAAACGTTCTTCCCTTTCGATATGGGGATAAACCAATGCGGAATAAGAATCAATTTTATCTTTTACATCTTTGAGCTCACCGCTTTCGTTAAGATAATTTCTAACACATTCTTGGATCTTTTCTACTGACTGTTCCATTTCCTCGTGCTCTTCATCTACACTTTTCAAAGATGCTCTATTGAATAATTTGGACTCGGAAACCTCTCCGTGCTCTTTTATAGCGTTCTCTAAAAATTCATCATCAGGTGATTCTCTTTTTCGTGGTGTACTCTCGTATCGAGTAAAAATGAAGAATCTGCTATCCAATTCAGAGTTTTTTCATACCCATTTTCATCGATCTTCGAGATTATCACCTGAAATATGTTAGCCATCCTCTCCAATATTTTATGTTCTTCTTCCAACTCAAAAACCGGATCAAACTCGGCTTTTTCGAAGCTTTCCCTACCTTGGATTATCCTTTCTGCCTTCTTTACCCTAACATTGATTTGATCTTTATCATACGGTTTTACTATGAAATCGTCAACACCATGTTCAAGGGCGGGGATCAATCCTTCCTTTTTATCTTCAGGGATGGTCAAAAATATATAGGGAATTTCTCCTTCTAAGAGATCTTTATCCTGGATGAGGTCAAAGCTATCTTCTTTCAGTATCTTAGAATCTAAAAATACGATCTTATGTTCCTCATCAAGTTCATCCAGTAGCTCTTTCTCATCCACCGCAGAATCTACTTCAAGTCCCATGGATCTAAGTATTTTTGTCAATAGACTACGAGGCGCTCGTTTGCTTTCGGCTATCAAGCATTTCATATTCTCGATTTATACTATAGAACCCGTTAAATAAATAGTTTACACTGTTATATGTGCCTATTCTTCACCTATTTAAATCGAGAAAGTCCTAATCCGATAATTTTTCTCTCAGATTCTCCAGCATATCTTCAGTCATCTTCTCCAGATCGTACTCGTGATCCCAGCCCCAATCTTCTCTTGCTTTGGAGTCATCGATAGAGTTCGGCCATGAATCTGCAGTTTTCTGCCTCTCATCGGGTTCGTATCTGACTTCGAAATCCGGGATATGTTTCTTGATCTCCACTTCTAGTTCTTTAGCTGTGAAGCTCAGTGCAGAGTGGTTGTAACTTGTTCTAATATCGATATCCTCCTCTTCAGCATCCATGAGCATCAATGTACCTTTGATGGCATCGTCCATGTACATCATCGGCAGCTTTGTGTCTTCTTTTACAAAACAGGTGTACTCGCCCTCTTCGATGGCTTTGTAGAATATCTCGACCGCGTAATCTGTAGTCCCGCCGCCGGGTTCTTCTTTCCAGCTGATGAGTCCTGGATATCTGATACTTCTAACGTCTAAGCCGTATTTTTCGTTATAGTACTGACAGAGTAGTTCTCCAGAGACTTTTGTCACGCCGTACATTGTGATAGGTTCTAAGATGGTGTGCTGCGGGGTGTTATCTTGAGGGGAGGTGGGACCGAAAACAGCTATCGAGCTCGCCCAGAACAGTTTTAAATCCCATTCCTTAGCCAGGTCCAACATGACTTTTAATCCCTTTACGTTCACGGTCCAAGCCAAATGAGGTCTTTTCTCACCTACAGCGGATAGTAACGATGCTAGATGGTAAACTTGAGTAAAATCATATTTTTCGAACAATTCCGTCATAAATTCTTTTTCCCTCACATCACCCTGTTCTAGAACTCCATCATACCACTCGGGTATATGCCTATGTCCAAGTGCTACGACGTTTTCTTTACCATATCTATCCTGTAGTTTAGGGACGAGCTCTGAACCTATCTGGCCGAAGGGACCAGTAACAAGTACTCTCTCTGTCATGATATCACTTATTTCATCTAAGTGGAATTGATAGTTATCTATAACTTTTTTCATCGGATCTTAACTCAATCTCCATCAGAGATATCGATAAGTTCATAGTCACGACTTCCCATGCCGATTTTTTCTGCATGTCTTAACTGGGCAGTGGGATCGATATCGTGTTCTTTCTTGAATTTATCTATCCCAGCACTATAGTCACGTCCTTTCTCATCTTTCACCAGGTCATAAGCAGCCTGGTCCACAGCTACAGGATCTTTCGAAGCGATAATACCTATGTCCGGGACCATAGGATACTTCCTCCATGGAGGGCAGTCACACTCGGGTGTTACATCCACGACGAAGTTAAAGAACAACGATCTGTCATATTTGTCTAAAAGTGACCCGTGAGCGAACTCCGCTATCTTCTCCTGAAGATCTATATTCGAGGAGGAATCTTTAACTTGGATCGCGCCTTCAGGACACACTATTCGACACTCACCACAACCGATGCATTTATCCAAGTCTATCTCAGCGTACTGTTCAACCTCTATAGCTTCTGCAGGACACCAAATGGAACATTTTCCACACCCGATACACTCGTCGATATTTACTTCGGGTTCCACGTTGTAATGCATCATGAGTTTGCCGGCCCGAGAGGCACAGCCCATACCTAGGTTTTTGAGCGTCCCTCCGAATCCGGTCATACCGTGCCCTTTGAAATGTGAGACACCTATTATGGCATCTGATTGGAAGAATGCAGCACCTATCTTGACCTCATCGAAATGATCACCTTCGATTTCTACCGTATAAAATTCGTTACCGTGCAGTCCATCAGCGATCACGACAGGAGCACTGACCACCGGTCTTACCCACCCGTTCTCCTGGGCGGTCATGTGATGGTCAACGGAATTGGATCTACTCCCAGCATAGAGCGTATTAGAATCTGCCAGGAAGGGTTTCCCTCCAGCATCTCTTACAGCTTTGATTATCGGTTCTACCTGAACAGGTCTAAGGAACGTATCTATACCCTTTTCACCGAAATGTAATTTGAGTGCAACCAGGTCATCCTTATCGTATTCTATACCTTCACTAGCTTTCCTAAATAATCGTCCTATCCTATTGATCAAATTATTTTCTTTACTGCCCGAAGATAGGTCGGAAAAGTAAACTTTTGAAATTGTCATATCTTGAACACCATTTTGTGTATTGTGTTCCTTTGTTATTTAATTTTCTTTTGTGGTTTAGGGGGTGATAGGTCCGATGGTGGAGGGACACTCTTGAATGGATCGATCTAGATTGAAAAGTTGTATATGGAACACCAGAGATGGGTGGTGGAGTAGTTTGTTGGTGAACAGGTCATAAAATGCAAGAACTAGTTTTTTGGGTAATTTTATAGAGGATGTTGGTTAAAAAAGAAAAACTGTAGGTTACGTGAAAGGACCATGCCACATGGAGTTTTGGTGATTTATCTATCTAATTGTTTCACTTTCAGTTATCTCTTTTGGCCTATCTTTTATTTACTGTGTAGGTTTATTATTAAGGGAAAGGTTTATAGAATTCAATTCACTACTTTAGATATACCTTGGAGAGGAATAAAGATGGATGTAGAAGATTTTGAGGGTTTGGAGAAAGATGAAATAAAAAAACGTCTCCTCAAATCAGTTATAAAAAGCGAAGAAGAAGTCAAAAAAGAAAAGGCTGAAAAGAAGAGTAAATCAGATCTAAAAATATTCCTCGTGAAATCTACCGGTTTAAAACCAGATGAACTGATAGATAGTATTTATGATCTGTTGGAATCTGACGACATACCATATCATTCTTATAACTTTCTCGATAGCCACAATTTCAAGATTATCGATCTGTGTGAAAGAGTTTATGGGTTGATAATTTATACTCCTGAATATAACAAAGGAGATCATTTTGTTATCTTCGAAGAAAGAGGTTACTGGCATATATGGACAACCGCTAGAAAATATTGGACAGAAAAAACCATCGAAAACTTGATAGATAAACATCCGAAGTTGGAAAGAACTTTTATCAGTCCAGAAAAATTGGAAAGCATAAGCAGAGTAGACTTGAGAAAGGGATTAGGGAGCAAATCTCATTTCTCTGGGTTCGTTGCCAAAAATAAACCATTCTACTCGGATAAGCAGATCAGTATCAACATGTATGGAGGGGATTATGATGATCTTGAGAAAGTTAAAAAGGAATTCCATGCTGAACCTACCCAAATCACTATCTCCATGAAAAATTCACCCACTAATTGTGTATTAGGGCATCTTCATGGTAACGATGGGTACATCTCTTTGTCTACGATATTACCAGATTATTCCGATTGGGGTTGGGATATAGCTGACATCAGTTCAAAACTTTTTGAAAACTCAGATAGAGAGATCTACGATATCGAAGAATCCCCTATCGAAATAAATATCGGTGAAGATGGAGAAGGTTATACTAAATTCAATAGTTATCATGCACTCATATTGGAACCAAAATTGAAAACAAGTCAACCGGGGATTAAAGAGATATTTGACAGAACTATAGAATGGTTATTAGAAAACAAACAAGGATATTACGGGTACAGGTGGGATGAGGATAGCTATCATATCTTGAAAAAAGAAAGCATGGACTTATTCCAGATCTCCAAAGAAAAAGAAAACCTTGTTCTATACCCCTTCGACGACTGTTCTGAGAAGACTTTGAAAGATGTTTGTAAAGAGATAATCGAGAACATCACGGGGGATATCGAACCAGAACCATATCATAGTAAAACCAGTATTAGAGCGTGATACATTTGGAAACGAACTGGGATAGAATAAAGAGGGAATTAGACAGTTTAAATTTATTTTATTCGGCTGTTACTGGAAGGAGCGACGTAAACAACGGTTTTCAAGGATTGGGTTTTGACGATTATATTCAGATCACTTTGAAAGACAGATACTCAGAAGGATCTGAAGCTAGACCAGATTTTATCCTTCTAAAAGATGACTATATGTGTATAGTTGAGGTAAAGTCAGGAAGAAATATAGACGATCAAGATGTGAAACAATCTAGTAGGAATTCCTCCTTTTCTATCGAAGGACTAAGGAATTATTTTCGAGATTATCATGATATGCATGTCGAGATAAAAGAGTTCGATAGTGTTTTTGTATATTATCAAGATCATCTAGAGGAATGCATGAAATATGATAATTGCAAAGAAAAAATAGAAGAAGTGATGGCAGATTCGGTAGTACTTTCTCAAAAAAAGGGTGGTGATTTGACTTATTGGCGGGGTAGTAAAAATGTAAATTCATCAAGTTTAGATGAAGCTTTAAAAAAAGGGATAACCCTTGACGAAACTCCAAAAAATGAAATCATGTTAGTTGATGATCCAGAAATCGAAAATATTGTGGTATATTTGATCAGGAGATTTATCGATGGTTTGAAAAACAAAAATGAGATAATATTGTCACATCGAGATATCCACCAAGAATACATTCCGAACAACAAATATTGTCAACTAGATAGAGTTAAAAACGCCATGGAAACTATAAGGAAATGTGGAGGAGCGACTTTGAAACAAGGTACGAGCAAGTATAGAGTTAAGAAGAGTGATGTTGCGAAACTAATGAGCATACCAGATACCTTATCAGAAAAAGATGCAAATGATATATTGGATATCGATTCAGAAAACTTAGAAAGCTTTGATAAAAGTAGTTAGATCAGATATTTTAAATTGAAATCGAATTTTCACAACGTTTAAGTATTCTATTTTCCATACCTTCCTCATATCTCAGAGGGAAATCTAGATGGCGACTCAAACAAAACTGGAACATCTTGTAAATCGTGACCTGTTTTCGAATTATTACCTTGAAAATCTTCTACCTGAATCAAATACTTGGAAAACTGTAGACGGGTTGGAAGAAACATACCAAGAGATCAAAGATCTGTACGATAGAAGAAAAGTGAACTTCGATACCTACAACGAAGCTCAGTTGGAAGATAACTTCATCAAACCTCTTTTTGAGATTTTGGGTATGACCTACGAGGTACAGGAAACGGTCAGCAGGAGGAGACGTGTTCCTGATTATGGTCTATTTGAAGATCAAGAAGCTGCTGACAAAGCTATCCAGCATAAAGATGAGAAGGATTTTTACAAGAACGTTATAACTATAGCTGAAGCTAAGAGATGGGGGAGAAATCTAGATAAAAGGGGAGACGTTCGAGATTTTACCAACCCCAGTCATCAGATATTCGTGTATCTCCAGGAAACTCCCGTGGATTGGGGTATTTTGACCAACGGTAGGGAGTGGAGATTGTATTATTCTAAAACCAGCCATAAACTCGATTCGTATTTAGAGATCGACTTACCTACTATATTAGAAAGGGATGATCTTGATGCTTTCAAGTACTTCTATCTGTTTTTTAGGAAAGAAGCTTTCCTTAAAGATAAGAGAGATAGATGTTTTTTGGACCGGATATACGAGAAGAGTAACATCTTCTCTCAGGAGTTGGGAGAGGACCTGAAAGCCAACATATACGAGGCTATAAGGTTACTTGCGGAAGGGTTCTTGGAATTCCCCGAGAACGATCTAGATGCCGGAGATGGGCTTGATTTGATCCACGACAGTTCACTGATCTACCTTTACAGATTGATCTTCGTTTTGTACGCTGAGAGTGAGGGAAGAGATCTTTTGGATACCGGTAACAGGATATACCACGACGATTACAGTCTGAACAGCTTGAAACAGAACGTCTGTGAAGAGCTGGAGAGATCCGATCCAAAGTACAGGGATTGGCAGAGCAACCTATGGGATAGGTTAGAGAAACTGTTCTTGTTGATAGATAAAGGAAGTAAGAACAGAGGTATACCCGAGGAAGAACTGTATATACCTGCGTACAACGGTGGTCTTTTCAGGACCGAAGTCGATGAAGAGACCAGTAAAGAGAACAAGTTCCTGCAGGAGAACAAAGTTGGAGATTCTTACCTGGCTGAAGTTATAGATCTGTTGACAAGACACGAAAGTAAGAACGGTGAGGGAAGAGTTTTCGTGGATTACTCTTCATTGGATATCAGGCATCTCGGTAGTATCTACGAGGGGCTGTTGGAGTACCATCTGAACGTAGCTGAAGAGAGGATGTTGGCCGTTAAAGATGGTAAGGAGCAGGTGTGGTATACTGAGAGTGAATTCGACGGTGACGGGACAGTTGTTGAAGAGCTGGAAGAAGGAGAGGTCTATTTAACTACAGATAAAGGTGAGAGGAAAGCCACCGGTTCTTATTACACTCCAGAGTATATCGTTCAATACATCGTTGAGAACACTTTAGACCCTATTTTGAAAGAGATAAAAGACGAACTGCTGTTCGAAGCTAGAGGTAACTTTGCGAATGAGTTCGCTGAACGGGTGTTCGAACTGAAAGTTCTGGACCCAGCTATGGGCAGCGGTCATTTCTTGACCAACGCTGTCGATCATCTTGCCCGGGAGATCGTGGATGCTCACGAGAAGCAGGCCGAGGAACAGGGTGCGGAAAGTGTTGATGAGAGTCACGACATCCACTGGGCACGTAGACAGGTAGCGCAGAAGTGTATTTATGGTGTGGACTTGAATTCCATGGCAGTGGAGTTGGCTAAAGTATCGCTTTGGCTGCGGACACTTGCTGCACAGCAGCCATTAGCGTTCTTGGATCATCACTTGAAGACCGGTAATTCTTTGATCGGATCTGATATCGAAGAGATCGAGGAACTGGATACCGGCGGTAAGAAAAAGGACGCAAATTCCGCTACACTGGATGACTTCGGAATGACAAAGAAAGGGACCATGGAAGACCTGATGAAGATATATCAGGACATCATCAAGATCGAAAATCAGGACCTCGAAGACATCAAAGAGATGGAAGAGAAGTACCACGAGTTCGAACACGAACCTATTAAAGAAAGGTTGGAAGCCATGGCTAACGTTCATACTGCACGGGAATTCGGTGTAGGTGTGCCCGATAGAGCCTTTGCACGTATGGCTGAGGCCATCGATGATGCAGGGAAGTGGGAGAAGGTTGAAGATGAAGATTGGTTCGAAGAATCGCAGCAGTTGGCCGAGGAAAAAGACTTCTTTCACTGGAAGCTGGCTTTTCCGGAAGCCTTCTATGAGGATGATGGTGGGAAGAAGGAGGATGCAGGGTTCGATGTTGTGATCGGGAATCCGCCGTATGTGAGACAAGAACAACTTAAACCTAATAAATTATATTTTAAAAATTCTTATTATTCATATGAAAGCACAACAGATTTGTATGTATATTTTATTGAAAAAGGAAAATCTCTCCTTTCACAAGATTCTAAACTAGGATTTATAGTTTCTAACAAGTTTATCCGATCAAGTTATGGGAGAAAATTAAGAGAACTTCTAAAAGAAAAGATAGAGATAAAAGAAATTATTGATTTTGGAGAATTACCAGTTTTTGGAAATGAAGTTGGTGCATTTCCTATAATATTAATTTTGAATAATTCTGATCCCATAAATGGTCAAAAAATTCGAGTGTCTAATATTACTACTTTAGATTTTGATAATTTGAAAAATAAAGTACAGAATAATGAACTAAAAATTAGATAGCATATCCTCCT
>JBMCUO010000048.1:0-13122 GCA_048622455.1 Candidatus Saliniplasma sp. | reverse complement strand
CCTAGATGTGTAATCCCGACACCATGGCTCAGATACTTCCGCCTCTTTTGCCACTCTGTATTTTGTAATATCTCCTTTATTAGAGAGAAGAACTCTTAAAATCCTCTCTTTTTTGTAACCTCTCTTTCTTTTAGGTTTCTTCAGCAGCATCATACATAGATAAAACACCGCCTTTATATACTTAACCTATGCATCGGTTAAACACCATGCTTAAATACTTAACCTATGTAAATTTAAAAAAACATTTTTTTATATCCCCATAATAAAATCCAACCGTTATAGTAATATTTCAGTTACAACTGAATTTCTGAGAAAATGGTTCCTGCCAAAATGTCTAAAAAAAGAGAACACCACAATAAATAGCCGTTCACTCTTTGACCCCATCATCCGCCTTAATTCTCGCAAAAGATGGCAGGTGAATCACGTGCAAAGGATAGCAGTTATCAGACGGTGTTCGTAATCAGAAATGACGTTATTCAAATCAAAAATATCTTCCGTGAATCTCATCCCATCAAAACAAAACAAATAGAGAAAGCGTACATATGTAGTACAGGTGTAATCCAATGGAAAAAGTACATGTACGTTTCCCTCCCGAAGACCTTCGAAGGATAGAAAAAGAAGTCAAGTATCCCAACAAAAGCGAAGCTATCAGAGACAAAGCGAGGAAAAGTTACATCCTAGAGGCAATAGTGCACATGAGAGAAGCTGCTGAAGATCTAGACGAAGAACTGAAAAACCTAGAGAATACTAGAGAGAAAAAATATGATGAGTACAAAAATAGCTCTCATCGACACTTTGATTTAGATCATATAGATTTTAATAACTCCTCTAACACTTTTCATAAATGACACTTGTCATCAAAACAAAATGACAGTTGTCATAATAAAGTATAAATGACACTTGTCACTTAATAATAATGACAGGTGTCATATTGAGATTAGAAAAGCACAAAGAAAGTTTAGATGAAGTACTGGACGAGATACAAACAGCTCTCGAAGACCCGGGTGGACTAAAAAGTCATCAAAGAAGATTGGCGATGATGTTATCATTGGGTGCTTCAGAATTGATCGAAGTTTATTTTCACAAACTAAATATAATGAAGCCCGGAGCAAGGATCAAACATAATTGGATCAAAAAGAAAGATCCTTATCAAAAACTAAACAATCAAGTAACTGGAGATCTAAACGAGATTGAAAAATTGGAAACCATACTAGAAAAAGCTCGAGTTATAGAAAGAAGTAGAAATGACATCGCATACGGTTCTCCCGTGGAAGACGAAGAAACTATAAGAAGGAAGATAAAACTGTTCTTTGATATTAAAGACATCATAGAAGATGAGGTAGGTGATACCATTGGATGAAATACTCAAAGCCTATGCTGTAAGATTTACCTCATTTCTGATAGAAAGATTGAGTGAAGATACCTCGAAGATAGATAATATAATTCTGTATGGGAGCGTGGCAAGGGGTACAGCTGATCAAGAAAGCGATGTAGATATATTCGTAGACACAGCCCATGAGATCGAAGAAAGGATCAACAATATACTGGATGAATTTTACGATAGCCGAGAATATACTCTTTTCAGATCGAAAGGTGTAAGCAACGATATAGAATTAAAGATCGGAGAATTGACCGAATGGGAGGATCTCCACAGAAGTATATCCTCCACAGGAAAAGTACTGTGGGGTAGGTATAAAACAACTGAAGAACCTATAGGAACTGAACATAAGATCATATTTTACTGGGATAAGATAGGTCGTAGCAGGAGTTCATTTCTTAACAAATTATATGGATACGGATCAAAGGATAAGAAGATCGTTGGACTATTAGAAAAATGGAGTGGAAAGAAGATAGGTAAAAGCTCCATAATGATACCGATCCAACATAAAGGAGACATGTTTGAATTGATAGACGAATATAACGTAAATGCAAAAAATATAGAAGTTTATTCACTAGAGTGAATCATTTTTTCGATCCGATCTCTTTTTCAAAACAACATATTAACACCGAACACGCCATCAACAGCCATCCTTTAAACTCCACCAACACCCAATGTCCTTCGTGATCTCCCCTTCTTGACCAAAAAACTACTTTCATATCCTCCTGTTTCACTAACCACCACTATCTTCCGTGTGAGCTTGAAAGCATAAATTATTTAAACAATTGTTCGTATAATAAAACATATGTTCGATAATTTAAACATATGGTCTAAATCTACATATAAGATCCTTAAGGTACTATCTGCGGACCCGAATGAACGTCTTCACGTGCGAGAGATAGCTAGGCAGTCTGAGATCAGCCCGTCCACCGCTAGCAACATACTGAGAGATCTTGAACAAGAAAATATGCTTGCAAAAGAGATCGTAGGAAGACAAACTTTTTACTCGGTAAATATGAACAATCCAGTGATAAAACAGTTCAAGGTATTCGATAATGTTTTGAACTTGTATCACATAGTTCATAAAATAAAAGAAGTATCTGATAAGATAGTGTTATTCGGGAGTGCTGCCAAAGGAACAAACACGAAAAATAGCGACATCGACCTATTTATAAAAACAAGCAGCCCGGATGATGTGAAAGGAAGGATAAAAGGATACGAAATAATTTCTCCGATCATAACAAGACCTGAAGATTTTACGATGTTCAAAAAAGAGAACGAAGCACTCTACGAAAATATAAAGAGGGGAATAGTATTGTGGAGCCGAGAAGATGAGCTATAAATTTGACAAATGTATCGAAAATAGGAGCCTCGCAAAGAAGATATCCCTCATGACATGGTACTCCAAGAGATAGATGCTGCAGAACATGATTTGACCAGGGCAAAAGAAACTCTTGAACAAGGTGACTCTAAATGGGCCACTATCCAGGGATATTATTCCATGTTTCATTCATCAAGAGCTTTGATATTTTCAAAGGGTTACAGGGAAAGAAGTCATTACTGCCTGAGGATCGCGGTAAAAGAATTGTTTGTTTTCACGAATGAATTGGATCCGGAATTTATCGACTACCTCGAAGAAGCAAAATCTTTGAGAGAACAGGCAGACTACGGACTAAATTATTATCCATCTAGTGCTAAAGAGAATATAGATAACGCCTCTAGATTTCTGAAAAAGGCAAAAGAATTAACGTGATATCAACTCAACGATCGTCAGCGAAATTCCAGTAATTTTTTTATGCCATTTGGTAGATTATCTTACCGGTCGGTAAGATGTTATACCGGGAGTAAAACCCTCTTTCCATGTCTACTCCTCCAAACATCAATGAACTATCCGTCCGTAGAGTCGTCTTCAAAAAGCTCTAACGACCTTTCATAGATCGGTGTTTCAAACCAATCTCTCTTATCGATCAACTTTTCGAGTTTGTTTTTAGCTTCATCGTCGCTCAACAGACCTCTTTTGACCAGCGCTTTCATAACAATAGGAGAGATCGCTACTTTGGTTGAAGCTATGTTTTTGAGGAGAGGAAGGGCTCTGATGTCATCAGTTATCAAAAATTTTGCGTTCATCTTTCTAGCTAGGACAGCACAGGATCCCTTACCCCTATCGATTTTTTTATGATCGAACTCACCGGCCTTCCCTATATCGTGAACATTCAACAGGTCTTTCTTCTCTAACCATCTCTCTGCAACGTCCGCCTCTAGATCATTATAACCACTCATATCCTTCAGCTCATCTATCACCGCACAAGATGTATGAATATCGAATTCATCTAACAGTATCTCTACACAACCGCAGATCCCGAGGGATATGAAGGCACTCGTATCCAAGATCAACATGGTGTCTCTCCTCAAAGTTTAGAGAGTTCTTCGGCCAATTCATCGCCTCGATCCAGTATATCTTTAGAGGATTTCACCGCTTCTGCGTCTTCTCGACCAAGAAACTTCTTCAACATCTCGTATTCGATCTCATCATCTAGGTACAATTCTATAACTCTTTGCTTGAATTCCTCATCGATGATCTCGTGCAGGTGTTCGTCTAAAGCCTCTTTCAATATATCCGTTCGATTCTTATGCTTCACTCTAGCGGTGACATCTGCCATATCGACCAATTCCTCGGGGAGCCTAAAATTGACTCTTTTCGATCTCTTCTTGCTGTCAGTGGACATATGTATGTACAATGTATGTACAAATAAATAAAACTTTCCTTTCTGATCGATCGGATCCGATATCCATACTCCTGATCAGAAACTATTTGATGAGAACGGAATCACAGTCTATCGGTATCCTTAATAATAGTACAAAATAAGTTGTTTGTGTCTCACGCACAGTACTAAAACCTTAAAATATGTCTTGTATATAGTACGTTATAGGAGTTAGGCTTGCAAACATACGATCTAATTTAACGATTTTGAGTCCAATAACAGTCCAATAACTATACTCTAGAGAATATATGTTACAAGTAATAGTATTTCACTATTACATATCTTATATATGTTTGAGAGCTTATTATTATAATATGGACCCCTTCAGAGATGGGGGCTCCTGGTGATCATAACCGCTATCGCACCCATCTTTGAAAGAGGTTTCGATTACACCATCGACATGTTTGGCATCTTTGCGATATTGATGATGGTTGGGATTATGTTAGCCTCGATAATAATACTCACGATCAATGTTAAGGGCTGGTATTATTTCTCGATAGGGGTCACTTTATTGGGTATCGGAGAGGTATTACACGTACCAGCATATCAGTATGACATGATATATCCCGGCACACCTGTGACTTTATTCTGGTACATCGGGTTTTTATTCTTAGGATACGGAGCATATCATCTGCGGCGGGAATACCTTAAGGTCATAGCTCTGTAAAGCATATGAACTTATGTTGAAATGCAGAACTAAGTTACTTTCATTTCTCTAGTCCCTCAAAAAGCTACCTGATCTTATCTAGTAGTTCTCTACTCGTTATCAGATCTACTTTCTCTTCAACTTCCTCTTTATGGAAGTCACTATCTCCAGTGATAAAATGATCCGGTTCAACTGCAATCACTGCAGCCAATACTTTTATATCGTTTTCACCACGGACACATTTTTTCGCAAATTCCATCTCACTTCTGTATTCCTCTTCTTTGATAAATTCTATATCCATCAGTGCTTCTTCTACTTCTTCAAGAACTTTATCAAGAGATTTCGAACCTAGATCATTGAATTTCCTTTTAACCACTTCCATGGTTTCTTCTCTGCATATATCGGCTGTAACCAATCTAAGATCTCTGGAATCTAATATTTTGGATTCTAGTCCTGAAAAAAAGATACCTGAAATGATTATATTTGTGTCTATAAAGACCTTTAACATCACTAGGCTCCCTCTCTTACCCGTATCCATTCTTCAAGCATCTCATCTTCGGAAAGGTCTCTCTTTTCAGCCAGATCTCTCAAAAAATTCCTACTTTGTTCTGCGAACATTTTCCTAAGGGCTTCTCTTATAACTTCACTTTTACTCGCATACATCCCTGATTCGATACGTTTATCGATCTCGTCATAGAGTTCAGTAGGAACCCTTGCTTGAATATTTTTTAAACTTTTTGTCCCCATATACGACACCATGTGTTAATATGTAATACAGATTTAAATAGTTGTCGTTAAAGGTATTATCAAAATCAATAAAATATCCTTATTCACGTAAAACCGTGTAGTATCTGTTGATCAGGGCCCACACATATCAATCTAGTACCGTTATGTAAGCTCTTTTAGAACTCATATGTTTTTCCCCTCTCAGGCACTACGACTTCAACATCTTCAGGAACTATATTTTCAAAACCTTTTGGATCCAGCGTATGAACCGGGATCAACGTATCAGGTTCCAACTTTCCGATCAGCTCTTTTAACTCAGGACGTGAAGCGTGTCCCGATACGTGGGAGCGATCCATCACTGGTTTGATCTTCTCACAATCAAAGTTATCACATCCCTCTGGTATATCGGGATCACCTTCCTCAAAATCTATGCCGAATCGTTCAAGCCAATTTATCATACGCTCTTCATCCAGTGCCATATCGTCTGAAAAAGGTTCACACTGAGCTCTGATGAATTTAGAATCTGGAACCGTACCATCTTCATCTACAAAATCGAACAGTTGGTTAAGATCGTAGTAGGAGAACATCAAAACGTAGTTACCGGGTTCTTCCATCATCTCTGGAGCGGTCAAACCGTTTTTGTAATGAGATGGATCTAAATTCTCTTTATCTACGGAATAACCGTACTCGTGCTTCGCCCTGTCATAGTCAGTAGGTGAATACAAAGCACTGCTCCTCCGCTTCAAGAACACTTTAACATCATCAGGATCAGGTTTCTCACCCAACTCGTTCAACAGGTAGGCCAACCTCGCATCTATAACAAAGGTCCTACCACATTCTCTGCATGCTTCTTTGATCGTTTCGAACCTTGTAGTGTCTTTCCAGCTGAAATCTACGAAGACCAGACCATCTACGTCGTTGATCTCATCGACGATCTGCTTTTTCACATCCTTTTCAGTTATCAAAGATTCCGAATCCACCCTGGTTCCCTCACATATCATAACGTCGATATCGTACCCAACCTTCCGCACGTATTCATCGATGGAAAGTGGATATGTCCCGTGGAATCGGATATCACCTGTATAAAGGACTTTCTTACCGTCAACTTTTATCACGTAACTACTCGCCCCTGGTACAGAGTGATCTACATCTATATTTTTAACCTCCATAGATCCTACTGAAGTCCATTCCCCATCCTTCATGGTAATACAATCTCTTTCACAGCTCTCTTTGTTGATATACGGTTCATCTGGGAACATACCACCCTTTCTAAAATCTATCTCAGGTCTTTTCATGGAAATGGCTTCAGATTTAAATTTAGTTAGTTCGTCAACGGTCTCTACAAGGGTTCTCGTGACTTCACTGCAGTACAGTGGTATGTGAGGATGGATGTAATTCATATCCCCGACGTGATCGAAATGTGCGTGACTGAGGAACAAAGCGTCGATATATCCCTGGTCTTCAGGGTATTCTTCATAAGTCACCAAACCCTCCAGATCCAGCAATCTCGATTCCCTATTTAGTAACCTACCATCGGATTCGATCTCATCTATACCGGAAGGTCTTATCATATCTTCCCGATATATCCCAGGGATGAAAGGTAACGAACCGAGTATCAATCGATCTCTAAGTCCCGTATTCGATCTAGGTTTAACGAACTCTGCGAAGTAATCCGACTCGAAACCCATACGAGTTCCGAAATCAAGCATCACTCGGGTATCATCACTTTCGACCAGTATCTTGTTCCCTCCGATCTCACCAGCGCCTCCATGAACCGTGATAGACAGCATATATTCACCGATTTTAGTAAATTGAATAATATATTAATAAGTTTGCAGTAGATATCGAGTTCCGCTTTCAGATGAACATAATTAAGTAAATATCTTATTAATTCCTACTCATGAAATATAAGGAAGAAAAAGACTTCAAGAGATTTTTTTGATAACCTACAAAAACTATTTAAAGGTAGTATAACAGTATTATATCTTGATGCGAAAAAGCTCATACCGGTATATCATATTGATTATAGTAGCTGTTTTACTCGTATCTACGGTCATTGGATTCGAGAGATCAAGAGATAACGAAGGGGCAGAGAATGTCGAAATAGAAGGGCTGGTTATAGAAGAAATCCCTAAGATAGATGATGAACGACCGGAAGATTATAGGACTTCGACCTTTGCTGTCTGGTGTTTCTGGGCTCCAGAAGCCAGAGTGGGAGTAGTCGACGGAGTTATCAGTACTAGAGTTGGGTTTATAGAGGTAGACGGATCGGTCAGGGATGATAGACGCATAGTTAGAGAAGCTATACAGGTAGACTATGATCCGGATAAAATCACGTACATGGAACTCTACAATATTATCCAGGAAACTGGTGAGATCAAAGATATGCATCCTTTCGGAGTTTTCAAACTAGCCCCCTGGAACCGCCAGAACTATTATCTAAGAGGCCATGAGAATCTAACCGAAGCCTATCAGTCCGTTTACCCTCACTGGGGTAATTTCATTAACTCTACCGCAACCTCCAGGATCAACGGATATCTCATAGGTTTTGGACAGTTGGGATCCCCGGAGGACCTACAACACCTGGGTCTTACCGAAAAGGGTAGGGAAGAGGTTTACGAGATCTGGGAGTCTGAAAGAAAGATGAGATGAAGATATGGTTCAAGAACGAACATCTAGTATCATGGTTGAACGCGAAGCCATATGTTGCAGCTCCAGACCTGATTACCCTTGTCGCTGGAGAAAAGGCTGAACCTCTACTGAACCCGAACATCAAAAAGGATCAAGAGGTAGCGGTTCTAGCATTTAAAGCGGATGATAAATGGGGAACTGAAAAAGCCTGAAAGTTCTTAGTCCTAGATATTTAGGATATGACTTCGAATACAAACCCGTAGAAGAGATAGTATAGAAAATCTTTCACTTCTTTTTTATATCTGTGAATGAGTACGCTAATAGAACGGTTATGAATATAAAGATAGCGCTGAACAAGAATAACGTCTTCTCCGAAAATTCAGTTATTACAAAGTGACCTCCGAAAGGTACAAACGCAGCTCCCATAAGCCTAACAAAATTGAACACACCGATGGCAGAACCTTTAGATTCTGGGGAGAGGTCCATTATGTAAGTCACGAAAGGTGTCGTACCCAATCCGATACCCACGCCAAATATCAGAAAAGATGCTAATAATAGGTAGGGGGGGAAACCCAAAAGGAGTGCGAATAATAGAGCGCTTACTCCTGCTACAAAACTGCTGATCAAGAGTAAATTTCTATATGAATAAAAAACCGATATCCTTCCTCCTATATAGACAGAAGATGAATCCACTAAACCGTAAACCGTTAAAAACAGCCCGATATAGAAAGGAGTAAAACTGTAAATATTATCGAGTATAAGGGAAAAGAAGAGATGAAATGTGAAATAAGTTCCCAATATTGATAGACCCAGTAATGTTACAGCTGCAAAGTCTAATCTTTTTAGCGAAGAGAATGATAAGAGTATCTTCTTCGATTGGGTTTTTTCCTTATCCAGTGTTTCAGGTAGATAAAGAGTGAACAAAAGTGTGGTTATAGCTCCGAGTACTGCTAAGAAGATAAAGATGGACCTCCACCCGAAGAGTTCGCCGAGTAAACCTCCGAAGAAAGAACCCACTGGAGGACCGAGGAGAGGGATAGCTAGGAATAGGCCCATGGCTTTTCCTCTAGTCGTTCTGGGATAAACATCGCCTATGACTGTAGCTCCCACAACGAAACCGCAGGCTATTGTAGCACCCTGCAGACTTCGAAATATAACCAATGAACTACCACTCCAAGACAGATAGCAGAGGATGTTGGATATCACAAAGCCAAAGAGAGCAGGGATGTACACTTTGTAGCGACCGTACTTATCAGACAACGACCCATAAATTATCTGGAATACAGCCTGTCCAAATAAAAAGGTCGTGATGGTCAAGGGGATGATCCAACTATTATTCCCGAACTCAGTTTCTATATCACCTATGTTAGGCATGTACATAGAAGTACTCAAAAACACTAGGAATAACGGTAAAATGACCAAGGCTAAGATTTTCCCCCGTTTCATTCTGCACCGTGAATAATCATATCTATTATAAACATTCTCATGAAATCTGAAAACGGTTCATACGAACTATTATTTCATTACTATAAGGAAGAAGTTACTTTAACTGCTAATTCGAAGAAAACTATAATTACAGTTATAATTCTATTTAGAGAGGATAAAGATGAGGATCAAAATTGTAGAACCGGTCATAACGAAAGAGTTCGTTAGTGAGACTGAAAGAGAAGTGAAAAAATACATCTCCAAAGATACTGATTTCGATGTAGAGAGGATAAAATATGGAACAGCCTCGATAGAGTCCTCTTACGATGAATACCTCTGCGCACCTAACATTATCAAGATAATACAAGAAGCTGAAGAAGATGCCTTTCATGGTGCGTACATTAACTGTTTTGGAGACCCTGGACTAGAAGGGGCTAGGGAAGTTGTTGATATGCCTGTGGTAGGAGCTGGTCACACGAGTATATTCATAGCCGCCGAACTTTGTCATAGATTCTCGATAATAACACCTGTAGATAGTTCCTCTTCCAGAGATGAGGCCAAAGTCGAGCTTGAAGGTTTATCTTCTAAAGTTGCCTCGGTAAGAAGTGTTGATATAACCGTTCTAGATATGGAAAACAAGGAAAAACTCAATGAGGCATTGATCCATACGTCTAAAAGAGCTGTACTAGAAGACGGGGCTCACGGTATCGTTCTAGGATGTACTGGTATGGTAGGTCTGAGCGGAAAAATTGACAGAGAATTAAAAAATCTGGGATACTATATACCGATTATACATCCAGTTCCCACCAGCATCAGATATCTGGAGATGCTGATCAACCTGGGACTCACTCAGAGTGAAAAAACCTACATGAAACCAACAGCAAAAGAAAGGAATATATTGGAACTCTTCGAGTAGGTGTTACAGCAGATGGTGAACTTCATTTCATCCCCTCTCAGGTTACTAACTTTTTTCCACCCTTCTCGTACGCTTCATGTTTTCCCTCATCGATGATTTTTTTGATAGTCATCATCGTTTCCCACGCTTCCCAGTAAGTATTGTAAAGTGGTGAGAACGCTATCCTGATAACGTTTGGAGGTCTGTAATCCGTGATGAATCTTTTTTCCCTGAGTAGACTGCTGATAACGTCTGCCTTTTCATGTTCAACAGCCACGTGACTACTCCTGTCCTCAGCATCTCTAGGAGAAATAACCTCGAAATCGTAAGGTCTTTCTCTCAAAACTTCATCGACCAAGGAGATAAAGTAGTCTGTGATCTTCTTGGATTTTTCACGGATGTTATTCAACCCAGCCTCCTTGATGATCTCCAGAGAACCTAACAGCGGTGCGCTGCTCAGTATGGCTGGAGATGAGATCTGCCAACCACCTGCGCTTTTTTCGTGAACGAATTCAAGGTTCAGTTCGAACTGCCTTTCCTTCTCGTAGCCGAACCACCCTTTGATCCGTGGCTCTTTGTCAAAATGTCTTTCATTGAGATACAGAAATGCACCACAACCAGGTCCTCCGTTCAAGTACTTGTACCCGCACCACGCTGCGTAGTCCACACCCCAATCGTGAAGTTCATGAGGTATCACACCGGCGGAGTGGCTGCAGTCGAACCCGATCAAGATACCTCTCTCATGCGCCTCTTCAGTTAAATATTCTATATCTAGAAATTGTCCACTGCGGTAAAGTACCGATGGTAGATGTATCAATGCCACATCGTCTGTCATCATCTCCACGATTTTATCTTCATCCAGCGTATCACCGTCTGAACTGGGTACGAGCTTGAGCTTCTTTTCAGGATCAAAACCTTTCAGTTCTAAAAGACCTTCTAAGGCGTATATGTCAGTAGGGAAGTTCAGTTCGTCAGCTAGTATCTTGTCTCCCTTACCATCGGGTTTGTAAAGCGTAGATACCAGTGAATGGATATTGACCGTTGTTGTACCGGTGGCTACAACTTCTTTGACCTTAGCCCCAACCATATCAGCCATCATCTCACCCAGGGTCTCAGCCATGAAGAACCAGGGAGTTTCACCCTCGGTCCATCCCTGAATACCCAACTCTTTCCATTCTTTCTTAACTTTCACCACGCATTCTTCAGCTCTTTTAGATAACAAGCCTAGAGAATTTCCGTTCAGATAGACTATCCCCTTAGGGATGTAAAAATCATCTCTGAATCTTGATAAGGGGTCTTCATAACCCATCTTTTTTGCGTACTCTTCGGATGTATCCATAAATAATCGAGAATACTGTACTACTAATCAATTTTATGCTGCGGTTCAAAACGTTTCATAAAAAGTGTCTAAAACCTGTCAATCCAGCGAAAGCGATAACTGAAAGGACTATGAGTCCAAGACCGTAGGACCCGGTCAAAGCTATCATCACCCCAACACTCACTGGACCCATGACCCCGAAAGAATTAGCGATGCCGTTCATCAAACCGGTTGCAGAACCTAGTTCTTCTCCATGTATGTTGTTCTGAAGTTTGGTGAAGAACAAAGGAGGAGCCAGCTGACCGGTCAAGAACACTAGAAACAGTAAGAATATTGCCATCCCCGAACCAGAAATAGGTGAAAATGTAAGGATAATTATCATCAGCCCAGAAGTGAACAGCGAGAAGATTATTATCCCATCTTCATTTCCCTTCAAGTCACTGACCCACGACCCTATCAGCATCCCTAAAAGTGCTCCTATGTAGGGTATTGCGGCCATATAGGCGTTATCTCCTAGATTCAAACCCGTTGTCTGTTCAAGATATGATGGTACCCAAAGAGTGGTACCCCAGAAGACAGTGTTGACCGCCGTAAAACCCACGGTTATCTGCCTAAAATCGTGGTCGTGCAGCAGTTCTTTGAAAGCTTTCAGCAAATCGATGTCTTTTCTGACAGTTCTACCATGATCGTTTTTAGAGTCGGGCGAATCCGTTATGAAAATGAATATCGGTACTGTTAAGATGAAACCGATGATCGCCACCATGTAAAACGAGTACTGCCAACCCAATGCCTTAATCACTGGACCCATGATGATGGGAGATATGGCGATCCCGATCGGTGCTCCGACCATGAAGATAGAATTCGCTCTTCCCCTCTCTTTGACTCCGAACCATCCTGCGATGACTTTAGTTGCAAGTGGATACATCACTCCCTGGGACAGACCAAGAAGCATGCGGGAGAGTAAGAACAGTATGTAATTATGTCCGAAAAAAGCGGCCAAGAATACGGCTAGAGAACATCCGATCATAGAGCCAAAAAGTATGATCTTCGACCCATGTTCATCGATCTTAGGACTGAAAAATATGTTCGAAAAACCGTAAGGTACCATGAAGATCCCCATGAGAACACCTCCGAGGAAACCCTGTTCAGCTCTGGACCATACGAGTCCATCACCTATCTCATCAAGGGCTACGGAAGTGCTCAATCTCCCCATGAATGCCACGAGTATAGTGAAAAACAATAGTGTAAGTATTATCCATCTGTATTTCGATGAAAGGTCTACCTGAAGTTTATCGGTCTTCATGATATGCCAGGAGCAGAACAGGTCACTGTTTAAATTTT
>JBMCUO010000047.1:0-13382 GCA_048622455.1 Candidatus Saliniplasma sp. | reverse complement strand
GAATATCTTCTCTTTCTTTTCATCTGATATCCCTTTACCGTTGTCCTCGATGGTACACCGTACCTCATCTTCCATCACCTCACTAGATATTTTGATCTTACTGCCATGAGAATGGTAAACCGAGTTCTCGATTATATTAGAAAATGCCTCTTTCAGCAGAGCCCCGCCTTGGACTAAACATTTCTCCTCGGGACATCCAATCTCAAGTTCAAATCCTCTATCCTCTGCAAGGTTCTCACATTTATTCACTGCATCAAGTATAGCAGAAGATATATAGATCTGTTCCTTTTCCTCTTCCTGCGCACTCAACAGCAGCCTTACCTTATTGATCAGTGCGACACTATCTTTGTTACCTTTTATCGCTTTTTTTACGAGTTCGTGGGTTTCTTCATCTATTTTACAATCTTCCTCTATCAACTGGAGGTAACCATGGACTATCTGAGCTTTGTTCTTAAGGTCGTGCCTCAGTAAGGTATGGAGGAATATCTCCCTTTCCTGAGTCTGTTTTTGCTCCGTGACATCTGTTATTACGCCCATGGTTCCATAGAATTCTCCATCTGTGTTCGTATATGGTGATGCATAGATCATAACATCTATAATATCACCGTTTTTCTTTGCCAACCTGCTTTCGTAATAACTCGTTTCACCATTGACCATTTTTTTCGTTTCCTCTTTAAATTTATCATTCTCTCTTTCAGGAGTGATCTCAGAAACGTGCTTACCGATCAGCTCTTCATTTTTATAACCCAACATCTCAGCGAACCTATCGTTTACAAAAGTCAGATTATCATCTAGGTCAGTCACGGAGATCCCAGCGAAGGCGGTTTCCACTAATGCACGGTATCTAGCTTCACTTTCTTCGAGTGCCTTTTCAGATTTCAATCGCTTCACGGATTCTGTTATATACGAAACGAACAATTCAGCCAGTTCTAGGTCACTTCCATCGTATTTCTCTTCTTCGTAAGAGAGGGCCTGGAACACTCCGATATCTCCCATTGGCACGCTCAGAGCGGACATGAATTTTTTATCGGTAGGTTTTGCTTCGTCTTCACCTTTCACGTTTCTTACAAGATCAGATTTTTTAGTTCTGAAAGTCTTACCTGCGATCCCTTCATATACGCTCATAGAATATCCACTTTCAACTAGTTCTTTTTCGGTACTAGCTTTAACAACCAGATATCCATCTTCCTCTATCTCTACACTGCAGACATCGAAATCAAGTGTATTCTTGGCAACTTCGATAGTCAATCTGTAAAGCTCTTCTATATCTTTTATTCCTTGAAGTTTAGGAGTGATCTCGTAAAGCTGTTTGATCTTTTGTTTTTGATCCATTAGGTTTTCTTCCGCTTTCTTACGTTCAGTAACATCCCTAGCTATAACGATCTCTCCGTCGAAACTTTCTTCCTCGAAGATCCCGACATTTATCTCAGCTATTATTGTTTCTCCATCTTTCGAAATTAATTCTACCTCATAAGGAGGGATATACTGACCCTTTTGCCTACTCAGATAGCTCTCTAGTAATTTTTTCACGTTTTTAGGAGGTAAAAACGGCAGATCTTGGAATGATTTTTCAACTATCTCATCCCTTCGATATTTCAGTCTTTCAAGTGCCTTTTCATTAACATCTTTGACCATTCCTTCTTTACCCAATAAAAACGACGGGTCAGGGGATGCTTCAAAGATTTTTCTAAATTTCTTTTCAGACACTTCCAATCTCTGTTTGATTAGCTTATCATACTGTATCGTTGAAAGATAAGTCGCTATCGTTTCAACAGCATTTTTAAACTTGATCTCCGAACCTTCTTTCTTAAAAATCACGAGTCCACCATTTGGACGATTATCCAAAGCAAAAGCTGTAATGTAGACTTCATCTATGTTCAAAATATCTTCAACTTCGGTGCAGATATCTTCTGGTAATTTATTTCCAAATAGGCCGCATAAAGCACCGGATACTTTTTTTAACTCTCCGTTGGTACAAAATAGTGAATTATCATCCAATTCTTTAGATATGGATGAAAAGCCGCGTGAAAAAAATATCTCAAGTTCGTCGAAAAGATCACCTAATCCCGCAATAGATTTCAATCTTAACGTCTCTTCTTCATTGTCAAATAATGTTATAGCGACGTATGAATCATCATCTAAAGAATGGACCTTTTCAGCGATATAGCCGCATATCTCACCTATATCTTCTAACTCACCTATATCTATGATAGTTTCATGGACAAATTCTAATTCCTGGATTCTCTCCTTGACTTCATCTCTTATCCTTTCCTTTTCGGAGATATCTCTTACGAAAGCGAATTCGAGTTCCCTATTATTGAATTTGACATGATTGCTGATGATCTCGACTGGGATCATATCCCCTTCGCATGTTTTATGAAAGGATTCGATCTTGTTGACTCCATTCTCCTTAAGCTCCTTCCAGTACTCTTCTCTTTTTTCTTTAGAATACTCAGGGTCGATATCCCAAACATGCATATCCCGCAGTTCTTCCTGTTCATACCCGTACTTTTCACTTACGAGGTCGTTCGTGTAAACGAACTTTCCTTCAGGTGTTACCCAATAAATTTCCTGTTCAGCCTTATCCACCGAATACTTCGTCATCTCTAATCTTTCTAACGTTTTCCAGTGCTCAACCTCTTGGATTATTGCTTGCGCAAGCACCGCATACTGGCTTTTAGGATCTCCACCTTTCTGGATGTACCTGTCTGCACCCAAATTCAGGGCATCCATGGCAACCTCTTCCCTTCCTCTCCCGGTGAACATTATGAATGGTATATCCAAATCTTTACGGATTTTCTCTAAAAACTCTAAACCATCGATATCGGGCATCTGGTAATCGGAAACGACGACATCGAAATCATGCTGTTCTAAAATCTCTAAAGCTTCATCCGCAGATTCTGAACCCACTATCTCGAACCCTTCATCTTCTCTATCTAAAAATATCTTACCCTGGTCTAGGATACCAGGTTCATCGTCTACAAACAATACCTTTATCTTTTCCATGTTTTTGCTCTGAAGTTCAAATAAGATTATTCCACTATAACTACTTTAGGTAAAAATATCGAAATCACTATGACTAAACTTTTTTTAAATATATTTCAAACCTTGCCCCGCCCAACTCCGAATCTTTAGCCAATATATCGACTTCATTGTACTTAGCTAATTGTTTAATCATGTAGTATCTAGCTCCCCCGACTCCAGTAGTTTCACCGGTATAGATATCTCCAAAAAGTAGGTCTTTTAAATCCTCCTCTAGTGGTTCACCATCATCTTCGATATTGACTATCACTTCTTCGTTTTCCTCTTCAACTGATATCCGTATCAAATTACATTTCGGAGCAAGAATCCTAGCTTTAAGAAGTCTAGAGAACAGATCATGGAGCGAGTATCCTCCTTTCACATTCGATATATCTTTTTCATATTCTTTTTCAATACTAACTCCTTCTAGCTTCAAAACTTCAGAGATGTTTTTCATAACGTGCTCCAATATCTTTCGGATATTCTGGAACGACAGTTCTGGGGGATGGTCGATATCTCTAAGTTCCCTGGCCAACCCTAAAATCTCTTGGACTTCTCTTTCAGCTTTAAGAGCCCTCATTAAATTTTTCCTGTTCTCCTCCGATAATTCTGAATCATCCAATAGTTGGATATATCCCATGGCCACCTGGCTTTTACTGGAGAGATCCTGTCTGAGCAATGTATCCAAAAATTCTTTTTTCTCTTTTGCTCGTTTCTGTGCAGTGATATCCTTACCCAGGGCGATAAATCCAATGATATCCCCTTTATCATCATTCAAGATATGTGAAGTCCAGGAGATCACTTTTTCTTCTCCACCTTTGGAAACTATAGTAGTTTCATGTGTCTCCTCATAGTTTTTATATCCCTCACCTTCAAGTCTTTTAGAAACTCTATCTGTTACTTTTTTTCTATACTCTTCATCCGGGTACAGCCATTCCCATATCCCATCGTGACCGACGACTTCTTCTTTTGAATAACCACTTATCCTTTCCGCGGCTTTGTTCCATACCAAAACATTCGCATCTTTGTCCAAAACATCTAACCAAACATTAACATCCCGGATGATCCTTTCTTTGAAGCGGCTCAACTCCCTCAATTCTTCTTCGGTTTCTTTTCTTTCGGTTATATCTTTACCTAAAGCGATCGAACCCATTACTTTACCTTCCTCATCAATCAAGTGATGTGATGTCCATGATATGATTTTTTTATACCCATCTTTAGAATCGATGGTAGTTTCGTATCCATCAACATCTTTGCCTTCCATTATCTCTGAAACACGTTTTGACACCTTCTTTCTATACTCTTCATCTGGGTACAGCCATTCCCAGACCTTATCATGACCAACAACTTCATCCTTTGAATACCCGCTTATCCTTTCAGCGGCTTTATTCCATACCAAAACATTCGCATCTTTGTCCAAAACATCTAACCAAATATTGACATCCTGGATGATCCTTTCTCTGAAGCGGTTCAACTCCCTCAATTCTTCTTCGGTTTCTTTTCTCTCAGTGATATCCTGCAGGGTTTCTACGGCCCCTATTATCTCTCCATTCGAATCCAATAAAGGTGCGGCGGTGAAGTAAACCCATCTACCTTGCTCCCCGAACTGAGGGAAGAAATCTTCGGCTTCATATGCTCCATCTATCAACTTCATCTTGCTATATTTCCCCTCATAGAACTCCGCAACTTCATCTTCTGAAGCTTCTTCAACGATCAGATCAGCCAACACCGGCCGTTCTTCATGGTAAAAGGCCTTCCACAGATCTTTTGTTCCAACGATTTCGTCAGATGAAATACCGGTCAACCTCTCGCAGGCACGGTTCCAATGGATAAGTTTATGGTCAGAATCTATGACGAACATAGGGATCGAAGTACTTTCGATGATATTGGATACGAGTTCTTTGCTCCTGCGAAGTTCTTCTCTACGTTCTTTTTCTTTTTCTACTAATACCTCTCTCTCGATCACATCGTTCTTTATACTTTCATATTGTTCTTCCTGCACTTCGCCTTTGATCCTTGCTAGAAATAACTCAGGTGGCACGTAACGGTGGTTGTCATAAATCGAATCGTATATCACCACGACCGGATGTGTGTGGATGACATCCACGAGTATCTCCTGTGAGAACTTGTTCTCATTATACTGACATAACCCCATGGATCTACTTCCAGGAAAGAACTGATTCAATTTCGCTTCGTACTCCATCAATCTTTCAGTACCTGGAAGATCTGTAAGCACCCAGGTCATCTCACCGGTCACTCTCAATCCGTTAAAACCATCCTTGAACGCCTTTTCTTCGTTTTTTCGAAGCAGTTCTATCATCTCATCTGGGTCAAAATATCCATCCTTTAGATAAGAATTCTTTTTAGTTAGGAAAACAAGCTGTCTGGAATCGATATAGTGGTCTATATCAACCTCCAGCCCCCTAAGTGCTTCTATCACTTCTTCTTTGGTCCTGTCATCTACAATGTAGACACACCTTTCACCTCTTTTCAACCCCATCAAGATATAATTGGAGGCTAGCGATAACTGTTCATTTTTATTCCGATATATACAGCACATGTGCGAGCCAAGGACCTGCTCCTCCAACTTCCTTTTCAACTTTTCATCCATTTTCACACCTTTTTAAGATCAACTTTGATTCAAGTCTTTCCTTGATTGATTTTAAAGTGTGTTTGTATAACCAGAAACTGTATCATCTAGATAGGTTTCCCATGAATGTTTCTTTGAATAATTTATACCATCACTCAATTTGGCTAAGCCGAATACAAGTATGAGCAATCATCGATATAAGGGTTAGGGTCAAAATCTGATATGAACGTCTAACATAGAACAAGCATTTTGGAATAGTTTAAGAAGATCAACTCAAAATAGTTCAGCACTATGATGCATCCGCCACTTTTTCGCACTTGTTATTATCGTATTCCTCATCGACCTTTTCCGTTATGTGACAGTCCCTGCACCAAACATAACCTGGAAAACCGACAACTTTTTCCATCTCTTTACCGCATTTATGGCACCGCTTAAAAGACATCAGAACAGAGATGAAGTTTAGATATTTAAACCCTTTCAATTACTTGTATAACAAAAAGTTAAATATTTCCTGTATGAACTATGATAAAAGGAGATAATGTTCATGGATGAAAATAAAGTGCACTTCGATGGATTGGACCGGGTTTTCAAACTGCATGAGCTGATAAATTATCAAGAAGGGGCAGTTGTGAGCAGGACTTTATTGGATAAGGATTCTGGTACTTTAACGGTATTCGCATTCGATGAAGGTCAGAGATTGAGCGAGCATACCGCTCCGCACGATGCTTTTTTGCAGGTCCTAGATGGTGAAGCCATGATAACGATTGGAAAGGAGGAATACGAGGTCGAAAAGGGAGAAAGCATAACCATGCCCGCTGATATACCCCATGCAGTCGAAGCCATTACCGAACTCAAAATGTTCTTGATAATGATTAGATGAGTTACAGGTGAGAGAATTTGAAGAGTAAGATAGAAAGTCGGTGGAATGAACTCCTCGATTGGTACAATGATGAGGACATCACAAAAGCTGCAGTAGCTTTCTCTGGAGGCAAGGACAGCACTCTGGTCCTAGATTCAGCTGTTGAAAGCCTAGATGACGTCACAGCGTTCATAATAGATGCGGAGGTCTACCCAGATAGCGAAGTACGGAGGGCAGAGGAGCTAGTGAAACAGTTCGATGTCCCCTACCAGGTTATAAAAACATCTAAACTCAATCATGAAGATTTCAGTAAAAATCCAGCCGATAGATGTTACCACTGTAAAAAGATGCTTTTTGAAACCATAAAAAACCGTCTAGAGGGTGATAGGGTCATCCTAGAGGGGACTAATGCTTCCGAGATAAAAGGTCATCGCCCAGGGTTGAAAGCTGTCGAAAAATACGCTAGAGCCCCCCTCCTAGAAGTAGGATTGGAAGAAGCCGAGATAAGACGTTTATTAAGATGGAGGGGGCGAGAGGTATGGAACAGACCTTCCTACGCGTGCCTCGCTAGTCGCTTCCCAGAGGGTAGTCGTTTAACGGAAGAGAAACTCGGTAAGCTTGAAATGATAGAGGACAAAATCCACAGTATGGGTATCAGTCAGTTGAGAGTCAGGGATTTTAAAGATACTGCTCGGATCGAAGTATGGCCAAAAGAGATGCGTATGATCTTAGATAAACGGGAGAAGATCGTAGAGATGTTGAAAGAACATGGATACGATGACATCTTTTTAGATCTGCAGGGCTATCGTACAGGTTCGATATCTCCCGATGAATGAGAAGATATAACACAGAAATTTTATATCACATAGTGTTACCTATTTTTGATAAAAGAAGGTCGGGATAATTTGGATCCGAACAAATACAGGAAGGACTTCCCGTTGCTTGACAAAGTGACGTATTTCGATAACGCGTGCATGACATTGAAACCATATCAGGTCATAAATGCCGTTAATGAATATTATGAAGAATACCCTGTCTGCGGCGGGAGTAGGAGTCAACATAAATTATCTAACATTTTAAGTAGGAAGATAAGGGAAGGCAGGGAAGCTATCGCAGACCTCATCGGAGCTGATGATAAAGAACAGATAGTTTTCACCAAGAATACAACGGAAGCCGTGAACCTGGTAGCAAAGGGTCTAGGGCTGAGTAAGGGAGATACGGTTCTCACCACCGATAAAGAACATAACAGCAATACCGTACCCTGGATATCACTAAGAGATGATAGAGGGATCGAATTCGATCAGGTTCGAACCAGTGAAGACGGGACTATAGATATTGAACATTTCAAAGAGATGATGGATCAGGATGTGGAACTGGTTTCTATGGTTCACACGTCGAATTTAGACGGTACTACGATACCTGCAAAAGAGATAGGTGAGATAGTTCACGACTACGAAGCTCTTTTGATGCTCGATGGTGCACAAAGCGTTCCGCATAAACCGATGGATGTGAATGAACTCGATGTGGACCTCCTAGCATTTTCAGTTCACAAGATGCTGGGTCCTACCGGTGTAGGTATACTGTATGGGAAAGAAGAAGTCCTGGAACGACTAGATCCCCTAGTTGCTGGAGGAGGAAGTGTAAAAGATTCTACATACGATACGGTCACACTCAAAGATTCTCCGGAGAAATTTGAGGGCGGGCTTCAGAACTACTCTGCTTTGTGTGGTATCAAGCCCGCTGTTGATTACCTTCAGGACGTCGGTTTAAAAGATATTGAAAAGCACGAGATAAAGTTGAACAGGATAGCCACAGACCTTCTGTCGGATAAGGTTCAAGTGATAGGTCCCAAGGATCCGGGAAAAAGGTCCGGCATCTTCAATTTTAGAGTTGAAATTTTAGGCTGTCACGAGATCACCATACTATTGGAGGAAAAAGAGATATTGACCCGCGGTGGTATGCATTGTGTTCATCCATGGCACCGTACCCGGAATGAACTGGGTGGAACGAGAGCCTCCTTTTATTTCTACAACACAGAAGAGGAAGTCAAAAGATTCGCGAAAGTTTTTGAAGAACTATTAGGATGATATGACTTCTTCCATTATCTTACTCAATCTTTCGAACATCTGATCAACTTTACCAGTATCCGTGGTTTTGAACAGCAATTTTCCAGAGGGATATATACCGATCTCCTCACCAACCTCTTTATCCAGAACTAGATGTATAACCTCCGAAGAGAATTTGAACTCGTACCCCTCCTTTTCCAATCTTTTTTCGACTTCGTCCATATCTATTTTGATATCTTGATCGGGTTCGGCCACATAGGCTCCAGAGTCCGAACATGGTTCCACCATATTATACATGACATCCACTCCTATCGATTTTTACTAATCGGTTCACCGCAGAAGAACTCTTCACTTTCCGGACACGGTCCTCTGATACATGGCGCCCCAGCTTCCTCAAATATCAAAGGCGCTTTTTCCTCGACTAATTCAAGCATCCGGTTGGCCAATTCCCGTATCTCCCACTGTGCTCTCCTGCAGCATCGTAAAGAAAAGAAATGCCACAGTTCACGAGCGTTCATGGTCACGATTATGTTGCTTTTAGTGGCATTGGGTAGCACATATCTCGCATCCTCCAAGGGCACCAGTTCTTTCAGTTCTTCGTAAGTTCTTTTCACATCTTCCATGAACTGTGAATATATCTCCGCAGCCTTTTCATCTTCAGATATGGATTCTGGAACGACAGGGTCGAAATTTTCGATATTCACGTACCTCTGGCTCTGCTGGCTGTACGACGCCAATCGATGCCTTACCAACTGATGTGTCAACGCTCTTGACACGTCGTGGACTGCGAAAGTAAAACTAGCGTGCTCGATAACACTATAGTGTCCACTCTCTTTGATCTTATCCAGTATCTCCTTGACTTGCTTTTCAGGCATCTCGTCTTTAACTGGTACCTCTTCGCTGTAACAGGTCAGGGCGGCATGGGCGGCTGTTCTATCCGGGTCCGGTGTATAATTCTGCAGTTCAACTTTCATATATATCACATCAGAAGAGTCCTGATATATAACCATCTTCATCTATATCAATATCTTCAGCGGCGGGTTTAGAAGGTAGTCCAGGCATTGTTGTTATGTCCCCTGCCATTGGTATCAGGAACTCGGCTCCTGCACTCACTCTCACTTCACGAATTGTGATCTCGAAACCGGTGGGTCTACCTCTTAACTTACGATCATCAGATAAAGAGTAATGTGTTTTTACCATACAGATAGGAAGTTCATCGAGACCAATTTTTTTGATCCGTCTGAGGTCCCTCTCAGCCTGCTGGGTATAGACTACTTCTTTGGCACCATATATTTTGGTTGAGATATCATATATCTTATCTTTTGGATCCTCTTTTAAGGAGTAGAGAGGGCTGAATTTAACGTTGTCTTTACAGCATTCGTTAACTACCACCTCAGCTAATTCTGTACCTCCTTCTCCACCATCCTGATAAACTTCAGCAACAGCGTACGGGACTTCGATACTCTCACACAGTTCTTTCAAGTACTCGATCTCGGCCTGGGTGTCTTCAGGGAAACGGTTGATAGCCACTATAACGGGTAAACCGAACATCTGGATGTTCTCTAAATGCTTTGATAAATTGGAAAGCCCTTTCTTCATAGCTGGGATGTTCTCTTTATCAAGATTCTTTCTATAAACTCCGCCCTGACGTTTCAAAGCTTTAACCGTGGCGACCATAACAACGACATCAGGTTCTAAACCTCCTTCTCGACAGACGATGTTGAAGAACTTTTCAGCCCCTAGGTCAGAACCGAAACCGGCTTCCGTGACAAAATAATCTGACAGGGCCATACCCAATTTAGTCGATATCAAACTGCTTGTACCATGGGCGATATTCGCGAAGGGACCGCCGTGTATGAAAGCTGGAACCCCTTCGATGGTCTGAACTAAGTTGGGTTTTATGGCGTGTTTCATCAGCGCTGCCATGGCACCGATCCCTCCTATATCTGAGGCTCTTACAGGTTCGTTATCATGGGTGTAGGCCACGACCATCTTGGCTAACCGCTCTTTCAAGTCTGTGATCCCTTCGGATAAACACAGTATCGCCATGACCTCGGAGCTGGCAGTTATACCGAAAGAATTCTCATTGGGCATACCGTGAGATCGTCCTCCTAGACCAACGACGGTGTTCCTCAGAGCTCTATCGTTCATGTCTACAACTCTAGGCCATACTATTTTACGGCTGTCGATATTGAGTTCGTTGCCTCGATGGAGGTGATTGTTTATCATAGCAGACATTAGATTATGGGCTGCGCCGATAGCGTGAAGGTCACCGGTGAAATGTAGATTGATATCTTCCATGGGTAGGACCTGTGAAAATCCCCCTCCTGCTGCACCACCTTTTATGCCCATGGTTGGACCTATAGATGGTTCCCTAATACCTAATGTGGCTTTTTCTCCTAACTTCCACAGCGCTTGGGTTAGCCCAATAGTCACAGTGGTTTTTCCCTCACCACCCCTGGTCGGGGACATGGTGGTAACTAGTATCAACTTTCCACTTTCTTTCTCCCTACTCCTCTTCAAAGAGTCATAAGAGATCTTTGCTTTATGGTTTCCAGAGGGTTCGATATCCTTTTTCGACAATCCTATTTTCGCAGCAATTTTTTCGATAGGCTCTAGCTCAGCTTCCTGCGCTATCTCTACATCTGATCTCATATTGTTTGGTAAAGGGAAGAGTAATTTAAAATCATTGTCCTGAGTTCGAAACTGTTATCACCAAAAAAGAAAGCTTTTAATATACCTGTTTTATTTTGCATCCAGGGTGAAATTAATGAAGATAACTACGATACTAGTCATCATTGTCATACTGGCCACCACAGTGATAGGCGGTGTATATTACTATACACGAAGTTTGAAAGAGGATAGCTATACCAGCGAGTACAATTTCGAGTTGAGCATCGAAACAACAGAAGTTCAGGAAGGTCTGATCATCTATGTGCCTCTTCCTATGAAAAACGGTTCACCCATCGTCAGCGAATCTACGTTCCTCCAGGAGGCTAATATCCCCGAAGGATGGACCTGCGAATACGTTGATACGGAAAACGGCACTATGCTTAAAGTCGAGTTCCAACGATTGGAAGTGGACCATAGATATGACGACATATCTTTGAGAGTAATATCAGAGAACAGCATCAATACAGAAGATGCATTAGAGGATGAACCGATCCTATCACCCAGATCGAATCTACGGGAAGAAGAGTACACAGACGAACCATATCCCGAAAGATTTGAAGACAGACTGGAATATTACAAATATGATACAAATATTTACGTTGAGAACATTACGGAAGGTTCAGAGATAAATATATACCTTCATCACATGGGAACTAATGAATGGTGGGTATTCGGTTGGAGTGGTAATGAATACCGCAACCGGTTGTTTTCCTCGGCGATATCTAGTGATGGGTGGAGTGAACATACTGCTGATCTAATACAGGGATGGGGAAATTACTAAGTCTTCTATCATAGTAAAACTTATCAAATAGATATGTCCTCACCTTGAGTTGGTGTTAAGATTGTCGCGAAAGGCCTTGCTCAGCGTTTATGATAAGTCTGGTATCGTGGATTTTGCAGAGAGTTTGACTAAGAACGGATTCGAACTGATCTCTTCAGGAGGTACTGCGGAATTACTCTCAAAAAATGGATTGGATGTCAAACAGGTCGAAGAATTAACCGGTCAGCCTGAGATGCTGGATGGAAGGGTTAAAACACTACATCCTACCATACATGGAGGAATACTGTACAGAAGGGGGAAGGATGAAGATGAAGTAGAGAAATTTTCGTTACCCCAGATCGACATCGTAGCGGTAAGTCTTTATCCATTTCAAGAGATAATCAATAGATCTCACGATCTGGAAGAGGCTATCGAACTTATCGATATAGGCGGTGTGACACTGTTAAGAGCCGCTGCTAAGAACCATGAGGATGTTGCAGCAGTATGTTATCCCAGTAGATACCAAGATATAATCGATGAGCTTCAGGAGGATGGTGAGATATCGAAGGAAACTAAAAGAAAGTTAGCTGTAGAAACGTTCCAGCATACATCTGAGTATGAAGCTTCGATATACAATTACTTTCAAAGTGAATTCATAGGAGACGATTTCCCCAGCACATACCATACGTTCGGGAAGAAGGTTCAAAGTTTAAGATACGGTGAAAATCCAAACCAGAGAGCAGCATTTTATAGGACCGGAGATTCCAAAGAAAGTTCTGTATTAAAAGCTGAAAAGCATCACGGTAAATCCCTTTCCTACAACAATATCTTAGATTTAGAGGCTGCGATGGATATAGTTAAGGAGTTCTCTGAACCCACTGTAGCAGCGATCAAGCATACTAATCCTACAGGTGTGGCGGCGAAAGAGGACATGGCTGAAGCTTATAGAACGGCCTACGAATGCGATCCGATGTCGATTTACGGTGGGATCGTAGGGGCCAACAGACCGATAACGGTGGAGATGGCTGAAGAGATGGATAAGATATTCATCGAGGCATGTATATCTCCGGGTTATGAAGAAGGGGCTATAGACGTGCTGAAGAATAAGAAAAATATTCGGATCATGGAACTCCCGGATTGGAATCCCGAAGTTGAGGGGATGACGTATGCTAAAGTAGCAGATGGACTCCTGGTCCAGGAAAGAAACAAACAGACATTGGACGATACTCGATTGGATGTGAAGAGTAAAAGAGAACCGACAGAAAAGGAATTGAAGGCCATGCGATTTGCTTGGAAAGTAGTCAAACACGTTAAATCCAACTCTATAGTTTTCACCCGTGACGACCATACTGTAGGTATAGGTGCAGGACAGATGAGCAGGGTCGACGCGGTTAAGATCGCTAATATGAAGTC
>JBMCUO010000046.1:0-13639 GCA_048622455.1 Candidatus Saliniplasma sp. | reverse complement strand
GGGAAATTATGTTAGGAGGAAATAAATTATTTGCATTTGTTAGTATTTTTATCATCGTGAGTTCTGCTTCTGCAACGTACCACTTTTTATCGGGTCCTGAAGACGTTTTGGAATCTGATGAAGAACCGGATGTTATGGAAGATGAAGTAGATTGGCATTACAAGATCCCCATTGAAGTGCACAGCGGTATGTTCGACATGGAGGATCGTGTGGTCTCTCAGGTCGTGAACGTTACCAAGGAGATCGGAGGTATGGGTAATTATGATGAAAACTCCCTGCGGATGCATGAAACCAACGAAAGCTGGCACCCGATGTGGGAGACGGTGTACCAGGAACGGTGGCTGGACGACGAAAGGGTAAAAGTGAGCTGGTTGTTGAACAGAACGACTCCAGCTGATAGTACCCGTTATTTCATGCTGAAATTCGATACAATCGAGAACGGACCTAAACCCGAGGAGGATAGTTTTGATTCACTCGTGGATATAGAGGAAGATGAGGATCAGATATGGGTACGGGGTGAGGATTACGAAGTTAAAGTAGATACCCAGCGAGGTGGCAGTAGGGTTGTTAAATACGATAACGGAACACGTAGAGGTTACGTGTTCGATACTACATGGATGTCGTGGCATTCGGACAACATGAACTGGAGGAAGAAAGGTGCCGAAGTCAAAGTAGCGGCGGCGGGTCCGCTGTACGTTGAACTTGATATAACATCATCCTGTGGAACCGAAGGTTATACCTGGTATTTTTATAACGATTCCATGGGCATAGAGTTGAAGAATGAGAGCCAGCGGATGTCATTCGACACCATCGCTGACAACGTTATCAATACCGACGGTTCTTTAGTCTGGAGTAACGGTCACTCGGAGAACCTGACCATGACGAACCCAGGGTCCGGCGGTAAACCGCCATCGGAGAACGGTCCTCCAGACGAAGTGTCACCGGGACCACCGGGGGGCGACGATTCACCACCGGGTAGGCGGTATTCAACTCACAGGAACTTTACCGATTACTTTTACATCATCGGTCCCGAAGATAAAGAAACCAACAAAAGCGCCGGTTTCTGGGCAGTCACCGAGGCCGGTCTAGTGCAGACCGTTCACTGTGCCGGTGAGAAAGGGTTACGCTGGGAGATGAACGGTACCGAAGCACGTTTCGGTTTCGCAGATTACGCGGATACGCGTAATGTAACGTTGTCGCATCAGTTTTCTTCTGACATACATAGACATCGTACGATAGTTCATATGACGGATCCAGATATATGGAACGAAGTGCATCTGGAAGAACAGAGACTTCTCGTAGAGGGTGATATGCGGGTGTATTGGACGGGAAGTTTGAACATGTTGGATATGGAAGTTTTATTCGATGGAGATATGAAAGTCAGCATGTTCGGAGATGCGAAGTTCCAGGGATCCGTACTTCATTTTAGAGAAGCCAGTTTAGGTGAAAAATCTTTATCGGGTAACGGTGAGATCAACCTGCTTAACAGTCGTATATCCACGGATGAAGGTCATCATCTTAAAGTGAACTTAAAAAGTAATTCAACGGTCAGAGGCAGCACTTTCCGACACCTTTGGAACGGCGTGGAAGTGTATTCGGATGACATTGAGATCACTGACGTCGATATCAAACACAGTAAAGGCGCTGGGATACTGGTAATAGAAGGAGTATCACCGCTTATAAGGGGTGGTAAGATAAGCGGTTGTAAATACGGGTTAAAATTGGGCGCAGCTATGATCAACAGCACAGTCAATACACCTGAAGCTGATTTTAGTTATGAGCCTGAAGATCCGTCTGAAGGTGAGGAAGTAGAATTTAAAGATGAAACAGAAAAAACCCATAAGGATATGGAATTATATTACTCATGGAGTTTTGATGATGGACATACGAGTAAAGAACAGAATCCGACACATGTTTTTTCAGCGGGTGTTTATGAAGTGACTTTGACGGTATGGGCTGAGGTCGATGATGATTCAGTAGGAAAATCATCGATATCTAAGACCATACAAGTCACGTCGGAAGATTCTCCCACCGCCGGTTTTACGGTAGATTCGGAAGCTTCGTTACCTTATCATACTTTTGACGAATTAGAATTTATAGACGGTTCAACACCGGCTGAGAACGGTCCGGAACTGGTGGGATGGGAGTGGGATTTTGGTGATGGAAGCCAGGTTGTAGAGAGAGAAGAAAGTACGGTCGAGACACATCAGTACACCAGTTCAGGAACTTATACGGTTTCACTCACCGTTACAGACGCAAACGGTGACACATCTACCGAAGAAAAAGAGTTCGATATTAGAAACACCCCACCAAATGCGAACTTCAGTTTTGATCCTGAACAACAAGTCGTGGGCGAGGAGGTACGTTTCGAATGTGAATCTACTGATATTGACGGTGAGATCGAAGAGTGGGAGTGGGATTTTGGGGACGGAACCAACGGTGACGATAAGTACCTGAGTCACTCGTATGATGAAGAAAGACACTATAATGTCACTTTAACGGTATGGGATGACGAAGGTGCTTCCGATAATATGACAAGAACGATCACAGTAGGCGAACCGCCTGTGGCACGGATATCGGAGTACAAGATAGTGGGTAACTATACAGAAGAGGGAGAGGATGATTACAGGATGGAAGTGAGATTGGATGGTAGCGGGTCGTACTCTGAAAAAAGAGAGATCGTTGACTATAGATGGGAATTTGTCAACCCCGATGGTACGGAAGAAGTTATAGAGGGTGAAAATGAGGAAGTAGTTACTTACGAGTATAAGCACACGGAACCCGCACCTGGTATCTATTTCCCCAGACTGACAGTTACCGATGAAGATGGATGGTCACACACAACATCAACAAGAGTGGTATCCTACGATCCGGATGCGAACACGGTTTCCGGTTTAGATCTTTTCGGTAATACAATAGGATTATTAATAATGGCCGAAGAGTATGAAAACGAACAGATTGGTAGAACGGTAACTACAACAGATAACTACGTGAATATTTTCGATAGTAACATTTATGATAATGACATAGGAGTATCATCCGAGGGAATTGATTTTGCCATCGAAGATACTCATATCTTCGATAACGATGATAGTGTCTGGCTGGATGCTAAAGATAGAGACAAGATAACGATGATACCGGTGACGGGTGCCTACGATAGAGGTCCTGGGAAGTTAGAGTTCTACAACTTTGCTTATGAATGGGACCCCGATGAAGACTTGTCCGGCGACGGTTTGTCCTGGACTGATGAATTGTACAGGTACGGCACAGATCCAGAGCTAAAATCGGATATCACGGTAGATACCGATGATGACGACCTAACGAATCAGGATGAGGCCGATGTGTATAGTACCGACCCGCTGGGTCCTGATACCGACGGGGATGGTTTGACGGATTTACAAGAAATCGAATTTGGAACAAATCCTCTTCATTATGAACCAAGCAGTGTCAGTTACAGGGTCACAACGGTTTACCCTGATAGGTTCGAAACGGAATTAGTCAATTTACAGCAGGAAGAGGTAGATAGGTGGAAAATTCAAGCTGATGAAGACCCGTTGTACGGACCGATAGACCTTTCCTCCGTACAGCAGGCTGGAGATATATTATATCCCTCGATCGGAAATCCTCTTTTTGTAGATAGAACCGATCCTTCAAGTAGGACTTTCACGATTTATGTAAATGCATGGGAATCTGATTATATAGGAGATGAAATTAAGCTTGAGCTCGTAGATGGTTCAGATGTCGTAAATGTTAATAAAGTAGAAGATTCATGGGATGAGACACATTGGGCAAGGGAGGTCACCGTCGAGGTATCTTCCGCCATTCCAGAGGGGCTGTATAATATGAAAGTAGAAAAAGGCCAGGATAATTGGATCGAAGCATCGAATTCCGTACAGGTAGTTGACGGTTTTAGTATGCCGTTCAAATTTGTCCAGATAACGGACTTACATATCGGGAAATCGTTTTCAGTGGAACTAGAAATGAGTATATCTATCTCTGAAACTTTTTACTATCAAGGATATTCCGAAACATATTCCAAAACCCTATACGAATCGGATGATAGAAGTTATAATGCTGCTAGGTTCATGGCCATATTGGATAGAATAAATCAAATTGAAAAACCCGATTTTGTCCTCATCACTGGAGACAGTGTGGATTACAACCACGAAAAGAGCATGAAAGCGTTCAGAGGGGCTTTAGAATATGCCCAAGTACCCGTGTTCGCCATACCTGGGAACCATGAACGAGGTGGATTGTGGGAGGAAGAAATCAGTACTACCGTCGACCTAGGTTATCTTTTGCCTTCAGCCGAGGTTGAAGCGGAGATGTCATTCATACCTTACGAAACGAGGCCCACGTACTTCTACGAATACATTAACCCTGAATTCGATTCAGGAGATGAGTGTCCATCACGCTTAGGAGACCTCTACTTCGATTACGGAGATTTCAGGTCGATAGTAGCGGATTCCGGTCCTCTAAAGGTCGAGTGGGGTTATGAAATCACATTAGTAGATATTCCCTACATCGGAGAGGTTACTGTCGACTTACCGTTCCCTGATTCCCAGGAAACGAAGTATAGAGCCCGTGTAAACGGTTTCATCGGTAAACAGTGGGACTGGATCCGGGATACCGCTGAGGGGCAGGACCACGTGTTCTTCTTCACCCACGGCAGGATCGTAGGTGGAGGTGAAGAGCAAAGGGGTAGGCTGGCGTACTATACGGAAGATTTCGTGGAATGGGCGAATCGGGACGATGTTAACGTGCATGCGGTGTTTAACGGGCACTGGCATCGGACAGGAGGATACGAAGATAGAGATCTTACAAATATCAATGAGGATGATTACACTTGGGATTCAGAGGGAACCATTTCTTTTGACGAACCCACCGTTTATATCGAGACCGGAAGCAGTACTGATGCGTGATAAAATGCGTTACATACATATAATCGTAATCATGATATTACTGCTAACTTCTTTATCTGGCTGTATAGAAATAAATTCAGATAAAGAAAAAGAAACTATGACAGCACTTCAAGCATATAATATAGCTAAAGAAATTGCGAATGAACAGTACGATGATTCTATTCTTGTATTGGTTGGATTAGGTGGCTATAGTGATGGAAAAGGTGGTGCGTATAGATGGTCATTTAGATGTTATTCTCCCTCTACATTGATAATTGAAGATAACGTATCATACTATCAACGAATGTATATATATGTTTATGCTGATGATAATACAGAAAATCAAACTAGATATATAACTAAAAGTTCCTTTAGTAACCCCATTGAAAATTGGACTATCGACAGCGATGAGGCTGTTGAGATTGCAAAACAAGAACCACAGATTGAATCGTACCTGGATGAATATCCTGGTGCTAGTTTAGGGATGACTCTGAAGATGTGGGAGAAACTACCAGATGGTAGAGAAAATCCTAATCAAAGTTCAGCCACCTGGTCGATAGGTTGGTCGGATTCCGGTGGGTACTTCGGTGATCCAGCACACGCTCGAGTATTTATCAACGCCAATACGGGGGAGGTGCTTTACGTAGATGCAGATATATGACGAAAGGAAAATAAAGTATGTTGGAGATGGGAATATGATGGGCGACTATGAAAACGGTTTCATCGGTAAACAGTGGGACTGGATCCGGGATACCGCTGAGGGGCAGGACCACGTGTTCTTCTTCACCCACGGCAGGATCGTAGGTGGAGGTGAAGAGCAAAGGGGTAGGCTGGCGTACTATACGGAAGATTTCGTGGAATGGGCGAATCGGGACGATGTTAACGTGCATGCGGTGTTTAACGGGCACTGGCATCGGAATAATATCTACGAAAAGGTCCATCCTAATCCCGACGAAGAGGGTTATATAGATGAACCCTATGAATTAGATAATCCCGCCCAATTGCATTTAATGGAGTTTACGGAGCCGACCTACTATATTGAAACGGAGGCATCAACAGGAGGTTGAAGGTTTTGACCAAAACTGTTCCTTGCTTGATTATAACCTTACTTCTCATCAGCCTTATGACATCCGGATGTATCGAAATAAAAGATGACCCCGAGGGTCTCACCGCGTTAGAAGGAATTGATTTAGCTGAGGAAGTAGCTTCGAATTGGTCGGAAAACGCTGTTTTGGTATATGTAGGAAAAAGTGGTAGTATGGTTTCAGGAGGTGTTTACTCAAGATGGGGCTACAGATATGCAGCTAGTAGTAATGTTTCAAATAGTGTTGAACAAATTGGAATCGCAGTAAACGCAGATATGACTTACACTATAAGAGAATTTGAAGGTACATTACATCACCACCCAATCTACAATTGGAATATAGACAGTGATGAGGCGTATGAAACAGCAAAGGATAACGATCAAATACAAGAATTTTTTTCCAAATATGAACGCACTGATGTTGAGCGATTCACTCTTTTTGGAGGTGAAGGCGATTCTGACCCTACATGGAAAATACATTGGTCATACTCTGGAGGCATATTTGGTGATCCTGTACATGCTGAAATCAGGATAAACGCACGTACCAGCGAGGTGATAGAGGTTGATGCAGATGAATGATCACGGAGATTTCAGGTCGATAGTAGCGGATTCCGGTCCTCTAAAGGTCGAGTGGGATATAGGAGGCTGAGGTAAAATGTCTTGGTATTACGGTTTCAATTTGCGGTTTAGAGATTATGTTGATACCGACGGTCTAACGAATCAAGATGAAGCCGACGTACACGGCACCGACCCGCTGAGTCCTGATACCGACGGTGACGGTGTATGCGATCTTACCGAATTAACAGGTGCTGTTACAAGATACGTTGCGGATCACGGAGAAAAAGGCTACAAGTTCTATACAAGCTGGGAGGAAATTAAAGAAGATCATGGTATGCCTGATAAAACTTTCAGCTATGCAACGAATCCAATCAACTCGGACACCGACTTCGACGGTTTGAACGACTCGATGGATCCCATACCGAAGGACTACGATATGAACGGTGACGGGAGGATCAATCACGTGGACCTGGTAGATGAAACCTCGCCATACTACGTTGAGAGGATCGCCCGTGCTGCAAAGAACGACCCGTGGATTGATAGGGACGAGGACGGTGAACTGATAGAGTCGTACGATATGTCAGGTGATGGTGTGTCGAACGACGAAGCCGAGGATATGTCCAGGGATGGTATGCCGACGGAGTATGAGAGGGAGTACGGTGTAAAGAACGGAGGCTGGCAGCATCCGTACCTGCATAATGCGAGGTATGCAGTGCTGTTGGGATCTGGATCGATGGATGAGGATAGGAATTATCCCGGTTACTGGAATGATATCTACTATTTGTATGAAGTTTTGACTGAGGATTACAATTATATTGAAGAAAATGTACATCTATTGTATTCAGAATGGGATGGTGTAGACCATTCAAATGGTAATCCTGCGGTAAATGATAATGCATCATTGCAAGGATTAGAACGTTCGTTGGAAATAGTTCGTTCTCGTATCACTACAAATGACTTCTTTTTATTTGCCTACAGAGGACATGCAAGTGATCCTGAAGGAGAGAAGGAAAAAAAGATGGAAGGATACACAGGTTACTCCGATGGAGATAAGGAAAAAGATGTGGAGGGAGATAGTACTTTGATACTTGCACCTGAACCACCTAGATGGAGTCTATTGAACTACTCTGAACTAAATGATATTCTTGAAGATATAGACTATAACCGTATGGGTCTATTATTAGGCACTTGTTTTAGCGGAATCGCACTTGACCATCTTTCTAGCGAGGACCGAATCATCATGACATCCGCTGAATCTGATGAAAATTCATATGCCACTCTTGGTACAGCAGAAACCGGGGCATTCTTTTATGAAGGAATACATCGAAGTGTTTTAGGGGATAATTCCTATCCTGGACTTGTCAAAAATTTGGGCGATTATTCAGACCCCTCTTCTTTGGATTATGCCTTCAGTAAAGGATACGCCGCTTGTCGGAAAAATTATAGTAGCCTCTTTGGGGTAATAGTTACAGATGCACGGTCTACCCCGCAGATAAATAATAAAATATTAGCTAGCAATACGTATCTTTAACAGAAGGTGAGGAACTATGGAGAAAAAAGAAAAGTTAAAAATAACGGCAGCAATTATTGTTGTCGCCATACTATTTCTTTTTGTTTCTGTTTATCTTTATTTGTTGGTTCCAGTATATAGTCCACCTCGGACTCTGACTCCTCGTGTAATACTATCCGTAGAGAGTGAAGATGAGGTATGGGAAATATCAGTCGATGGAATCGAGGGGTCTTTGTCCTCTCTTTCTATTGAAGAATTTGGAACATTAGTATGGGAGTCGGATTCGGAAGAATTCGTCAATCTTACGGATATTAGAGATACATGGTGTGACGATTGGGGAATCATGTGGCATGATATCGACGATGATGGTATGCTTTCTGTAGGTGATACTATAGTGATATCAAAGGAGGGAGGTGAAACTGGGCGGCTTCAACCGGGAGTTCGTGTCACATTGTACGGTGGCGGATATTCCACTACCTCTGAAGGAGATGAAGTACATGCCGTTTTTAACGAAGAGATAACATTGCCTGATGGATATGTGGAGGAGGCGAATTTTTACTGTGACTGAGATAAGTGTGGTTGATGGTGAACAATGGATCTCAGGGTACGAATCCCGATGGGCCGTATTTGTTGGGATCGAGGCCGTCAGTGGACGTACAAGACGATTATAATGATGACGTTTATGATCCCCACGAGAATTTGTATTACAAAGAGATAAGTGATTGGATGGACATGTATATAGGTGACAGCTATGCGAGGAAATCCATAGTCATACAATCGTGTTATAGTGGGGCGGCTATCGAACCACTTTCAGTGGATGGAGATGGAAATGAACGTGAAAGGCTGATAATAATGACAGCTGCTAGTGAAGATGAAACATCGTGGACTACCGTAGGATCAGATGGAGAGACTTCAGCATTTTCCTGGGAAGGTAGAGTACTAAAAATCGATGGAAATACCGAAGATATCGTAGATATAGTAAGTTTCAAGGGGATTTTGCAAAACATGGGAGATTTTTCTTCTCCTCATCCACTTTATACCTCTTATTTGTATGGCTATAATGCAGCTGAAAACAACAGTATAATCTATCTATATGACGAAGGTGAGGAGACATATGAGGTGATGTACTCATCGACTCCCCAAATTTATGGTAGTGAAATAGCGGAGGTAACATATTTGTGAATTGATGGAGGTTTTGTAGTGATGTTTAAAGATAATATTGGAAAAACAAGGATATTAAAAATATTTACAATCTTTTTAATTGCTAGTGTTATTTTATCTATAGCTCTTTTACCACCCTATGCTGGAGACTCAGTCGAAGAAATGTGGCGAGCTGAAATCGGTCAGCAATGGAGAAAAGAGGAGGGGGTCATTTACGCTAGTACACCAAATGAAAGAGGGTTGATCGCCTTAGATGTAAAGGGTAATGAAATGTGGAGGTACCATCCTGATAATTCCATAGATGACATCGGTAATATCCGGCATTTATTGATGGGTAAAGACGGTAATGTTCATGTGATCTACAATTCTACAGCTACGGTGACTGTAGTGACCGTCAATTCAAATGGACAGGAAATTTGGTCACTTCAAATAGAAGGTTACGAATCTTCTTCACCTGCAATTGCTGAAGATGGTACTATATATTTTATATTAAACGGAGGAAGACTAATTTCGATCGGTCCAGACGGCAGTCAAAGGTGGTACTATGAAACTGGACCACTTTTTAATAGAGCACCAATAATAGGCGATGATGACACCATATATATAATATCTGGGAAATATTATATCCACGCTATCAACCCAAATGGCACTTATAAATGGAAGATTTCAGCAGGATTTCCAGTGATGGTAAAGAATGATATAATCTATTATGTCGATACACCAGAACCTAATACGGGGATGGTAGTGGCGTTAGATTCAGACGGTGATGAAATATGGAGACATTATTTTCAAGAACCAGAGATAGAAGGATATTATACTCGGATATCGTTAATTTCTTTGTCTATTGAAGATGATGATATCTATATCACAGGTAAGTATTGCAGACAAGAGACGGACCGGATGGGTATTGCACCTTGTCCTGGACCGTATTGGGGAGTAATTAGAAAGCTTGATCCTGAGGGTAGGAGGGTGTGGAATTATACTTTTCCTTTAGGGGGAGCTGAAGGTATATTTATACCAAGGCCTTTGCCCTCCCGACCTGTTTTTAGTGATGATAGTATATTCATAGGTGGATGGAACGGTAGAGATAGAATATACTCAATTCACACTATTAATACAAAAGGTGAAGTAAAACAATCTTTTCAAATTAGTGATCTAGAGAATATACCTATCATGGATGAACAAGGGGGAGTCTATGTATACGAGTCTAATAATTTATACTCCTATAACTCTGAAGGGGAAGTGAAATGGGAATTTACAGCTGAAGGGGAATTAGAACCTCATAAGGTATTGAGAGACGACAGTTCAATATTTTTTAGATGCAGTGAAGGACACTTGTATGCAGTCAAGGAGGAAAAAAATGATGAAGTGGTTAATATTGGATTAGTCATCCCGTTGGCTATTATAGGTATCACCATAGGTGTGATCATCTATCACAAGAAGAGTTGACTACACTCATATCCTAAGAGACCATTCCCTACCAAAATGTAAACCCAGAAATGAAACATTAGACACAGACATATCAGTCAGATCGTTAGAAAAATAGAGTTGTTCAAAGATATCTCTGTCACTACTTAACAGAGGTGCAACTAAAATCTTATCTAAAAGGAGTGTTAGATGATTATCGAGTTCCACCTCTTTCAAACTAGACTTTTCTAAAATGGTTTCTTTATGCTTTTGGAGATCGATTTATAGAAAGTAGGAGGAGTAAAAATTTTCGTTCTACTCAATTATCAACTTTCTTGAAACACTGTTCTTTAAAAGAGCCGAGATCGATAATTTGGGGGTGTGTGTTAAAGGAGCAGATAGTGTGTTCACAAGTCTGAATAACCTTGTTCTTTGCTTAGTTTATATGAAGTAGAGCCTCGGTACCGGTTTCTACGAGAACGCTATCCAGCAACTTCCTTTAGAGTGAACTTCTTTCAAAAGTTCATAAGATGATCGGGATATGCCTTCCACACTTCGGACATCTACCGTTCTTCAACTTTGGTTCTCCCGATGAAAAATAAGACCTTTTTATTATGGCTTCACCACACTTCGGACACCTCGTATCGTTGTCCGCCGGTAGATTGCCCAGATAGACGAAGTTCAACCCGACCTCTTCTGCGATCTTCCTGGCCTGGTCCATCTTGCTGGAAGGTGTAGCAGGAACGTTCTTCATATTGTGGTCTGGGTGAAATTTAGAGAAATGTGTCACAGTATCCTCACCTAGATTATCTCTGATCCAAGTTGAGAACTCCCTGAGTTCCTCTTCGCTATCGTTGTGTTCTGGAATAATCAGGTACGTAACTTCGATATGGATCCCTAACTCTCTAGCTTTCACGGCAGTATCAAGAACCTTCTGAACTCTCCCACCGACGATCTTGCTGTAGAACTTGTCACTCATGGCCTTGATATCGATGTTCATAGCATCCAGGTACGGCGAGATCTTCTCAAGAGGTTCGTCTTCCATGAAACCGTTGGTCACGTAAACCACGTAACCCCCGCTTTCCTCTTTGTACTTTTTCGAAACGTCGTAAGAGAATTCAAAATCGATAGTCGGCTCGTTGTACGTCCAAGCTATCCCGTCGAAATCCAGAGCTTTTTTAACCAGTTCATCGACTGTAAAATCTTTTAAGTAAGGGCTGTCGGGGTCACCGCAGGAAAGGGATGCGTTCTGACAGAATTTACATCTGAAGTTACACCCCACCGTACCGAAGGAAAGCACTTTCGATCGAGGTTTAAAATGATAAAGCGGTTTCTTCTCGATAGGGTCGATAGCAACCGATGCGATTTTACCGTAGATCAAAGAGTACAATATACCATCTTGATTTTCCCTTACTCCACATATACCTCTATCCCCCTCTTTGATATCACAGTGATGCCCACACAAGTGACACTGGACCGACTTTCCATCTCCCTTCTCCCAGAACATAGCTTCTTTCATATAATTTACACTTCCATCAATCTACAAATATGTTTTGGAAAGTCACTTCAGCAGGTCTGTTGGTGGAGGAGTTGTTTTATCGTACCCAGGTTCTTCAGCTTTAGGTGGTCTTCCTTTGAGGAAATGAACCGTTATACAGATACCTATAAAACTCATACCCAGGAGGGTCACTATACCTGTAATTATCGGAGTAACCATAACCTCTGAAGATATCGAGAATATTTCTCCCCTAAAGAAAAAGGAGATGACAGAAGAAAGGATACCCCCGACTATATTCATCACGATCAAAACTCCTATCAAAGCTATTGTAAATTTTATGGTTTTGTTGTCCTTAGCAAATTTTTTACTATCGGACAACGAATTAACGATGTTTTTTCCTTCGATTACGATGACCGGTATTGTGAACAACCACCAGTAACATAATACGAGACCAGGTATTATGCACAATATCAGCCCGAAGTTCACTGCTAACGTGATCAAAATACTCGCCCCGATTATACCTACCGGATGTTTTTTTATAGATTCAAACCCCGTATGATACGAAGTATTACCTGTTAGATAGGCTTCCTTCGCCATCCCAACGATACCACCTATGAAGATCAATTCTATTATGAGGCTGATAAGTGAGAGTGGGATGATTATAGTAAAGGTTCTGATCAGGTTATCCATGATCATAGAAAGGTCTGCTGCCTCATCAAAGGCTGTAGTCATATCTGCGAGAGCGTACTGCTGCATGAAAGATAGGACGATCAATATGAGAACCGGTAATGTCCAGTAGATCAATATCGGTTTAAGGTTATCCATGAGGATCTCGTAGCCTTTAGATAATGTATCCGACGTACTCAATTTCTTTTTATAATATTGAAACCCCTGTTGAACCGAACTTACAGAGCTTTTAGACCAGTCCAACGTTAATTTTGATCCACAGTATGGGCAAAATTTACCTCTTTCCTCTTCCGGTATCTCGGCACCACAGTTAGAACATCTTACCACTTGGTTCACCTTTTTAACGTATTATTAACGTAATAAATAATAGTTTGGTGAAAAAATTAAAACACGTTCACATCGGCGACTACGTGAAAAACGTGTGGTGCATAGGATTTGATCTTTCTCATCTCCGCGATCTCAAAATCTTTATTCAGGTTCTCAGCTAATTCCCTCTCAACCTGTTCTGGAAACTCCATATCTGCGGCTCTTGTGTGATAGTGTATCACCCCTTCATCATCAAGAAGTTCAACAGCTTTGGGTAAAAACTCCCATGTGTCATGCAGGTACCCCATAACGACCCTGTCCGCGATCCCACTCATAGAAAATTCCCGGTTATCACCCTTCCAGGTCTCTACGACCTCTTCAACCCCGTTCAACTCAACATTTTCATTCAAATACCTGTAGGCGACGTCGTTGATCTCCAGGGAATAGATCTTGTCCGGTTTAGAGTGGACTGCCATAGGTAGTGTGAAGTAGCCTATACCTGCGAACATATCGACTATGGTCTCTCC
>JBMCUO010000045.1:0-14472 GCA_048622455.1 Candidatus Saliniplasma sp. | reverse complement strand
CTAGGCATACATACTGAGATGCTGTCCGAAGAACTTGCTAATTTGATAAAAAGAGGAATAGTTACCAATCAAAAGAAAAGCATCCATAAGGGGAAAAGTATAGCTTCGTTTTTGATGGGAACTCGAGAACTATATGATTTTGTTGACGATAATCCTGGGATAGAGCTCAGACCCACAGATTATACGAACGACCCTTTCATCATTTCGAAGAATCACAAGATGACCTCGGTTAACACTGCTTTGCAGGTAGATTTGACTGGACAGGTATGTGCCGATTCTTTGGGATACAGTTTCTACAGTGGGATCGGTGGGCACGCGGACTTCATGAGAGGTGCGGGGTATGCCGATGACGGAAAATCGATAATCGCCCTTTCATCGACGGCTCAAGACGGAACGGTCTCTAGGATCGTTCCCTCCTTGAACGAAGGCGCAGGTGTGGTTACCACAAGGGGAGACGTTGAATATGTCGTAACCGAATATGGTGTTGCTTATCTAAAGGGTAAAAATATCAGGCAGAGAGCTATGGAATTGATAAATATCGCACATCCTAAATTCAGGGAAGAGCTGTTAAAAGAGGCAAAAGAACATAATTTAGTTTATCAAGACCAAGTCCTCGTTTTGGATGAAGGTGGAAGATATCCCGACGAGCTCGAAACTATAAAAACAATCGATGGGAAGGAATATATATTTAGACCCATGAAGCCAACCGATGATGAACTTTTAAAAGATCTCTTTTATTCTCTATCTGACGAAAGTCGCTACAAGCGGTTCATGAGTGCTCGTAAAGACCTACATCACGATAGGAGGCAGGATTTCGTCCAGATCAACTTTAAAAAAGAGATGGCTATAGTGGTTATCGATCCTGAAATCGAGGGGCCTGATAGGATGGTTGGTGAGGCAGATTATCGTATCAAAGAGGGTCAAAACATCGCTGAGATATCCGTTATGGTCCGGGATAAATATCAGAGCATGGGTATAGGTTCAGCGCTTGTAGAGTATCTTACGATGATAGCTAAGAACCAAGGTTTATATGGGTTCACTGCTGAAGTTTTGGCGGATAATAAGAAGATGCTTAAGGTTTTCGAGAAGATGGGTTACGATATAGAGAAGAAAAGAAAATACGGGGAATACGAGTTACGTATGCGGTTTGTGTGAGTGTAATCATGGAAGGAATAAACGAGATGGGGGAATCTCAATGGAACATAGACTATAGTTCTATCCAGGACATCATCAAGAAGGCGAAAGAACAGAAGAGGAATACGCTCTTTGAAGATGAGGCTAGAGAGATATTAGAAATCGCGGAGATACCCATAGCACGGGGTGAAGTCGTTCAATGTATCGAAGAGGCCATTGATGTCGCTGAAAAAATTGGGTACCCTTTAGTTCTAAAAGTGGTTTCGGAAGATATCATACATAAGATGGACGTAGGAGGCGTCAGATTGGGAGTTCAGGACCATGCTGAACTGGTAGACGCGTATGAATCGATCTGTTCTCAAGTGAGGAATAGAATACCGAATGCTAAAATTAAAGGTATCTCGGTTTCCGAGTACGTTGAAGAAGGCGAGGAAGTTGTGATAGGAGGTATGATCGACCCTTCATTCGGTCCTGTTGTGATGTTCGGTCTTGGTGGGATATACGTTGAGCTGCTGAAAGACGTTGTTTTTCGTATAGCCCCCATTGATACTCAAGAAGCCTGTGAGATGATCCAGGATACTCAATCATTTTCTATCCTGATAGGTGCAAGAGGAAAAGAACGTAAAGATATCAAATCGATAGCTGAGATGATCTCTAAGCTGGGTGATCTTATATATTTTGTAGATGGAATCAATGATATTGATCTAAATCCGGTAGCGGCTATGAAAGATAGAGCAGTTGCATTGGATGTTGCAATAAATGTAAAATGAAATGCATCATCTGAATTCGATATATATTCTTGGTAATCGTAATCTTTATTTAATCACTTTATATATGTCACACCATGAAAGCAGTAATCTTATCGGGAGGATTTGGAACTAGGATGCGGCCGTTGACTTACACCACACCTAAGCCCCTTTTACCAATATTGAATAAACCTTTGATACGGCATATTATCGACCAGCTACCCGAAGATATAGACGAAGTGGTCTTAGCAGCTAATTACAAGATAGACATGCTTCGGGAATACTTTGAATATGAGGATATAGGTAAAGAAATTCACGTAGTCGATGAACCTAAACCATTAGGGACCGGCGGTGCTGTGAAAAATGTAGAAGAGTATTTAGACGACACTTTTTTTGTCATAAATTCAGACATAATCTCGAGCATCGATTTGAAAAACTATCTCGATTTTTACAGGTCCAAAGAGGCGGTCGGTGCCATCTCTGCTTGGGAAGTGGACAATCCAGAGGAGTTCGGCATCTTTGAATTAGATGATAACGATAGGATACTACGATTCCAGGAAAAGCCAGAACCATGGGAAGCATTTTCGAACACAATAAATGCAGGTCATTATATTCTAGAACCTGAAGTTCTAGATTTGATCCCTCCGGATGAAAAGGTTTCAATGGAGGATGAGATATTCCCGCTGCTTGTCGATGACGGTCTATTCGGATTCGGATTCGATGGATATTGGGTGGATTGTGGAAGACCTTCCAGCTTTTTCGAAGCTACTAGGGTTCTGCTTGATGAGAAGGGACAGGAATATCTGATCGGTGATAGAAGCTTTATCGAAGGTGAGATCGAGGAATATTCGGTAGTAGGTATCGATTGTACGATCGGTAATAGTAAGATATCTAATTCTATCCTCTTGGACGGGGTTGAGATAGACGATGATTGTGTGATCGAGAACAGTATAATTGGGTATGATGTGATAATAGAAGATGATGTGAAAATAGTAGATTCAGTTATAGCGGATAATGAATATTTGGATAAAGGAACGGAGATCGTGAATAAAAAGATCAGATCCGAGGGGGAAGAGTAAATGCAAAAGCTTTTCGGAACTAATGGTGTTAGAGGTATAGTCAATCAGGATATGACTGTAGATCTTGCGCTTAGGTTAGGTAAAGCTATTGGAACCTGGCTTGAACAAGGGACCGTCGCAATTGGAACCGATACGAGGTTGTCCAATCAGATGTTAAAAAACGCTGTATGTTCTGCTTTAAATGCTGCAGGATGTGATGTAATCGATTTGGGTGAAGCACCAACACCTGCCATACAGATGTATACGAGAGATAATACTGACCTGGGTATAGCTATAACAGCATCCCACAATCCTCCCCAGTTCAACGGCATCAAATGTATCGATAGTGACGGAACCGAATTGATAAGATGGAAAGAGGAAGAGATCGAGAAGTTATACTTTACAAAGAAATTTGATTTAGCAGAGTGGTCTAAAGTTGGTGAGATCAGGTCCGACGATGCTACTGGTGCATATATGGACGCTGTAAAATCCAAGGTGGATAGAAGCATAATAGAGGAGGCTAACTTAAAAGTGATCGTAGATTGTGCTAACGGAGCCGGTTGTTACTCCACCCCCTATATACTTAAAGACCTTGGATGTGATGTTATAACTCTGAATGCACAACCTGACGGTACTTTCCCTGGCCACGAGAGCGAACCTACAGAAAAAAACCTTAGAGATTTGATAAGGTTAGTGAAGGAAACGGATGCAGATATAGGTATCGCAAATGACGGTGATGCTGATCGGGCTATATTCATCGACGAAAATGGTAGATACCTTCATGGAGATAAGACTTTAACACTGATGGCTAAAACCGTGGTACAAGAGAACAAAGGTGGAACAGTGGTGACTCCAGTAAGTTCTTCTACTAGTGTCGAGGATGTTGTTAAGGATGCTGGTGGGGAGTTGATATACACTAGAGTAGGGTCTCCGATAGTCGCAAGAGAGATGATCGAGAAAGGAGCTTTATTTGGAGGCGAAGAGAACGGTGGCCTTATTTTTGCTGAACATCAGTACTGCCGGGACGCTGGTTTGACAGCCGCCAAAATTGTTGAAATGGTAGCAACTAAAGGACCTCTTTCTAAACAAGTAGATGAGTTACCTAGTTATGCACTAGACAAAAGAGGAGTTTCTTGTCCCGATGAAATGAAAGATGAACTGATAAAACAGTTAAAGAAAAGATTCGAGAAGGAGGATCTTGATGACACAGATGGATTGAAGATCTACTACGAAAATGGCTGGGTTCTTATAAGGCCCTCAGGAACAGAACCAAAATATAGAGTGTACTCCCAGGCCAAGGAAAAGGATACTGCTGAGGCGTTAGGAAGGAAACATCAGAAAATAGTTAAAAACGTATTGAAAAAGATCCGGTAAGTCGGGCTTACGACATACATGTTATTGCGGCATACAACGTTATTCTATGTATAGGGTCCGATCTGTATGACGAATGTACTAGATGTACCAAAATTATAAATAATAACCAACCACTATTATATATTGTCTGACAATACGTCGGACTAAGAAGGAGCTAGTGGGATAGGATGCCGCTCAGAAGTAAAAAGCAGGAAACGGACCCGACGACCAGAAGATTGATGGAACAGGGTATAATAAAAGTAAAATCAGATGAAGATTCTAGGGACTATGGCGCCAAAGAGAAACTCAAGGAATTTGGAAAAGTCACATATGATTTTTGGAGTGGAGTAAAATACACATTGATCCTCTCAGCCTTATTATGGTGGCTGCCACTTTTCGGACCGATGTTGGCTGGATACGTGGGCGGTCGGAGGACCGGTGGCCCAAAAAAAGGTATCACTGCTGCTGTTCTAGCCTTAGGTGCCATCGCAGGTGTGCAGTTAGCATTTACTTACAATCTTATGCCAGAAAATGTTTTGGCTGTTTTAGAGATGCCCGGCAGCATATTGGCAGTTGCCTATCAGCGACCTGTGTTGACACCTTATGTACGCTTTTTAGAATTATATTGGGGCTCTTTTTTCACTTCAGTTTTAGGAGGGCTGCCTTATTCTCCTAACAGCTATTTGATAACCATCATATTCGCTTACGTAGGCGGGGTTATCTCGGTGGAGAAAAAGAGAGAGCTAGAGAGTGCGAAAGGTTCTAGCAGTACAATAAACATCGACCTTTCGAGAGTAACAGAACTACCGACGTCTGGTAAGAAATCCACAGATAAAAAGAAGATGTTAGTAGATTCCAATTTCAACTACCATCCAAGAAGTGCAAAACAATCGAATAACCCTAAAAGATGGGAGGATCTCAAACCGATCCATTACAATCCCAATAAACAGAAGAAAGGTCAGAGTAAAAAGCGGAGCAAGAAGAAAAAGGCAGATACAGAACAACGATATAAGCCCGTAAAGTTCTCCAAGAGACCCGTCCGACATCATACCAATACTGAAGGCGACGATTGGGAATTCCTGTGAATAAACCAAGCATAGAAGTTATTAATCCCGTATCGTATCAGCTTGTATAATGAAGATACTTCATCAAGATCCAAGAACGGGTAAAATAAAGCTCAGAGTGGATAATCTCGACGACCTCTGGCATATAAAGAATATTTTGAATTCTAGAGATATCGTATCGGCTGTAACTTTCAGAAGAGAGGAAACTCAAAGTGACAAACTCCGCTCGGATAGGGGGGAGAAGAAAAGGATGAGGTTGGACATCGAGGTGGAAAAGGTGGAGTTCCACGAATTCACAGATAGACTTCGTGTTTTAGGCGTGATCGTGGAGGGGCCTCAGGATCTAGGTTCTTATCATACACTGAACCTTACTGATGGGGGTCAATTGACAATTATTAAAGAGGAATGGAAAGACCATGAGTTGAGAAGGTTGAAAGAGGCCGTTGAGCACAGCCAAAAACCCGTGATAACCTTTGTAGGTCTAGAGCAGGACGAGGCTACTATTGCGATAATGAGGCAGTACGGCGTCAAAGAGATGGCCCACATTTCACCCAACCTCAGTGGTAAGTTTTACGATTCTGAAAAAGTCAGCAAAAAAGATTTCTTCAAGATGATCATAAAAAAATTGGAACATATCACGGGACCCGGATCACCTCTTGTAATATTTGGGCCGGGATTCTTCAAAGAAGATTTCTACGAGTGGGCTAAGGATAAACATCCAGATCTGATGAAATATGCTGAAGTCATCCCTGCCGGAGAGGGTGGTATGACGGGATTGCATGAAGTTCTTAAAAAAGGGAAGGAGAGAGGGAGTTTAGATGGGCAGAGGATGTCTTATGAAAGTGAGAAGGTAGAAGAGCTCCTCAAAGAGATCAAGAAAGATGGTGCATATGCTTACGGTAAGGAGTCCGTAGAACGTGCAGTTGAGTTGGGAGCTGTAGATGAGATGTTGATATTGGATACAAAAGTAAGGGATGAAGAAGGGGAAAAATTGATGAAGAAGACTGAGCAGTTGGGCGGTGAAGTCACAGTTATAAGCAGTACTCATGAGGGTGGAGAAAAGCTGGAAGCCCTTGGCGGTTACGGAGCTTTACTGCGGTATAAAATCGAGTAGTGATCTTTAAGAATTAAATTTTAAAAAAGAAAGGTAAAAGGTTTTAGTTTTTTTAGCATTCAAAGTCTCACTTTATTCCCAGATCTCTTCGTCCTCGTCGGAAAGTGAACCTTCATCTGGTTCTACTTCTACTGGTTCTTCTTCTAACTCATCTTCCTCTTCGATGAACTCTTCTTCTTTGAATTCGTCTTCCTCTTTGAATTCCTCGTCGTATTGTTCTTCCTCCTCTTCTAGATATTCACTAGTTTCAGAACCACCATCAGATTTAGAATAGATGTATCCCAGTATCACAATTAGAGCTATCAAGATCAATATCAAGAAGAATAGGTTGGTTCTGTATATCGGTGTGGGATATTCTTCGAACTCTACCTCCTCTTCACCGGTTTCCATCACGGTTATTTCCTGGTCTTCCTGCAGGTCAACGTTGGTCAAAAGATATGTAGTTCTGAATGAAGCCTCAACTTGGTAGTCATCTCTTGCAGGTAGTCTAAATTCATACTTCCCGTCACTCGTGTATCCTGTCCACATATGGTCTTCAGCAGTAACTTTCAATCTGACATCATCTAGTGCTTCACCTTTATTATCAAGTGTCTCAACGGTTAGGAAATATACTTCGGAATTGACGTCCAACGACCAGCTGTCTTCTTCAGCAGTGACTTCGTGCTGGCTCTTGCTTACAGATGTTTTCAACCACTCGACGTCAATATCCCACCGAGAAGCTGGTATCCTGATTTCGATCTCACCGTTTTCGTCCGTGTAGCCTGAAATGAACAGTCTTTGCGAGTCGGGATATGTGACTCTGACTTGTGCCCCTTCCAGTGGTAGGTCCCTGTCATCCATAACGGTCAAATCGAGGTAATATATGTCGGATTCAGCAGTGATCTCTACATCCTCTTCAAGGTCGATTGTTTGAGTATGAACGACGATGTTCTTCCAGTGGACAGTGAACTCTTGCTCCCCTCTTGGTAAACGGAATTCTATATATCCTTCAGGGTTCGTTATTTTGTCGGTGATTATATCCTGATCTCGAGGTAGTTCTGAATGCCGACCGATGACTTTTGCATTTTCAACAGGTATGTCTCTATAGTCAACTACGTAGTAGTCTATGTAATATACCTCTGCTTCTAAAGTTTCAGGATTTTGTTCCATAACATGAGAATCTACTGTGAGATTGTCCTCGTAAACGTTAACTCCTCTCCAGGAGATGGATATGGATATCTCGCCCGCTTGATCCACAGGTGTAGGAACACGGATACTAACAGTTCCATTTTCACCAGTAACTCCGGTTTCGAATCTAGAACCGGCTGTATAGAATCTCATACGTGCGTTTTCTAGAGGTTCTTGCCTCGAATCAACTACCTGGAATGTGACATGGTAAACATCCTCAACAAGTATAGTCATCTCTTCGGAAGAATCAAAGGTATTCAAGCCGTCATAGACTGTAACTCCTCTCCATTCTAAACTCACTCGATTATCTCCACCCGGAATCCTCGAAAAAGTCCTTCCTTCACTTGAGGTCACGTCACTGTGAAGGATCGTATCTCCATGGGTGATCCTGAACCTACCATCTGATATAGGTTCTTCAAAATCATCGTGAACGAGGAAATCGATATGATATACCTCAGTTGTCAGGGTTTCCGAGGTATCCTCAGACAGTAATATACTCCCTTGGTAAACCTCGACGTTCTTCCATTGGACCGATATATCTAATTCCACTCCAGGCAGTCTAAGTTCAGGTACTGAGCCATTTACCATAGATGTTCCATCTTCGATCCTGCTGTTTCCTAGATAAACATACACGTTAGCATTTTCCAAAGGTTCATCCATATCATCGTTTACTGTGAGGTCGAGATAGAAAACGTCACAATCCAATAGATATTCTTCACTGGAATCTATATTTCTTGTCTCGGAGTAGATCATCGCTCCTCTCCACATGACATCGATGTTTAAACCAGCTCCAGGAAGTCTCATTGAAACATCACCGGTATCGCCTGTGACGTTGCTGGTAAGGGTTCCGGCGGTAGGATGCGAAACGGTGACTCTAGCATCAGATATCGCTTCTCCTCTGCTGTCCTCTGCAAAGAAATCGACATGATAGACCGCACAGGTGATATCTATGAGGTCTTCATCTCCTGTGATCTCAACATCCCTTACATCTACCTGTATACCTCTCCACGTGGATGTTATTCGATGAGGACCTTTAGGCAGTCTGAGGTTGATATTTCCCTCACTGTCTGTCGTACCAGAGTTGGCTATGGTATCCGTTTCTATGTTTCGGACCGTAAGCCGGGTATTTTCAAGTTCGTATCCTAGGTCATCTAAAGTCTGGAAATCAACGTAGTATATCTCTAATTCCACCGTTATGGAGCGATTTTGATCTAAAAGTTCATCCTCTCGTTGACCGACGTCAACTCCTCTCCATTGGAATTCCAGATCATAACTGAATTCTCCTCTAGTTCCTGGCAATCTAACAGTTAGATTTCCATTTATATCTGTCAATTTGGACTCAGCCACACGCTGGGTGTCGTTGAAACGAATGGATACATGAACTTCAGGTACCGGCACTTCTTCTGTATCCATGGTGTGGATATCAAGATAATATATTTCTGAATGGATCACCAGTTCATCATTATCATCTAAATACTGTTCCGTGTTGTTCACTTCTCTACCTAACCATTCAGTTCTTAATGAATAATCGCCCATGGCCATCTGGTCCATACGTACATATCCATCTGGAGCGGTGATCTCTCGTAATAGAGAGCCGTTAGGATGGCTTATAAAGATATTTGCGTTGTTGACGGGTTCCCCGGCCACATCGACCACTTTATATTCGGGATAGTACACATCACATGAAAGTTCGACTGGACCGGACCGTGGTATATTATTTGTGACCTCAAATTCAGTTTCATTGACCATGACATCCTGCCAGTATACACGGATACTGTAAGTTCCCGAGCTTACACTTATATTCGTGATCCCATCTTCTGCTGTGAAATTCTCTGCTACTAGTTCACCGGTGCTATTGGAATATAGTGATACCAAGGCTGTCTCCATCTCATTTACTGTAGAATCTTCTGCTTTGAAATGAACGAAATATCTTTCCGCTCCAATCCAGAATCCTCGTTCTTCTTCTTCGATATGTCCACCATAAGTCTCGTCTCCAGGGTTATCAGGGTATCTGTAATTATAACCAGTATTATCTACCGCTGAAACTATCACGTTGTATTCACCTTCAGGCGTGCCGCCGTAGTTCCATTCGAAGGTGTAGTTGGATCTGAATGAAGTATCATTTCCGGTTACTCTATTCATAGGCTCTCTGTAATATATGGTATCTTCAGGTCCTTCCAGGGTGAGGTTGACATATCTTATATCATATCCTCCGAAAGGATCTGTGACTGATGCGTTGAAATGGATAGTTGTATCATCTGCGTCCAACCTGAAGTCGTAGGATTCGTTAAATTCTGAATCTAGAACGACCAGGGGGTCTAAATCAATGTACGTCGTTGTTCCTACCGATAATCTACTTGGATACTCAGAACCTCCGTAGGCTATCCGCTTCCTGAAATTATCGCTGCTTTCTATCCTAAATTCAGCTTTTAAAGTGGAATCTGCTGACAGATTATGGTCGTATTCAGCCGATACGGAATATTCATTAAATATAGTCCTCGTATCCTCAGATACTACATACCCTCCACTTTCTTGGGGTATTAGAGTTTCTGTTCCATCTGGACTTACTTCATAGAGGTCTAAATAAAGCTCTAACGTATTGGTTTGTCCGTCTGGTTCAGAAATATCTATCCACATATCTATAGTGGTATTTCCTCGAAGTTCGAAGTCCCCGGCTAGGGAAGGGTTCATATACCATTCATATACGATATTTGAAGAATATGTCCAATCCGTGATCTCTAGGTTCTCATCCTTCGTAGTATTCATAAGGAGACCATTTGCGTTATTCACCGTTCCAGTTCTATTATGAAGGTACATAACTTTCTCTTTTAACTCACCGTTTGAGGTAAGAGATTCCTCTTGATCGACGGTCATTTCGTTTAAATCAGATGTTTCATGAGCACTTGAAAAAGTACTCATTATCATTAATACTGCTATTATTGAAACTAATATCACCAAATATCCTTTTACATTTTTGTTATTCATCTTATAGCACCTCCTTTTTCTTAGCTATAGCTATAACACCTAAAACGGCGATGACAGATATCAGTGCAATCACGTAAAACAGATTTGTCTTGTATATGGGTCTTGGGTACTCATCGAAAGTGACATCCAATTGCTGACTGGAATCCAAAGTTATATTATCGGTTTCCTGGAGATCTATATTCGTCAGTAGTTGAGTTTTCCTAACTCTAGATTGAAGCATGTAATCACCGTAAACGATCTGCTCGAATTCAGCGGTACCGTTTTCATCAGTTTGGAGGGTGAATAACGGCTTACCTTCTGAATCAACAAGGGTGAGTTCAACGCCTTGGATAGGTTCTTCATCCTGACCTTTAACCGTTATCTCTAAATAATGAACGTCGGTCGAAATCTTTATCTCCTCGTTATCCTCTAGACTCGTTTCAGTAGTTCCTACTTTTTTACCGTCCCAATAAACATCCAAAGTCCAATCTCCAATCGGCAATCTAGGTACGGCTGTGCCCATCTCTGCAGTTTCAGTATGGAACGAAACACCGTTGTGGTCTTTTATAACTAAATCCGCACCGTCTAAGTACTGGTCCTCTGAGTCCACGACTTCCACGTCGATGTAATATATTTCACATTCTATGGAATGGTCGGAATCCTCTGTGACTTCCACGGTTTCGTCGGCCACATAAAAACCTCTCCATTCAGCTTCCACTCTGATCTCTCCTATGGGTACTCTCACTTCGGGTTCTTGGTCCAGTGAGACCGTAGTAAGAAGATCCTGTTCAATCGGGAGGCCAGTATGGTAAACCGAGACAACCAACCCATCTACTCCCTCACCACGAGAGTCTAAACCGGTCATGGACAGATAGTATACATCACAGTTAAGTTCCATTTCGCTGGTTTCGTTCACATCCTGAGTCGAATTGTAGACTTTTATACCGTTCCATTCAACCGACATCCTGAAAGTTTCGTGAGGTAATCTTATGGAGGTGTTCCCTTCAGGTAGGTTTCTATCCTCGAACAGTGTTCCCTCATGTAATAAATATATATCAGCATCGCTCAACGTAATGTTCCTACTGTCCAAAGTTGTGATATCTACATGATATACCGAAGCTGCTACAGTTTCCTGAACGTCGGCATCCACTGTTATCTCTCTGTCAGCAACTTCAAAACCTCTCCATGTGAAGGTCATGTAGTACTCTTCTGAGGGTAGTCTTATATTTACCACTCCAGCTTCATCAGTGGTTTCTGCAAAAAGCATGGACCCCTCGACATTAAATTCTACCCGGGTGCCTGGTAGTGGTTCACCCTCATCGTCTATAACATTCATCGTCAGATAATATATATCCGCTTCAAGTGTCAGTGAGTTTTCCCCTTGTCCATCGATCATCGTATAGTTTGTATCGATCACATCGATCCCATGCCAGCTTCCGGTGATGCCGTAAGATTCAACCGGTAAACGGACGCGCAGTTCACCGTTCTCATCAGAGGTACCGCTGCTGATGGTACCTCCTTCATGTCCAATATCGAGGTTTACACCTTCAACTGTAACGTCGTTGGAATCTTGAACCGTAAGGTCTAGATAATACACGTCGCAGTTTATCGAAAGGTTTTCATTACTTTCAATTTCATGATTTAATTCAGCAACGTGTATCCCTTTCCACTCGACATTTATCTTGACCTCCGTTGCCGGTAGTTTTGAGATGTATGCCCCTTCAGAGTTAGTATTCCCCGTATCCACCAGATCATCGTTTATCCTGATGGATACTCTAGCATTTGAAAGAACTTCCTGGTCTTCGGTGCTGTCTAAGGCGATTATGTTGAGCTGATAGACAGAGGCGGTGATCTCAAAGTCCGTTTCAGATTCAGATACAACTCTAGTTTCACTTGCGACTTCGATACCCATCCAATCTACATCGAACCTGTGTTCCCCTTCAGCAAGCTGGAAAATAACTTCTCCGTTTTCATCTGTGGAGTTAGTGTCGATCTCTCTTTCAGTAGGAGTATATGTAGCGGTCACTTCAGCCCCTTCAAGGGGATCTTCTAGAGAATCTTGTACAGTTACTGAAACTTCATAGATATTTGCTGATAACACTACGGTTCCGCTATCGGTCAATTGATAGGTGTCTTCATAGACCATAGCATCGTTCCAATATACTTCGAAAAGATACTCTGTAGCCGGTAGACGTTTAGTCAAACGTCCGTCAGAGTCGGTCAATCCACTGTCAGAAACGATGCCCGTGTCATTATAAGAACTCACAAATAGTGCGTTAGAGACATTGCCGCCTGACTGATCTTGTACTTCTATTTCAAGATGATAAACCAAGACCTCTAGTGTACGCTCCCCTGAGGATGATATATCTATATCGAAATCTCCAACATCCCGACCTTTCCACTCCACATCTAAATTATAGATGCCTCCAGCGGTTTGCTGGAGTGAGAACTGCCCCTGGTCGTCTGTGACATATGGTTGGGACCTCGTAGTACCGTTGGGATGGGTCATGTAAATATTAGCATCTCCGACTTCTTCTCCTTCCATATCGACGACGGTAAAACTCGGATAGAATATCGAGGCTTTCAGATCATAAGGGTCCTCCCTAGGTCTATCCCCTACAACGTCCATCTCTAAAGTTCGATTTGTGCTAACTTCCATATCCTGCCACATCACCGTTACTAAGTACGTAGCGTTAGCCACTGTGAAATTAACGATACCATCCTCATCGGTTTCATCAGTAGCGAATATAACTTCATCACTAACTTTTAGATTAACGGTGACGTTTGGTAATATCTCTTCATGATCGTCAACTATCTTCAAGTTCACATAATGATCTAATCCGCCGATCACGAATGAATGGTGACCATATTCTTCGTGGTCATCGAAGGTTCCAGTCGTATTTAATGCTCTCATACCATTTTTATCCACTGCTCTAACAGTTATATCATAGGTTCCTTCAGGTTCTCCCGTATAATCCCATGAGTAATTATAGCTGGATTTGTACGAGTCGAAATATCCTTCTATCTTTTGCATGCTGATATTTTCTAAAATGACCCCCTCTGGACCGGTCAAAGTCGTATTGACCCATCGAACATCATATCCTCCAAATGGGTTAGTCACGTTGGCGTAAATAGTTATGTTCTTATCTTCAGCATCCGGGCTGAAAAGGTTGTTTACATTGCCTTCAGAATCAGTGGTATAAACATCAGAAACATCGATATGATCCATGCAGGGTAAAGTAACATTGGTATCCCTCATTCCGCCGTCAACGGTGCCGCCGTATGCGATCTCGTATTCTCTTGCAGCGTCCCCCCAAAGGTCAAAGGTCACCATCAATGTGGACCCTTCAGAGGCTGTGTAATTATCAATATTGACCGGGATATCATGGGTACTCCAATCTGTCTGAACAGTTGTAGCTACTGTGTTTTCAGCAACTATATCTTCACTTCCATCAGGATCTACTTCTGTAAGACGATATGTCATGTCTACGCCTCCACCAGTAGGCGACCTAGCCCACACTGTGAGTGTAGAATCCCCATCTAATTGAAGGTCTCCCGCTAACGTAGGATAAAGATGCCAGTCTACAAGTACTCTGAAAGAACTGAGTGCAGTTCGGTTTCCACTACCTACAGGATACGTCGTGTTATACATCTCTTTGGTAGTTCTGTATCCCACATCCACTGCATCCTCTTCTTTATACATATAGAACGTTTTGTTCTTGACTTCATCCTCAGCGGTCAATCCAGGAGAAGATTCTGATCGGAGTTCTGGTTCCGCTGAAGCTTGGGAACTTCCAAAAGCGGAAATAAGAGCACTCGCAATCAGGACCGCTATCAACACTATTACGATTTTAGCTTTCATGAATATCATC
>JBMCUO010000044.1:0-14529 GCA_048622455.1 Candidatus Saliniplasma sp. | reverse complement strand
CAGTTATATCGTAAACTCCTGGATCCGAGTACTCGTGAACCACATATAAACCCTTACTTGAGTTTCCGTCTCCGAAGTTCCAGTCACATGATATTATATCATCTTCATCGAAATCTCCTACAACTGAAAAATGGACTTCTCTGACTTTAGAAACCATGTCACCTATTTCTTCATTGAGGTCGTAGGTTTTTTCATGCTCATCTTCGAAATTATAATTGAAATTTTCGAATATCGTTTTAGTCATATTTCCAGAATTGAATTTTACCCATACCGGATTGGACCCTCTTCGTTCAGATTCATATTCTAAACTCAGTGTATAGTTGTTAACTTCCTGGTATCTTATCGTAAAGTTCTCCATCTGTGGTTTACCAGGTCTTCTTACCAATTCTACACTTTCTATTTCTTCACCATCAGACTCAAGAACTAAATTCACACCGTTGTTAATACGACCTGAGATCTTAAGGGATATCTCCACTTCCCTCCACATTTCAATATCAACATCTGGAAGGGTCTCCGATCCCGTAAAGGCATACATAAAGCCGTCTAAAGATCCTACAAAAACTCTACCGTCTTCACCGATAGCAGGCGAGGAATAAACACGAGCCCCTGTATCATATGACCACACAAGCTCTCCTTGATTATCAAGCGAGTAAATATTGTTGTCATAAGAACCGATGTAGATGTAACCGTCTGAACTCAAAGCTGGGGATGATCTGACCTCACCATCCATCTCAAATGACCATATCTCTTCGCCTTCTCTTACCGCATGTAAAATTCCATCTTGAGAGCCAAAGTATATAGTTTCATCTTCATCTACAGCAGGTGAAGAATGAATATTCTCACCGCAATCAAAACTCCATCTCAAGTTCCCATCTTCGTCTAAAGCGTAAAGACTTCCATCATAAGAGCCAAAATAAATTCCATTTTCACCGATGGCTGGAGATGAATAAATGTAACCTTCTGTCGAATAGTTCCAAAGCTCTACTCCATCTTCTTCATCTATTGCATATAAATTATCGTCCCCGGAACCGACGTACACAACACCGTCGCTGGAAATGGAAGGTGAAGACCACAGCCAAGAGTCAGAACTAAATTCCCAATTAAGCTCTCCATCTTTGCTTATCGAATAAAGATTACTGTCATATGAACCCACATAAACATTACCGTCTTCATCGACTGTTGGAGATGAATAAACTTCTCCCCCTGTTTGGTATTTCCATCTCAACGACCCATCTGGGTTCAAAGCGTAAATATTATTGTCTCCAGAACCAAAATAAATGATCTCTTCTTCAGATACCGCAGGTGATGAAATGATGACACCGTCTGTTTCATACGTCCACAACTTCTCGCCATCTTCCACGTCAACTGCATAAATGTTTCCATCGATGGAGCCAAAATACATTACACCATCAGAACCGATTGCAGGTGATGACCGTAAGGCCGGACCAGCATTTATATTCCAATCAACTGTACCGTCCACATGAGATGTATTAAAGGGACTTAGACGTGTATTACTCTTATCTCTTCCAAAAGAGGGCCATGGTCCTTCTGAAAGTGATCTGACTTCGTCTCCTGAACTGTCAATAGGGGTTGAAACATAGATTGGACTGAACAAAAGGCTGAACACTATTACTGCAGATGCCAAGAACGCTATATATTTCCCCCTGATTCTGATCATCTTCATTACTGTATTGTGCATTCGATTATAAGTAAATTGTCCCCCTTTATCAAGAAAAGTGATTGAATAACCTGATATCAATATTTATCTAAAACTTTTTCTATCAAATTTTGAGCGCGTTCTACCCCCTTCTCATCATACCAGTACATCAATACGTTGGCGAACTTCAAAACAGACCCCTCTTCAATAGAAAATATCTCCTCGTCAAGATCAAATTTATTGATACCGCTGTCCTCTAAGAGACCTTCTCTAATATCATATGGCATATCACCAAAATATGAAGAAATAGACAATAATGCATCTAACAGTTCCTTGGGAGTGTTCAATTCATAAGTCATGACAATGTCTTCGATATCTTTGGGTGATAGCTGTATATTATATATAACCCGAGATGCAAGCTCTTTGAAAAGATATTCAACGTTTCTACCAGTCTTTGCTGAGGTGAACACAACATGGTCGAAGACGGTATATACATCCTCTAAATGTTCGGTGGTGATATTCTTTTCTTCTATATCAAATTTATTCACCGCTAACAATATGGGATTCTCATCGCTTGATAATCTTTTATATCTTGGAAGCCATTCATTCAATAGGTTATTCAGACTTTCAGTTCTAGTTATATCTGCTACTGCGATAGCACCAGTGGATCCTTTAAATGCTCCTTCCTGAACATTCTTGAAACCTTTCTCCCCCATTATATCTTGAATAATTAATTTAATATCACCTTCTTCGAAAGACACATCCTTCGTATAGATATTGGTTCCTATAGTCTTTAGATATTCATCGCCAAAAACATTTTTCACATACCTCATCACAAGTGAAGTTTTACCTACACCAGGAGCCCCTAACAGATTGACCTTCCTTTTCACTACTTTGTCACTCATCTTGATTAATCATGATTAAAGCATTAATTATATTTTGCTTGTATCTCTCATCTTAGATATCTTGGTTTGATATTTCGATAAATAACGCCATACATTTTTATATGATTTTAGAGTTGGTATACCATGGCACCTAGTTCCAAGAAAATTCTACTTTTAGGTGATGGCGCAGTTGGGAAAACCTCCCTGGTTAGAAGATTCGTTGAACAGAAATTCGATGATAGATATATAGCAACAATCGGAGTCAATGTCAAGAAAAAAGTACTCGATGACTTAGATATAAAATTGCTGCTTTGGGATATATACGGTCAGAAGATGAACAAAAACCTCTATACTTCACATTATTCAGGTGCTGATGGTGCCATCATAACTTATGATTTAACACGTTATAAAACATTTACAAATCTAGATGGTTGGATTTCAGATGTGTTCTCGGTGACCGGTAAAATACCTTTTGTAGTTTTAGGTAACAAATTTGATTTGGTAGAAGGTTACGAAAGTAGTCGATATGAAGATATTGAAATTTTTCTAAAGAAGGAACACAAAGAAGTGTTAGAATTTTATCGTGAAGTGTATGATGATATACCGGACTTATCCAAAGTTTCTCCGGAAGATCTCTGGATATGGGTAGAAGATAAAAAAAGAGAATTAGAAATCGATTTCCCCTATTTTCTAACTAGTGCAAAGACTGGAGAAAATGTAGAGGAAGCATTCTATGCCCTCGGTAATTTATTAGTGGAAAGTGATATAAAATGACAGATTTAGTATCTATGCCAACGAAAATAATACCGTACCTTCGGATGACCATAGAAGAGGTTGGAAGTAAGGAAGAAGCCAATTTTGCCATCTACCACCTTGGATTCGAGTGGGGGCAAGAAACCGTAAAATTGAGTGGAGAAAAGAGTGATTTAGAAGATTTGAAAACTAAAACAGTACTCACTGCGATACATTCAGGGATAACAAAACTCGAAGTAGAAATCAACGATTCCATCGATATAACACCCTTCGAATCAAATATAGATGATGACCATTTTTTAGCTGGTTACTCTGCTGGTGTTATATCAGGTCTATTGGGAGAGTACCATATAGCTAAACAGAGAAAGGGATATTTCACAGTTGAAAAATCTGAGAGAAAAGTTGAAGACGATTTTTTTGAGGTCACATACAACAAAGATAAAAAAATCGACTTGGAAAATTTAAAAAGAGGTGAATCGTACATCATAGAAGATAACGCAAAGGACGCTCGGAGAACATTCAACACATTTACGAGTGCTGTAAAAGATGGTTTACCAGGTTTATGTTTTACAAGGACCTTCCCCTCAAAGATCAAAGATGATTTTCCAGAACTTCAGTTTCCTATATTTTGGCTTAGTACCGTCGATGGAACGGAAAAGATCAAAACGATCCAACCTTCGGATTTCTGTCATCGAGCGGTAAAGATATCCTCAGCATTTTCCAATATGAATAAAGGTATTTTTATGCTCCATGGGATCGGTTTCTTACTTTCATATCTTGATTTTGAAGACGTTTTAAAAACCATACAAAAGATGAAAGACGTGAGTTCTATTAAAGGAAGTATATTTCTTTTACCTGTTGATCCAAAAACTGTTGAAAAGGATCATTTCAATCGTCTGAAATCTGAATTGACATTATTACAGATATGAAGATTTCAAAAAAGTATATTTACTTAGCTTATTAATTTAGATATGATGTCTAATTTGAACGATGAAGAACAGGAAACAGGGGTGATCTGTGAAAATTGCGATTCAGAGTTGTTGATCGAATTGAATAAATGCCCAATCTGTGGTAATGAACTACCAGTTAAAGGAACGGTCGATAAAACTGAAAACGTTATCAGAAAAAAAATCACTCTTGTATACAATATGATGTTTTGGGCAGAGGAATTCGATATAAACACTTTAAGATGTAATGAGATGATAAGTAGTGCCAGAGAGCAGCTTGAGGTTGGTGACCTCGATTTGGCCGATAAACTCATAAACGATGCTTTTAAAGAAATATTCGACCCTCTAGTAGAATCTTTAGAGGATAGAGATAAAGAACGGATTTCTGAAGTTAAAGACCTTCTTAGTAAAGCTGTGGAATACATGAAAGATGAGAAGTTAAATAGCTCACTACTGCTATTAAAAGAATACAAGAATAAATTGGAAGAAAACAAAAGTGTTTAATAATCACTTTAAATTGAAGGGATAACATGTGCACTTCAGGCGACGTACAAAATATGAAAGCTGAAAAGCGGTTCAAGATAACTAGAGTTGGCGTTACGGGGGTTAAAAAACCTATAGTGGTCCACAGACCATGGGGCGATGTTACCTTGAATGCTGAAATAGATGTTTACGTGGATCTACCCTCTAAACAGAAAGGTTCCCACATGTCTCGTAATGTAGAGGTGACCGGGGAAGTAGTTGATAAAAGTGTTAGAGAACCTGTAGATGGTTTAGAAAACTTAACTGCCCAGATGTGTGAGATCCTCTTGGAAAGACATGAATACGCAACTTATTCAGAAGTAGAGATAAATGCTGATTACTTCCTAGAAAAAAAATCTCCTAAAGATCGCTCAAGTTTAGAGAATTATACGATCAAAGCTAAGGCAGAAGCTGTAAGAGATGGAGAACTGAGAAAATATATCGGAGTTACCGCTGTCGGTATGAATGCATGTCCCTGTGCAATGGAAACTGTCAAAAATTATTACGTACAAAAATATCCAGAACTTGAAGGTTCCATCGATAAAATACCTTTCATCACCCACAATCAGAGGAATAAAAGTACGGTTATGATGGAAGTTCCTGATGATGAATATATAGAAGTTAATGATCTTATAGGTATTATCGAAGACTCGCTTTCATCATCCACTCATGAAATACTGAAAAGAGACGACGAGGCTGCAGTTGTGATACAGGCCCATGAAAATCCAAAATTCGTTGAAGATGTAGTTAGGGACATATTATCTAAACTGCTCGAAAAATACGACCATTTACCCGACTCAACTCACGTCGACGTTAAAAGCGAAAGTGAGGAATCCATCCATAAACATAACGCTTTTGCGGAAAGGGTCACCACCTTCGGTGAACTTAGAGAGTGAACCAAGTAACGAGTAGACTAGACATGGCCAACGCCATCAATACAAGTTTTGTTTTGATTCCATCTTTCAAATTACCAACCCTCAAGTAAGAATAAGAAATAGTTTATATAAAACTTTGCTTTCTAGACAACTGCCCTAAGTTCGTATATCGACCCTGATTTGACCTCTTCATTCTTGGCCCGGTCCATCAATTCTTTGAGATTCTTCTTGAAAGCCTCTTTTAAAGCTTGATTTTCCAACTTCTCAATATTCTCCAATATCAAGCTTTCATGCTCTTTAAGAAGGTCTAAAGGCCAAGGTACCTCTTTCATCAGTATGGATATGTCAGTCGTTGTAAAACCTATGGATTTCAATTCTTTTTCGATCACTTTTGGATGATATTCCTCTAAATGACCCTCCCCAAGTAATTCTGAAATGGCGTTTTCCAATCTCCATAATTTAGTTTGTATATCGTGCAACGGAGAAGGAGTATCTTCAGGTCTGAACGGGTGATAATCGATGATGACAAGCATACCATCATCTTTCAAAACACGGTAAAACTCTCTAAGTGCTGACGTCAACAATAGATTTTTAGTTTCAGATAAGGCACTGATCAAGAAGTTACAAACCACATAGTCAAAAGAATTATCTTCTAAGAAACCCATCTCTGATAGGTCTCCTGTAATAAATTGAGTATCCTGGACACTATCCCTACAATCCAACTGCCATTCGGGATTGAAATCTATAGAGACAACTTCAGCACCCCACCTTTCTAAAAACTTTGTCATATTGCATCCACCGGTTCCAGCGTCTAACACCAATTTATCTTCTAAGTCTAAACCTTTCAGCTTTTCCATGTTGGTGGTCTATGAAAGTATTATTAATAAATTATTTGGAAAAAGGAACCGAAATGTTTACAATAATCAAAATACATATGTTAAACATGTACGGAAAAGTTATCTTACCCACCGACGGGTCGGAGGTAGCACATGCTGGTGTTGAAGAGGGATTGAAGGTAGCTAAAAAATTTGGTATACCAGCGATTGCAGTTTATGTTATATCCCCCAGCAGTTATTCTCAAAGCCACATCGGTTATGAGATGGAGGACATGGATTTTAACGCTTACGATATCATAAAAAACGGGTTGAAAAAACAGGGTGAAAACGTTCTCAAGAGGGTTAAGAAGGAGGCTGATGAGATAGGGGTCAAACTTCAAGTGAAACTAATCGAGGGGAGACCGTACAAGGAGATCACAAAACTTGCTGATAAAGATGACATCATATACATATCATCTCATGGAAGGTCAGGGATATCCTCTTTATTTTTAGGTAGTACCACTGATAGGGTTATAAAACATACCAAGGCTACGGTCGCTGTTGTAAAACCAGAGGAAGATTGAGAGGATAATCCATCAAGTATCTATGGTTTTACTCTTCCATCTTCCCGAAAAGAAATAAAGGGACGACAATCCCGCACCGATTATATTACTAGCTGCCATACCGTACCAAATCCCGACTACGCCGATGCCAAAGCCTATGTTTAGGGATATGATCCCAAGATTGATGACAGTTAGTGCGAACAGCGCTGATAAAAATAGACGCAGAACCCATATACGGAAAAGGGTCAAAAGCATGACCGGTAACGTATGGCCAGTTCCTTTGAAAGTTGAATCAAATATCCTATAGATACCAAAAAATGGGATCGACATCGAAAAGATAGCTAGGTATCTAGCACCTTCAGATATCACTGCGGGCTCACCTATGAAGAAAGTCATTATATGATTTCTCGAAAGTACAACAAATAGCCCTAAGATTACTAAGACTATAAAAGAGAGCATGATAGCTTTTTTAACGATCTCTTCGCCCCTCTCTTTATTATCCGCTCCTATGTTTTGACCCACCATGGTCATTGTAGCACCTGCGAATCCCCATATACCTATAGTCATAACATGTATAACTCTTCGTCCTATACCATAAGCAGCCACTGGATTCTCGCCGAATATAGCGACCAAGGCGAATAAGAGTATGAAACCTATAGCGCTTTCAGACCTGGCAACAGTAGCTGGGAATCCGATTTTAACTATCTTTTTTACCCATCTCAATTTGAGTTTTAAGGACTTTAATGTGAGTTTGATGTCAACTTTACCATTAAAAAGTAAGTAGATACCTACCAGTGCAGATGTGGTCCTAGCTAGAGCTGTAGCAATTGCGGCTCCCGTTACACCTAGTTCTGGAAAAACTGACCATCCAAATATCAAAAAAGGATCGAGGATCAGATTGAATAACACTAGAACCCCTCTGATCAACATGGGGGTTACCATATCCCCCACGCCCCGTAGTAAAAATCTGAATGCTATATAGGAGAAGACAAAAGGCATACTCAAACCAACTATTCTTAGATATGACGTGGCTAAAGGTAGAACGTTAGGGGGTGTGCCGATCCAACTCAAAATATAGGGTGCACCGGCAAATCCAAGTGCTGCTGTCACAACACCTAATACCATCAAGAAAGAAAATACCTGACCGGCGGCTTCGTTAGCTTCTTTTGTTCCTCCAGCTCCCGTATGCTGTGAGACCAATGAAACACCTGCTGTGGACAACCCCATACCGATAGCTAGAAAAGAAAAAATGATGGGCCATGCAGCTGTGGGAGCTCCAACTTCCGCTGGGCCTAACTTACCCAGCCAATATGTATCTACTATGTTGAAACCGGTATGCAGGGCACTAGAGACTATGACAGGTAGAGCCAAAACTATAATGGTCCTGAATATCGGACCCTCTAGGATCTCAGTTCTTCTATCGTCTGCAGTCTTTACAAATATGTCCTTGACGTGGTGATACTTGTTCGATATATCTTCATACCACATGTTAGTTGACCACTTCTTAGATGTTCTACCATTGGTTATTTAAAAAACTTTTGAACAACAATCAAAATAGATAAGAAAAAAATAGATAATAAATAGTTTTTTGACTGGATATATACTACCATATCCAACAACATAACCGATGGGGTTAAGTTGTTATAAGATCACAATGATTATCTGGATTAGACTCCTTACAGCTGTTTTTCTTAAGCTGTCTTTTTCATCGTGATCTCTATCGAGGAGACGTTAGTAGTACCAGATCCCTCTTTGTTGTCCAATTCTTCCGTGTCCGTGATGATATCCGTTATTTCGGTATCCTGTAAAAAGCGGTTCTTCGTGATTTCAGCTACATCTACTGCTTTACTGATAGCTCTACCTCTAGCTTTTATCACTACTTCGTTACTTCCCTTATTGAACTGTTCCATCGTTGCCATCACGTAACTCATCGTTTCCTTACTTCCTATAAATACAGTATTCTCATCATCCATGGTATCAACCTTTCTTCACTTAGTGAAGCAAATTACTTAGGTCATATTAACAATTTTGGGACATGTAAGAGTGTTTTAGAACTAAATTAGAGGTTTTTTGAAATTTAACTGTAATTATTTATACATTAAACACCCTACATCTATGCTGAGAATAGGTGTAAGTATCAATGAAACTTGATGAGATGAGAAACTTTTGTATAGAGATCATCATGGCGGGTGTCAGTGCAGCGGACCCGTATAGACTAGTAGAAAAAAATATTCAGGTCGACGGCAATGAAATTAAGATTTGTGACAGAACATTCGACCGTGATGAATTCGAGGAGATTGTGGTTTTAGGGATTGGAAAGGCATCAACGGCCATGGCATCTGGTTGTAAAAAACTCGATCCAGATGACGGACTAATCATTACTAAAAAAGGTTATGGATTTGATAATCTAAATCCCATAGAAGTCAGAATAGCTGACCATCCATATCCTGAAAAGAATAGTTTGTTAGCTGCTAGTGACCTTTTATCCAAAGTAGAAAAAAAGAAAGATAGTTTATTCGTTTTTTTGATATCTGGAGGGGGCTCTTCTCTTTTTAGTTTGCCTGTAGAGGGGGTTTCTATAGAAGACCTAAACAAGTTGAACCGACTCCTTGTTAACTCTGGTGCCACCATCCATGAGATCAATACAGTTAGGAAGCATATATCACGTGTTAAAGGTGGTAAGTTCGGTAAATTTTGCAGTAAACACGGAAAGGTTATTTCTTTGATTTTATCGGACGTCGTCGGAGATAACCTGAGTGACATAGCTTCCGGACCTACGTATCAAGATAATACTACTTACCAGGATACAAAAACAGTGCTGGAGGAGTATGACCTGTGGGAAAAGATTCCTGAAAGTGTCCGAAAACACATCATGAAAGGTTTAGAAGGAGTGATCGAAGATACTCCCAGCGAAGTTGATACCGATAATTATCTCATTGGAAATAATCTATTGGCACTGCGGAAAGCTAGAAACATAGCTGAAAAAAAAGGGTTTGACGCAATGATATTGACATCTCAGAATACCGGTGAAGCGAAGGAATCAGCTAAGCCGCTAACGGGCATAGCCAAGGAGATCCAGGACTCTTACAATCCAATAAGACCTCCAGCAGCTCTGGTGATCGGTGGCGAAACCACGGTGGCTATGAATGATATAAATATTGTTGAAAGAAAAGGGGGACCAAACAGGGAATTGATTTTGAGTGCAGCCTTGGAGATAAAGGAGCGTGAGAAGATCGTAGTAGCTAGTGTGGATACCGATGGGACAGATGGTAGAGGTAAAGCCGGTGCTATGGCTGATACTGCATCCGTACACCGTTCTGAACTCGATGCTAACGAACTGTTAAATGGTCACGATTCTCAAAGATTTTTTGATGAACTAGGTGATTCTATAGAACTCAACAGTAGAACCAACGTTAATGATATCACGGTTATTTTGATAGATGAAACTTAAATCCCCGGACCTTTCGTAAATTATAATTAATCACCGCCTCTTTTCAGAAAGTAATGGATGAACTTTGGACGGAAAAATACAGACCTGATTCATTAGATGGTATAGTCGGTCAGCATCAAGTTATCGATAAATTAAAGAAGTACAAGGAAAAAGGTAGTTTACCCCATCTACTTTTAGTTGGACCATCTGGAGTCGGTAAAACCAGTTCTGTCTTAGCATTGGCGAAAGAAATATACGGAAAAAATTGGAAAGGAAATTATCTAGAATTGAACGCTAGTCATAGAAGAGGGATAAAGGCGGTAAGAGAGGAGGTAAAGAATGCTGCTAGAACCACCTCGCTCACTGAAAAACATTTTAAGATAATATTCATAGATGAGGCTGAATCATTTTCAAATGAAGCTCAGTCAGCACTGAGAAGGATACTCGAACAATACTCCCAGAACGTACGATTTGTTTTTTCATGTAACAATTCCTCTAAAATTATTGACCCTATAAGGTCTAGATGCGTACAGCTGTATTACAGACCTTTAAGCAAAAACGACGTAAAATCTTGGTTAAAAAAGATAATAGAAAATGAGGGATTAGAGGTTGAAGAGGATGCTGTTAAAGTTCTAATCAACTATGGAAAAGGGAATTTGAGAAAGATAACCAACTTACTGCAGCTCTCATCAGCGTCTTCTAATACCATAAAAGAAGGAGATATCATAGAATATAACAAGCTTACAGGTTCAAGCGATGTGAAAAGGCTGTTGAAAGATGCATTCAGAAAAGATTTTTTGAAGGTGAGAGAAGAACTATACGAATTGATGATCGATGAAGGTCTTTCAGGAAGAGAACTTTTAGTAAAACTACACGAGGAATTATTCAAAATACCTATGGATGATAAAACTAGGATGAGGATAGTACAAAAGATGGCCGATGTCGATTACGACCTTTTAGAGGGGTCTAACGACGACATCCACCTGAAAAATTTACTAGCACATATCAAGATTATGTGAGAATTCAGGAATAGTCCTTCGGTCCCTTCTTCACTCGAACTGTAACAGCAGTGATTATAACTATAGAGATACATCCCCCAATCATGATCCAAATCCAATAATTATCCGTTTCAATGTCTGATAGGTCTCGTATAGAAAAATCGACCGTGTAGTTCTCTCTGTTTGGAAGATAAGCGCGGTAATCTCCTTCTTTTTCCGGGATATCTACAGACTGTTCTAGTACCAAAACTTCAGTTCGATTCTGTGCTGGAACCATCGGTAAATTGGTACAAGATTCTTTAAAAACTGTCTCGCTGGTATCTATCTCATTTACTTCTAAGCAGGCTGCTAACGGTACGTGGGAAAAATCACCGTTGTTTTTTATAACTAAAGTCACAGGTTCTCCTATATCATAGACCTCTTTATCGGTGTAAAAATATTCGTTCGCCTCACTTAATGATTTCATTCCTGATGATGCCCCATCTGAGAATGAAGTGATAAAGGCTGTGTTTATTACAACAGATGAAACTAGAGATAAAACTAGAAGGAGTTTAAATATGGCTAAATTCCTTTTAAACGGCCTTACTCGATCTTTCATCTTACATCCCATACATACAATTCACAGCATATATCCTTCAACGATAGCTTCAGCCTGCTTCTCGAAAGAATTATAATCTAAATCTTTGTGCGATAGTTCTTTGTATATATCTTCAGTGATCTCGTCAGCTCTTTCAGGATATATCTTCGTCAAATCCAGCATGAATGCTACATTTTCAGATTTTTCATGGTTTTCAAGACAGAATTTACCAAAATTTTCTAGGACCTTCTCAGATTTTTCATGCCCCTTCAAAAACATCTTGTCCCAGTAATCAATCTTGTAATCCACAGAACCGATCACTTTGAGCGTTTCATATAGTTCTTTTTTACTTATGTCCCTATTCCAGATCGGTTCCTTTAACATCATCTTGTATGAAACGGGACTGATCAGCCAATAACTACTATCAGGTATATTTTTACAAGAGAATAAGGAGTTGGTATGAGCTTCTTCTAGAGACTTAGATGTTCTACACTCACCATCAGATGTGATCATCAAATAGGTCACCCCAGACCCTACCCCTTTTTGTGTTAAACCAGTTACACTTTCTTTGATGTAATCCTGTCTTAATATTTCAGATGACTTTTTCAAATCCTCAACGGGACTGCGTTTGAACGAATAACACACTGCGTAAGCCGAATCCTGTTCTTCAACAGAATACTTCTCTACTGTATCGTCAAGATAATCAAAGTCTTTTTTAGTAGCGTTTAAAACATATGACGAGGTAACATCATTAACTATCTCACCAGATGGTGGGGTGACACCTCGCTGAATACAACCAAAAGCCTTATCTATATGTGGATTCAGATACCTTTTTATCTTATCGATTATGCTTAGTTTACTGCCATACTTTTTTCTGATACCTCTCTCTATGTAGATTCCATTCTTCAATACTTTAGACCTTTGATACTGTCTTAGAGGTGAGGAATTAAGGTCACGGACCACCTTGTGAATGCTCCCATAATGGGAAAAGGTCTTTGTGGGTGCATGTAGATCACCCCATCTAAGGTCCATGTCCATGTCTAAATCCATAACATTATTAAAAACTCATTTATCAGATATAAAGCTTTTTAATAGATATCATATTTCGTTATTGACAATAGATATTAGTTGAATCATTGATCTCAACCATAATCCTTATATGCCGAGATGAAATACTCTTTTCCCTAAGGGGACTACCATGTTAAACGCTGAAATCAAATCAGAGATATTGAAAGACTTGATCGAAATAGTAGGAACGATCGTTGATGAAGTAAAATTAAATATAGATAAAGAGGGGGTTTCTTTGAAGGCAGTTGACCCGGCACATGTTGCTATGGTCGACTTAAATCTAAGTAAGGATGCCTTTGAAACTTATGATGCAGAAGAAACAGAGTTGGGTTTGAATCTATCAAAGATGGGCCAATTCCTCAATCTAGCCGGTTCTGGAGATATCGTTACTATTACACACAACGAAGATGAAAATAGATTGATATTGAATGTGGATAATATAACCCAGAAGATGCCTTTACTGGACACCGCGGGTATGACAGACCCGAATGTACCTCAACTTGATCTCCCTATAAATCTGACTCTCAAAGGAAAACATCTTTTAAAAGGTATCAAAGCCTCTCAAAATATTTCAGACCACATATCAATTATAGCAGGTCCTAAAGGCTTTGAGATCATATCTGAAGAGGACGAGGATATGGTACGGTTATCTCTTTCAAAGGATGAACTAGATGAACTCGAAGCAAAAGAAAAGGTTAGGTCCCTGTTCGCTCTAGATTACTTTTCCAGCATGATAAAATGTGTAGGAAGTAATACCCCCATCAATATGGAATTAGGAGCAGATTATCCTGTTAAAATGCGTTTCGAGTTCGCGGATGGCTACGGAAAAGTAACGTACCTATTAGCACCTAGGATAGAAAGCACGTAAAACCATTAACTTTTTTTGTTTTTTTAATAATTTTTCTTGGTGATTTTAGATGGTGGAACGGAATACCATAGTTGAACTGGGTGATATCGAATCTCTAACCCGGAGTAACAGGTCCAATGATACCGGGTTCCTGAAAGACCTACGAAGGTTGAACGTGAGTATAACCCGAGCTAAGAGGAAATTGATAATTATAGGCGACTCAACTACTCTGGCAGAACATCCAGTTTACGATTCACTTTTTATATACATCCAAAACGAAGGGAAATATGTCAAAGTTAAACTCTGAGTTAGAAGAAATCCGACAATTTATCCCTTCTGTAAATATCTATCTGGCTTAAAGTGGTTGTCTTACTCTGCTTAGCAGCGAATACCACCGTGTCCGCTATCTCATTAGGTTCAGTGACCTCTCCTTGGTCAAACTTGTTTTTATAGGCTTTTCCTTCCTCATCGGGTATATCTGTTCTAACTTCGGAGGGGTTGATCAATGTAACTGCTACTCCCTGTTTCCCGACGATAGACTCCACACTGTGAGCGAATCCTTTAACCCACCATTTGCTAGAACAGTATATAGG
>JBMCUO010000043.1:0-14607 GCA_048622455.1 Candidatus Saliniplasma sp. | reverse complement strand
GTGCCGTGCTCGTCGGCTTCATCTTGATTCGTTAGACCGTCGCCGTCGGTATCCATTGTCGCGATATCCGATTTTAGCTCTGGATCTGTGCCGTACCTGTACAATTCATCAGTCCAGGACAAACCGTCGCCGGACAAGTCTTCATCGGGGTCCCATTCATAAGCAAAGTTGTAGAACTCTAACTTCCCAGGACCTCTATCGTAGGCACCCGTCACCGGTATCATCGTTATCTTGTCTCTATCTTTAGCATCCAGCCAGACACTATCACCGTTATCGAAGATATGAGTATCTTCGATGGCAAAATGCATATCACCCGAAAGGAGGGCTATCTGGTTGTTGTAGATGGTGCAGACTATAAAGCGAAAAAATTCAGCATCATAAATGATAAAAATACTAACAAATGCAAATAATTTATTTCCTCCTAACATAATTTCCCGGTTTATAATAGGATCAAGTTATATATATTTTCTTATTCACATATATATATTTGAAGCTTTTAAAATGATAGTGGTTGTACTCCTCCCACGTTTAACCCAAAAGGCGGTTTTTGTATCATTTTTACATTCGACGATCCCATACCTATGTTACATAACTAAAAACTTACCAACCGCAATATCACACAATCATTAAGTAATATATCCCGTTAATTCTTCTAATCTATTTAGGATGTGTTGATGATGAAAGAAGCAGTAATAGTCGAAGGTGTTAGAACACCACAGGGAAAATTTGGCGGGTCGCTGAGGTATAAAAGTGCAGCAGGATTGGGAAGTATAGTCATAAAGGGGTTGTTTGAAAAACTGAAAGCTAGACCTGCCATTTCAAAAACTAAAAAAGCTTACTCGCCGAAGAAGTTCAAAGATAATGGACTTTCTGAAGTAGAAGGAAGATATTCCGAGTGGGATGAAGGATTAGAGACCATCAATCTAGATGAAGTCATTTTAGGGAACGTACTTCAGGGAGGTCAGGGACAGAACCCTGCAAGACAATCTTCTATAATCTCAGGTTTACCCGTAGAAGTCCCTGCTTTCACCGTCAACAAAGTATGTGCTTCAGGTATGAAATCCATAGAACTCGCGGCTCAAAAGATCTGGACCGGAGAAGCGGATTCAGTTATAGCCGGTGGAATGGAGAACATGAGCAGTGCGCCTTACGTCCTTCCAAAAGCTAGATGGGGCTACCGTATGAACCTAGATGGCAAAGGTGAAGTAACGGATATGATGGTCAAAGATGGTCTTTACGAAATATTCTACGACTGTCACATGGGTGTGACCGCTGAAAATTTAGCAGAAGCCTACGACATATCAAGGGAAGAGCAGGACCGTCTCAGTGTGGAAAGTCAGAACAGGGCTAGAAAAGCTCTCAAGAATGATATATTCCAGGACGAGATAGTTCCAGTCCCACTTAGAGACGGTGAGATGAAGAAGGACGAAAATCCCCGTGATACAAGTTTAGAAGCCCTAGCAAAACTTCCACCAGTGTTCAAAAAAGGTGGAACTGTAACTGCTGGAAATGCATCATCTATATCAGATGGTGCTGCAGCTCTCTTGATCACTTCTAGAGAATACGCTGAGGAGAACGGGTTGAATATAATGGCATCGATCTTAAAATCCACATCAGGTGGACTCGATCCGAAATACATGGGTTTGGGACCGGTAGTATCCACGAACAAACTATTCGATGAAGTAGATTACACTGAGAACGACGTCGACGTTATCGAAGAGAACGAGGCCTTCGCGGCCCAGATTTTAGCCGCTATGGAAGAGATGGGGACACCAAAATATGGTGTGGGAATGAACGAACCAGGTAGTGAACGTATCAACCCCCACGGTTCAGGTATATCACTTGGTCATCCTATCGGATGTACCGGTGCACGAATGATAGTTACATTGGTTCACGAGATAATCAGGAGTAAAGAAGACCTAGGATTGGCAAGCCTATGTATAGGTGGAGGCATGGGGATGTCCATGCTTATAGAAAAAGATTAAAAACCTTAATGATAAATAGTTGAAAAGGATAAGTAGCTTTGAGTGATCAATTATGGATATCGAAAAAATTGGAGTTTTAGGCGCAGGGACCATGGGTCATGGGATAACCCAGGTGTTGGCTCAGAACGGTTACGATCTAATGATGAGGGACATCGAGGAGGAGTTGTTAGATGATGGTATAAGCTCGATCGAAAGATCATTGAATAAAGCTGTTAGTAAAGATAAAATCACTGAAGAGGAAATGAAGGAAACGCTTAACAGGATCGAAACGACCACGGATATTGATGAACTATCTGACTGCGACATCATCATCGAAGCCATTATCGAAGATGCGGAAATCAAAAAAGAAGTGTTTCAGAAACTCGATGAGATCTGCCCAGAAAAGACTATTTTCGCCTCGAATACCTCAACCATACCTATCACAGAGATGGCATCCTCAACAGACAGACCGGAAAAGTTCATCGGTATGCACTTCTTCAATCCGGTTCCGCTGATGAAACTAGTAGAAGTCATAAGAGGGTTAAAAACAGACGATGAAACCACTGAGATCATAATTTCACTAGCTGAGGATATCGGAAAGACTCCTGTTGAAGTACAAGATTCACCCGGATTCGTCGCAAATCGTCTGCTGGTGCCCATGATCAATGAAGCAATTTATACACTCTATGAAGGTACTGCATCTAAAGAAGATATCGATAAGGTCATGAAACTGGGTGCCAATCACCCCATGGGACCACTCCAATTAGCTGACTTGATAGGTTTAGATACGGTTCTACACATCATGGAAGTCTTATACGGAGAGTTCGCAGATTCCAAATATAGACCGTGCCCACTACTGAAAAAGATGGTAAGAGCCGGGCAATTAGGTAGAAAGACTGGAAAAGGTTTTTACGAATATTGAAAGAGGTCGATACCCATGATAGAGTTGGAAAAGGATGACGAGATACCTGTCATAAAAATAGACAATCCGCCCATGAACGCTATCTGTACTGAACTGCTGGATGATCTAAGTAAAACTTTAGACCTTTTAGAAGATGATGAAAGTATTCGAGTTATAGTTCTTACAGGTGTAGGAAAAGCTTTCGTAGCTGGTGCTGACATTGCCGAGATGAAGGACATGTCCCCCAAAAGAGCTGAAGAATTCTCTAAGAGGGGACAGGAACTCTTTCAGAGGATAGATGAATTTTCAGTGCCTGTGATAGCGGCAGTTGACGGTTATGCTTTAGGTGGGGGTATGGAATTGGCCATGAGCTGTGATATCATCATAACCTCTGAACGGTCTGTATTTGGACAGCCTGAGGTCGGATTAGGAGTCATACCAGGATTCGGCGGAACCCAAAGATTACCTCGGATCGTAGGTATCAAAAAAGCCAAAGAATTGATACTGACTGGTAAAAAAATAGACGCTGAAGAGGCTGAAAAGATAGGTCTTGTCAACATGATCATAGATTCTGAAAACTTTATGGATGAAGTGATAAAGATTTCAAAGACCATATCTAAAAATGGTCCATTATCCGTGAAATACGCTAAAAAAGCTATCAATGAAGGAAGTCGAGTGAAAATCAATAAAGGTTTGGATATCGAAGCTGAGATGTTCAAAAAATGCTTTGAAACTGAGGATCAAAAAACAGGTATGGATGCCTTTTTGAATAAAAAGGAACCTGAATTTAAAGGAAAATAAAAAAAGGGTTTGTGTTCTACCAGGGTCTTCTTCTCTTTTTCTTTTTATGTTGATAGAAGAAGAACGCGCCTATCACACCTAGTATCAATAGTATGATCAATGCGTTATACAGGGTTTGAGTTCCTTCGTCAGGTATATAGAAACTTTTCTCTAAGATAAGTGAATCTTTATGGAACTCTTCTGTCTCTTCAAATCCATAATCAACCCATATCTCTATCTGGTGTTCACCGGACTCTAATCCTTCATCGGACCAGTTAAACTCTATCCTTTCTTGATCCTCAGCTTCAAGACTGTCTATATGTTTAACCCTTCTCAGTTCGCTGTTGATGAAAAGTCCCACCTCGATGTCTTCGATAGTGGTGTTGGTAGGATTCCTAACGACGACGGAAATCGTTGATGGTTTGATTACGTTTACTTCAAAGGTTTCTACTTTTCGCCTGATTTCGTCCCCATCTGAACAGAAAGCCTCGAACTCCATAACTATAGTACCCGACTCTACAGCATTCATTTCCACTTCGAAAACATTACTGCTGTTAGATTCATCCGATTCTGGCAATATCGTGGCCGTTCCTTCTGTTACACTAGAATTTAAAGTCCAGTTCTCCGCATTCCTTCCAAAAACACCATCAATAGTCACCTCGTAGATATTAGTTTCATTTACAAATACCTCTTCATCACCATCGATGAATAAACTAACTCCTCTGCTTGAAAATTCCTCTGCCCGGGAATATCCCGAGAACACTACGGACAATGAAATCACTGAGAGCATCAAAATGATGGTCAAAGAGATGATTTTAGATTTCATCTATATCCACCTCTCCTTTTTCATCACGTACAGAGCTATCGAGCTGATGAAAAGTATTATGGCAACCCACTGCCAGGTTTCTAGGGAGAATTCGTACTTCTCAAATGAGATCCTTTCACCTTCCATTTCCAGCTGTTCAGTATCACTTTCTAATGAAGGGACTTCGGCTCTTACATCTGCCATATCAAAAGCTCCTGCATCTGAAGTACTGGTAGCAGTGACGACTACTTCCACGTCTCTAACTGCTCCAGCTCTTAACGGTTTCAAAGTCAGGTTAACTTGGCCATCTTCAGCTTCGGTTACAGATATTCTTTCATCTGAAAGTGTGGCGTTCCAACCTCTGTTAATCAATTCATCATCATTTTGTATACTTAGTCTAAATTCTTCTTCTACATTTCCCGTATTACGCACTTTTAAAGTATAATGTAATGAACCTCTTTCAAACACCTTTCTCTCTATCTCAGGGAGTACCTGAACTCCGTAAACCGGTTCTATCTCAAAGGGGATTGTCCGTTCTTCCTCTTCTTCTGAATTATGTGATTTGACCTCAAAACTTACAGGTGGATGAGCGACACTAGCATTATCGTCTACTTGTACTGTTATTTTTACGCTTCTTGTTCTACCTGGGGCTAACTCGAATTCCTGTGGTGAGAACTCGATATTCCACACAGACTTCTCTGCAGACATCTCGTATTCATCTATAACATTTCCAGTATTTGTTATATCAACTTCGAAAGTAATCGTATCCCCTTGAGAAGCTCTTTTAGTCGGAATCTCTTCGATCTCGATACCATACTCTCTAACGAGTTTCAACTCAAGGTCAAGGGTTCTACTCGATGCTAGCTCTATGTCTCTCTCTGCCCTGTATCTATTTTCAGCGATTGTTTTTTCAGCGGTTATATTGTATTCATATCTTGGAAGTAATATCTCAAAATTACCTTGGATGTCAGTTTCAATGGTTTTTTCAGTTTTATCAGAGATTCTCTGGAAGTTTACTTCGCTTTCCTCTCCGATATTTCCTTTTCTAACTCTTCCTTCCAAGACTGATGCTCTCTCTAAATCGATATCGATGCTATCATCTTCCTCTTCCATGGCAAAAGTTCCCAAATAGGAATAAGGTCTTGAACCTTCATGAGAGATATAGAGAGTATACAATCCATGGAATAGTTCGACATCAAAGTCCCCATCAGCGTCAGTGATTGTAGAAGTTGAAATAGATTCTGGACTGGTTGAAATGAACTCGATCTCAGTCTCTACTCCCACTCCTTCAGCTTTTACTGTTCCAGAAAGCGTAGCATTGTACAATTCTCTAGTGAGAGATATACTAGATGGAAGATGTTCAGCATAGCTTTCAATATTGTAGCGGTATCTAATTCTACTCATAACATCCTTTACTGGCTCTTGCTCTATATGATCTATATCTAATCTGTATTCATCTGGTGCCAGTGAAAAGGATGCATCTCCCGTTTCATCCGTTTTTTCAGTCTCTACGAAACCGCTCTCGAGATTCTCAACTTCGATGAGAACATTTGATTTCGCTTCACCTCTAAAACGTACTGTTGTGCTGTAATCCATCGTTTCTTTTAAAACGACATCGATAGAGCTTGCGTTTCCAACTTCGAAGCTCTTGTGAGCGGTCAGATTATGAGCATCATTGGCCACCCTTAATCCATAGCTTCCAGGTAATATATATACATCAAATTCACCTTCGCTGGTGATGTTTTTCGTTTCTGGACCTAGGAATGACATGTTTCCTTCCCTGATGATTCCCTGTTCATCCTTGATAGTACCTGTCAATCTAATTTGTTCTTTCAGAGATATGTCCCATTCTAGATCGCGATCTTGAGATACCTCTATCCTTTCATTGTACCATAGTCGTTGATTATCATTATCAAAGGCGTGATCGACCACCATGTCATAAACTCCGGGCTGTAATTCTACAGCGTAGTCATCCCTAGATACCGATAATTCGTTGTCAACAGCACCATTTCCAACAGCTTCAAATTTTAACTCTAAAGTTTCTGGATAATATGTTTCGTAATGTATATCACCACTCACAGTAATATCATCAGCTTTGAGTGATACATCGCTAGTCGGTTCTTCTCCAGGTGTATATTCGATTTCAAAGTTTTCAAACCCATCTTTAGAAAATCGAAGAGTGGATCGTCTTTCAGGAACAAACACATCGTATTCACCATCTAGGTTGGATCTACCTGCACATATCCAATCCTTGTTAACTTTTATCTCGATTTCACTTCGGAGATTTTCAACATCCTGGAACTCAGCGAGTTCTTCCATATGCCTCTTAACTGTACCGGAAAGTTTTGTACCTCGCTCTGCTTCTAAATTTAAATTTCTAGACTTATCGACAGTTACTTGGTTTAGCGAAACCAAAGTGGTAAAGGTTCCATCTTTCCAGCCATAGACATCATAGGATCCCTGTATAAGATGTGTTCTAAATCGTCCATCTGAATTTGAGGTAACTTTTACCTCTTTACCGGATTCATGTTCGAATAATATATTGTAGGAATCCTCTGTAGAGTCTTCAAACAAGGTTTCTCCTTCGACTACATAACCTTTTTCGAAATTTGCATCGATATCTTCTTCATGCGGGACGGAAATCAGGTCCATGTATACAAATGTCTGAGTACCTTCCCGGTTTCGACCATACAATCGGTAAACCCCTTCTGGAAGTTTTACCGAAAAGTCACCGTTAGTATCCGTTTTAATCGTTTTTTGGAATTCTGAATCTCCAGTACCCGTTACGGTGATACTCTGTCCCTCTAAAATATCACCATCTTGAACAGCGTTACCAGTTACTCTTTCCGCAGGTGCGATTGAGAGCGAGATGTTTTGAATCTCCTCTTGAGCCATCTCGAATTTATGGCCTCCATGCTTGAAGGTATATCCATCTGATTTGACTGTCAATTCGTATCGTCCATTAATCATGTTTTTAATCGGATAAGATCCTTCTCCTTCTATCACAGTATCATAGGTCAATCCCGTCTTTGAATGGCGTGCTTCGATATCAAGCGGTTGAGATGAATTAATTCCTTCACCGTATTCGATATTAAGATTAGCCTCACCAGTAGATACTTTGATATCAGAGGTCATTAAATCGCCGGGACTCAATGATATGTTATCTATTTTTTCAGCCCCTTCTACATCCGTTTCCATTGAATATTTTCCAGGAACTAATCCTGTAAATTTGAAATAACCATCTGTGGTTTCCATGGTGTGCGTTTTCCCAGATCTTATATGAGTAATAGTGACTTCTCCATTTATGACTTCATCCTTTCCCTCATCATAGCCTTCATCAGGTTCAGTTTCACCTGGTTCCGTTCCACCAGGAATATCTCCCGGATCCATATCTACCTCGCCAGGGTCTATCTCACCAGGGTCTACTTCACCAGGGTCTACTTCACCAGGGTCTACTTCATCAGAGTCTACTTCACTAGGATCTACATCGTCTAGAGTATTAGATTCCTCTTCGTCCTCTTCCATCTCTATATATATATGGCCATCGACTTCGGAACCATCCACTTCAAAATCCTTTTCGATCTGATAATCCCAGGTCCCATTTCGAGTACTATCGATCTCTTTCCTCATAGCCATCTCTTCAGTGACTGTGAATTCATGTACACCGAGTTGGTTTTCTCGTATCTGTAGTACTGGTCTTTCAAGCTGCCCTTGTGTCACTGCTAGTGTATTCTCCCCAGGAGGCGCAACTGCTCTATAATATCCATCTTCATCAGTAGTAGTTACATGCTTGACGGTCATATATTCGTCCAAAACAGTTACGGTAGCACCCTGGACTGGTTCACCTTCTTCTGTTTTAACCTGACCTTCAACTATAGCTCCATCATAATTCTCTAAGAAAACTGCTCCCTGTCTCATGTAAGCCATACCACTAGTATCCACAGTTCCATTTCCCCCCTGCTCTTTCTCAAGCGCTTCATCGTATGAAATCGCTCTCCATGCTTCAGTATTATTCTCGAAATCATCGTATGGATTATAATATGCAGTCCTGTGAGCCATCTTGAAATAAGTCATATTCCAACCTGGCATCGGTTGCTGTTCCTGTAACTGCTGATTCATACCCGGTATTCCTTCTTCCATCCCTATATCACTTCCAGAATAACCGACGAAGATGTTATACAACGCGGAATTATAGAACATGGATTGATATTCGATACGTTGATCGACTATCTGAGCATCTTCTGGTATCTCATCAGGATCAGAATAAACATTATTCTGACTATCTACAAAATTGATCGTATAGAAATCAGTTGGAGTTCTCATACCATGCTCGTCATCAATCCTATGACCAGAAAGTTTGACAGGAGCGTAGAATACACCGGTCTGTTGACCCGATAATGGGAATAATCTGGTATCGATGGCTAAGTATTTTATCCTACCGTCTAGTTCTATACAGACTTCTCTGTATAGATCTGCTAAATCATGGACATCCTCGTAAGATAAAAGTCCCATCGTATAGGCATATTTAACGTTCTGAAAGTGGATATCTTCATCCCGCGGATGATATCTATCAGGGTTAGAAAATACCTCGTCTCTATACTTCTCATCCCTTGGATTTTGCATAGCCGCTTCAAGCTCTTCTGTCTTTACTTCACCGATATGTTCCTCTAAGATATCATGGGTGTCCTCACTGAACTCACCTCTTTCGTTAATATCCTTCTCTAGCATTCTAACGGTGAGCAGGCTGATCATTTCCGACTCATTCTGAGCCATCAACACGTTTCCTGCAAACCTGTAAGCAGTCTGGAAGTTATCCGCTACAGTAGGGTGCTGCCCTTCACCAGCTGCCTCGAAACCATAGTCCCACCAGCTTAAAAAACCAGGTCTATCTTCAGGTTTTAAATCGGTATCTTGATTTCGAAGCCATTTCCAGGCAGATGGCCAGTACCCACCTGGATCGTCTAAAGAATAACCAAAGGCTCCAAGATACCATGAACTTGTTTCATTCATTTCGTCTTCTGGAGGTCTAAGGAATTCCGGTAAGCTCTGATATATCTGCTCGTCATAGTCTCCTTTCTTTTCATAAGGTATACCCGCGTCGAATGCGTGTGTTACATTTGGTATGAAGATCAGAAATAATACTACCAATATGATAGAAATGTGTTTGATTTTAAATCCCTCGTATATGCCTTTCCACAAGTTTCCTCTGTAACTTTTGATACGCCAAGCCACTTCCGGGAAATTTGCTTTATCGACCGCCAATGCTGTAACCCACCCAGCAGGTAAGGCGAAGGCTGGAGCGGCGTTGAACATGAATCTAGCTGCCGAGATAGCCATATAAAGGGCAAAGGCCGTCCATATCAGCACGAATATAAAAGCTGGATTCCAATTCCCTTTTAGGTGCCAAAGAGCTAAGGCGATTCCAGTGAACGACAAGAAGAATGTGAGCACCCCTGCAGATAAAACTAAGTTACTAAATTCAGCAGACTGTGCTTCTGCAATGGTCGTATAAACAGGAGTCTGAATAAAATAGCCTCCACCTCCTATTACGGATTCTATGAATTTTCTGAAAAAGTAAAAGCCTAACACGGTAAATATTGAAGCAGCTACTGCAAAAACTCCCAGAACGAACAACCATGGTAGATCTCTAGTGACCATGAAGTATATACCCACAACCATAAAGCTCAAAAACAGAAGTAGGGGTACATCGAAGAACTGCCCTATCCCCGTAGGTAAAGAAAAACCAACGCCTGTAGATATATAAAATGGTGCAGCTAGAAGTAATGTGAGGGATAATGCAACCCCAACACACATCGTCACACCAAGAGAATCCCTCTTTTTAAATTTGTCAATGAATAGTTGAATACCATAGTACACCAAAACGATAGCCATCATGTACGCATAACCCTGCCATGATAAAGCTACTGCCCCAAAACACATTCCAGTCATGGCTGCGTACAGCAGGGATCTTTTATTTTCTGAAATGAACTCTGAAAGTCCTGCTTTTATCTTAGTTCTATCAGCCCAATCCTGTACCCAGTTTCTTTTAGCATCGATACCTTTCAGCGCACGCATGAGGAAATAGAAACCAGTTACACCAAAGAACATTACAAAAGCATCGTGATCACCATTTGTTATCACACCTCTCTGAAGATGGGCTGCACTTATAGCAAGCAGTAAAGCAGCTGTTATACCTGCTTTTTTTCCAAAAGTATCCCGCCCAATTAGATAAGTAGGAAAGATAGTTAGAGCTCCCCAAACACCTACGGACAGCATGAATACATATTCAGTTGCAACTCGAACATCGCCCACTAATGGTGACAGTATGTAACCCATAACTGCGTTTATCCATGCGAATAAAGGGGGACGTGGATTTATCCGTCCTATAGGATAATTTAGCATAGGTTCATTTAATAGATGATAATGATTTGTGGTGATAAAATCGATGATCCTCCTATAATAATAAGCATCAGAACCACCTGAAATCATGAATGGTGATCCATGACTGGTAGCTAAATTGAAGGCAAAATAACATCGCACCAGTAAAGCGATGATGAATATCCCTAATAGAGATACTATGGTGCCCCAGTGTTTTTCCAGTTTGGATGAGCTGGAACTTTTTTGTTTGTTTCCTTTTTTGAATAGACTAGATAGGCTAAACCTCATCAGATATCACCAGATAAATATAGTGGCCTTTCTCATGAAAGCACTCCTATATATATGTTTTTCAAGACTTTAAATATGAATAAATTATAAGCCAAATATGAAATAACAACCATAGATTCATTTTATAATTTTACTAAATTTATAAAAGATATTCGTTTATCTTTTCCCTCGCTAATTCTCTCTTTTCCTGATGTTTTTCAAGGAAATTGTTTATAGTTTCGATCAAAAGATTCTTGCACTCGCCACATAAAATATCTCCCTGCCGGCACCTTTCTGCAATATCTTCCACGACCTCATCATCGGGCTGGAATATGTAGTATCTATAATTTTGGACAGCACATATGTCCGGATTACCGCCCTTTTCTCTCTGTTCCTCCGCTGAGACCCTGCCTCCCGTGACAGCCTTATATATTTTTGATTTGACTTCCTCAGGGCTGTCAGTTGTGAATATAGTCGATGAAGGTTTACTAGCGGACATCTTTCCGGTTCCATCAAGGGAAGGAGCTAATTTGTTGTGAAGCAGGGCGGGTTTATAATACCCAAGGGTTTCGGCTATATCCCTCGTCAGACGGAAATGTGCGTCCTGGTCAATACCGCACGGTATAACAACCGGTACATTTTCTCCCTTACGTTCACTAGGTATGAAACATGGGGCTGATTGTATAGCAGTATAAAATATACTACCAACATTAGTAGAATTATCGAATCCAAATACAGCTTTTACATTCGAGAAGTTGATCCTTTTCGCAACTCTTAAAGCTATTGGGTATAATGTATCTATATTATCTGTATCTATAATTATATGTGTTTTTTCGGGATCGAATCCCAACGCTATTATGTCCAGAGCATTTTCCAGAGCAAAGGAATAAGTGTCTTCTAATGAAAGGTCGAAGTTGAATAGGAATTTTTCATCATCCGTAAGTTGAAAATACAGTTCAACACCAAATTTTTCCTGCATCCATCGGGCAAATATCCACGGCATGAGATGACCTACGTGAGTATTACCGGAAGGTCCTCTACCTGTGTACATAGCAAATTTGTTGCCCTTTTCATGTTCATCAAGGATCCAATTAAAGTCTCTATGTGAATAAAATATCTTCCTTCTGAGCATGAAGTGGACTTCTCCTGCAGCATCTTTTATTCTATCAATCAACTCTTCATCGATCTTGGAAGTCCCGAACTCATCTATCAATTTTTCATAATCAATATTACCTTCTACTTCCCACGGAGTAACAGTGAACCCTTCATTTCCGCTAGAACCTTTTTCTTCTTCTGGCATCGTTGTCTCAATTGATGAATGTATAGAGTTATAAAAATCCTCCTATTTTTTGGACTAAATACTTTCATCTTACCCTGTCAATTATAGTTTTATAACACCACTCTATCCCAGAAAATGATGAGACGGAATACACATGTGATCGGAGGACTATTTTTTGGATTAGCGGGTTATTTTATTTTAGCTTCGGTTCAGTCAAATTCTATTTCATCCTATTCTATTTTCTACGAACTTTTTCAGGAATCTATGGTAATTGAAACCACTCTTTTATTCACGACGTTAACATTCGGTGCAGTACTTCCCGACAAATTAGATCCGCCTTTTTCACCAAAACACAGAAAATTCGCTCACAGTAAAGGCATACTTTTTCTTTTTATCATGATCACAGCTTTCACACTATTTCTATTATCCACTCAGGAAAATCTAGTGATATGGTCACTCTATTTCTTCTTGATCGGTTATATATCCCATCTAGCTCTAGATTCTTTAACTCCAGCAGGTTTATGGTAAATATTTTTTTAATTCCCTGAACGTAGCTGAAGCTCAATGGATACTTTTGTTAAAAATAAAAGTAACATTTCATACACAGACCTGTCTAATGACCAGTCCAAGAATGCGGACGCAGTCCAGACGTTTAGTAACCGTGGGCTGAATACGTCGCCGAAGCTTCGTACTTACACCCCGGTTCTATCAAACCCGTCTTTTACGGGAGTCTTGAGATACCTCTTTTCAGGGGGGGCTTCAGGCTTAGATGCTTTCAGCCTTTATCCCCATACAGCGTGGCTACCCAGCGATGCCCTCCCGGACAACTGGTAAACTAGTGGCTGCGAAGCCCTGTTCCTCTCGTACTGGGGGCCCCTTCCCCTCAGGTATCATCACACTCCTACTAAAAAGAAACCAACCTGGCTCACGACGGTCTAAACCCAGCTCACGACCCCTTTTAATGGGCGAACAACCCCACCCTTGCCAGATGCTGCACCGGCAGGATAGAGGGAGCCGACATCGAAGTAGCAAGCCTCCTGGTCGATATGGACTCTTGCAGGAGACAACTCAGTTATCCCTGGGGTAACTTTTCTGTTATCCCTGGGCCCCATAAATAGGCCTCAGGGGTTCGCTATGCCTTACTTTCGTATCTTGGTTTGTTGTTGTTCCAAACCAAGTCAAGCCAGCTTTTACCATTGTATTCTACGGTGGATTCCTGACCCACCTGAGCTGACCTTTGGACGCCCTTGTTATTGTTTCGAGGGTGTGGCGCCCCACCCAAACTGCCCGTCTATCGATGTCCCACCGAAGCGGTTAGGGACACGATCTCAAAAGGGTAGTGTTTCATGGTTGACTCGGCGACAAGCTTGCGCTTGCACCTGTGTAATGTCTCCTACCTACACTGCACATTTGAGGTCGTACCCCAACGACAGATTGCAGTCAAGCTCCACAGGGTCTTCTCTTTCAAGTAGTTGGTACTGGACTGTGCGCCAGTAAGTCATTTTCACCGGACTTTAGGTTGGGACAGTAGATCCCTCGTTGATCCTTCATGCAAGCCGCCAATTAAGCGGCAAGGTATTACGCTACCTTAAGAGAGTCATAGTTACTCCCGCCGTTTATCGGTCCTTGCCTCCCTTGTAAAGGAGATTCAGATGCCGACACTGGGCAGAATTCAACGGCAATACAAATCCTTTCGGACTAGCTGCCATCTGTGTTTTTATTAAACAGTCGGGGATCCCTTGTTATTGCAACCAGCCATTCTCATGACTGGCACCCCTTCTACCAAAGGTACGGGGCTAATTTGCCGAATTCCCTAACCTAAATTGGTCCGATACGCCTAGCCTTGCTAAGGCAGGGGCACCTGTGTCAGTTCTCGGTACGGACTCCGACACTGTAACCAAACCGTTTTTCACTGGCACTAGGAATCTCATGAAGCGAGTAACCTCGCCCTATCATGCATTGCCCCGGTTCTCACCATTACGGTTCTCCCCGGGATTCTACATTTCGACAGACTGGGAAGCCTGCTCAAGATATCCCTATGCGTCACAGTTTGGACAGGGGTGTCAGAGGTACAGGAATATTAACCTGTTTCCCTTTCGACGTCCTCGGTTAAGGGACGCCTTAGGACCGACTAACCCTCGACTGACGAACATTGTCGAGGAACCCTAGCCCTTTCGGCGGAACGGATTCTCACCGTTCTTTGCTGCTACTCATACCAGAATTCTCGTTCGAA
>JBMCUO010000042.1:0-14762 GCA_048622455.1 Candidatus Saliniplasma sp. | reverse complement strand
TTTTGAGAAACGGAGATGATGATTCATGAAAACAGTACTTGCGACTTGTATCAAATATGACAAGCAAACCGCCCTTCCTTTATATACTAAACTTCTAAAATCTTTCAATTCCCTGCAGGACTTCTTACGAAAACACGTAGGAGAACGAAAGTGGTTAATCAACAACCGCGGTTATTTTAAGATTAAAAAGTTGGTGATATTTTGAATAAGAAGAGAAAAGTATGGTTAGATAAGAGCGAGTTGGAAACTTTAGAAAGCTGCGCCTACAGGCAGAAAGACGTATGCATAGTAAAACTCGGAGCATGGGTCGGATTGAGAGTTTCGGAGATCGTAGCTGCTAAAGTGAAAGACATAAACGAAGAGATCATAGATGATGAAAGCAGGTACTTCTTAGAGGTAGCCGGCAAAAAGACGAACCAGCAGAAAGGGAAAGGAGAAAAAAAGCACCGTGAGGCCTTGATCCCTAAGAAAGTTTACTACGACCTCGTTCGCTTGATCAACGAAAAAAGGCTCAAGGACGACGACCCTCTTATTCCTAACAAAAATGGTGAACACATGAGTACTGCAGGTGTTCGCGATATAATCTACAGGATAGGCGAGAGGGCTCACAGGCGTACAAATAAAGAGAAGTTCCTCCATGTCTCACCGCACGACCTCCGACGATTTTTCGCGAGCTATTACCTCAACGAGAAGCGTAAGAATCCACGTGTAGTCATGAAGATAGGCGGATGGGCGGACTTCCAAGGAATCAAACCGTATTGGGGCGAACCCTCGAAGAAGACTATAGTCAGGGAGATGGAAAAATGATAGGTTATTTCACCGGACCGATCTTGTTCATTCACTTATTAATCATAATCTATGCATCAAAAAAATTGATGGAAATCATAAAACAGAAAGGGAGTGATGAGATACCATGAAAGCTATAATCTTAGATATAGCGGACCATGAAGAGGCGAAGGATAGAGGTTTAATAATCCAGCCACCGAGAGGTTTCACTTTGTTGATCCTCTATGTACCAGGTATAGAAGACGAGGGCGGCCTGATCTCAAAACTTGATAATAAAATAGGCCGGTTTCTACACGGTGATGAATATTACGAACAGTTCAAACAAACTTCTATCTTAGTACCTTCGTCCCAGGCAACAAAACTAAATAAGAAAGATGAAGTGGATATCGATATATCCATCAATAAATTAAGGGTGATAGAATGAATATCACTCCAAATGTTATATTTGCGTTTATAGTGACGGGGTTGATAGTCGCACCACTGTATTACCATTTTTTCAATCTATTTCATGCTTTAAAACATCACCCTCGATGTAGATGTTGTGGCGAAATTATAATGGAGCATGGTAAGGAAAACCGGTTGTGTAAGAGTTGTGAAGAGTACATACGCCGTCACACTCCAAACGTACCCACAGTATGGGATATTATAAAGGATGATATAGGATGATGGCCAGTAAACACAAAGAAGAATCAGTCAAGTGTGAAGATTGTTCCCACTATGAGGAATGCAAAAAGATCGTAGATGTGGATGAAGAGATGATAGCTGAGGGGTGCGCCGGATACACTCCTAGTGAGAATGCATCGAAGAAGGATCCGCAGCGACACCCGCAAGCTGATCTCAATCCCGATAAATTTGACATATGTTAAACTGAAACATAGAATATCTTACATTTGTAAAAATATCCTCTCTCAAACTTTACATATATAAAGTTTTAGTCACGTTCTAACTAAATCGCCTTATATACTCAAGTCTATTTTTTTTGAAGTGTATATGATGCACAACTCAAGACAATTGGACAATCATGTTAGTACCCCCACACAGGAGTGGGGAAACGAAATTAGTGAGGTGATATGATGGGAACAAAAAAATCGGGTATATTGTGGGAGATAGTACTGGTTTCATTACTACTCCTGATGGTACCCATAAGTATCGGAATATCACAGGGGATACTTTTCACACCGGACCGAGAGGTCACTTTCAGCCCGGAGAACAATGAAGAATTTGACTTCACATACGTATACGACGACGGATCAGAACAGACAGACAGCACAAATCTTTACACTAAGAACGAGACCGGCGACGACTATCACGTTTACATAACTCCAGAGGCTGATAATGCTACATTTGTACGGACGGAGATGGAGTTCAACTACACTGTTGATGAGGCCATAGAAGACGGTGCGAACCAGCTACGGTTCAAGGCGGCTTTCCCATACGGTGGGGAGGTACAGATGAAACTGATAGCAGATGACGGAAACAACACGGACGAGATCCTTGCAGAGACCACGAACGTATCGACAGGCATGACGAACTACTATTTCGACTTCGAAACTATAGATCTACTCGTAGCAGAGGACAACACAGACCCAGATGCAAAACTCGTGTTCCAAGTACTCAATGAGGGCACATCATCGGAAGCAGAAGAAGGAAACGTTCTACCACCGGATAGCACAACTCTCGACTTCGACGGTCAACTGTTATCTGATTACGCTACTTCACCGATGTTCAGTCTCAACTTAGTTTCAGCGATACTATCGATAGTCATAGGGATATCGGCGATATTCGCGACCCCATGGGTCGACCTCTCGGATATAACAAGGATGTGGAAATGATGATAGGATATCTAATACTGCCGTTGATATTTGCTTTCATATTCGCCGGAGTCTACAGCTGGTACTTCGGTATCAGTAAGATCAAAGATGCCGTCATTGGCGCCATCGGATTGACCTCAGGAGCCTTCGTGGATTCCGTCCTCGAAGTAGGGGTCGTCCTACAGGCGGGCATCGCCAATTTCGGAGATATGAACTATATCGGTATGTCGATGCTGGCCATCGTACTGATATTCTTCACGGGGATATTGTCCTGGAACGTAGCATCTACAATCAACAAGGATCCGCAGCTAATACGGTGATACAATGTCATCACTCGGCGAGATAGGTGAAACGATAATACAGGCCTTCAAGGACATAATCGGGGCGTTCGTCGATATGTTGATGGCGATCCCGAATGCGATAACAGGTGTGTTCGAAGGCTGGGCAGACGTAGTAGGTGGAACGTGGTACGGTCCGATAATAGCTGGCATAACGATAATCGCCTTCGTGCTTATCGTTTATGCGGGATTCAGAATCAAGGAAATCTTCTTTGAGTGATATCCCATGAACGAAGCCACGAAAAAAACCCTTTCCCTTTTCATTTTATCCGTTTTAGTCATAACTTTCACGATTCCAATTTCAACAGCTTCATCTGTTTCATATTCCAACGCTTTGATACCGGACGTTTCAGAAGAACTCAAAAAAATAGCGAAATGGATCATAGACAGCATCGTAGATTTCATAACCGACCTTGTGAAGGGGATAATCAACTTTGTAGCTGACATCCCCATCAATATTTTAAATTTTTTTGAGAGACAGATAGAATATACTGAAGACCTGATGAGGGTTTTACTGCAAGAAACCCCTTTCATCGCATTCGCAGCACCGTTAGCGACCATTTTGATAGTAGTGTTCTACGGCCTGCTGGCATATGTAGCCATATGGATATACTCGGAGCTGATACCATTTCTATAAAGCGCAGAGACCTGGTACTGCTGGGTATTTTCCTCGTGCTCGTCGGGGGCTGGCTCACGGGTGCTATTCAAAAATTCATGACCGGCGATACGATGACATACCTGAAGCACGGCATGGGCTACGCCGGTTCTGCGGCCGGGCTGCTGATCATAGAACACGCACTCATGAGGGGAGGGGATACGAAATGAAAAAGAAAATTTTATCTATACTGCTGGTGGGGTTGATAGCGGCATCCGTTCTCCCAGGTCTTGTTAAGTCAGAGGATCTTCACGATCTGACTATAAACATAGATGGCGGCGGTTCGGAGCTGAACTTCGGGGAAGGTACTCATCAAGTCATCACAGACACATACTCCCTAGAAGCGTCTGCGGACCCGGGCTGGGAGTTCGTTGAATGGACCGGGGCCGTGAGCAGTACGAACAAAGAAATAAGCGTAGAGGTCACGAGCGACAAGACGGTCACAGCTGTTTTCAAAGAGAAACTGTCACTCACAATCAAAACTGACGGAGAGGGCAGCGAATCGAACTACGGTACGGGCACATGGACGGTCTTAGAAGACGAAACAGTCTCCCTAGAAGCGTCTGCGGACCCGGGCTGGGAGTTCGTTGAATGGAGGGGTAACAAGTACTCCACGGATCCTGATTTTTCCTTCACCATGCAGTCAGACACGACTGTGACCGCCGAGTTCTCGCAGACCGCCGACCCGATACACACACAATGGGCGAGTGGAGTGACACCTTACAATGCGACCCTGGAAGGGGAATTAGTAGATATGCTGGGATCAGACGAATCGAATGTGATGTTCCAGTATAGAAAAAAATATTACTCGTATAATACCACCTGGACGAGCGACACTGTTACACTTTCAGAACCGCAGTCGTTTTCGATAACGGTATCGGATTTTCAACCTGGGACGACTTACTACTATCGTGCCGTTGCCGAGATCGACGGCACGAAGTACTACGGGTCTGAAGAAACTTTCACCACTGAAACCGTGCCACCCGAAATAGATACGGTATCTTACTCGGGACTGGACACAACATCAGTGGATGCGACAGGTGAGATAACATACGATGGAGGGCACGATTCCCTCGATGTGTACTTCAGCTACAGGCAGGTGGGAATGTCCGAGTGGAACGAGACTCAAGAATCAGAGGTCTCTGGAGAAACAGAGTTCTCACAGACTCTCAGCGGTTTACAGGAGGGTACGGATTACGAGTTCCGTGCAGCGGTCGATTACGAGGATGGCGCAACCCTCGAGACAAAGTATGGGGATACATTCACTTTCACCACCCTCCCCGATGTGGTCACGGACTACGCCGAGAACATACAGATGGATAGAGCCGATATAGTTCTGCAGCTCTACAACCAGGATAGGGATGTAGCTGTATACTTTCAGTACAAGAGATCGATAGATACGAGCTGGACATCTACTCCGGACCTTGGGGAGAACCAGACAGGGGAGTACACTCAGACCGTCACCGGTTTAGATGAAAATACCAAGTACGATTACAGGGCGGTCCTGGAATACGGATCTAACACAACACACGGCGATACACTCATGTTCGAGACGAAATCCGAAGATGATACATACACGCTGACAGTCAAATCCGAGGAGGGCGGATCGATCGAGGAACCTGGTAAGGGAGTATTCCAGTACCTTCCAGGACAGGAAGTCGATCTAATTGTTCAACCCGATGATAATCACACGTTTTACAGGTGGTCGGGGGATAACGGCAACATAACGGACCCGTACAGCACCCAGACCACTATAATCATGAATGATAACTATACCATAACTGCGCAGTTCAATGAAGACGACACTGCCGCACCGCCGTCTAGCGACGAAGAAGACGACGGCTGGAGCCTGGGAGGGATCCTACCCGATATACCGATTCATTACATCATTTTGATATTGCTAGGTATCGCTGGATTCGTCTTTTGGAGGCGATACAGCGAATAATTCCAAAGGTGAATAATCATGAAAAAGAAAATAATAAAAAAGGAAGATTCAGGCCATGTTCGAACCCGTGAGGGAGGAAACGAAAATCCGAGTTCGGAGGATCGTGGAGTGTGATGGTCATGAGAAAAGATATGAGTTTCATAGCTGTAAATCTATTAGTAGTATCATTGTTAATGATGTCGGTGCTGACCGGATTCTTCAAGATGGAAGATAAAAAGAATAAAAAAGAATCAAAACAGAGCAATCAAAATGAGGATATTTGTCCTGTTTGTGGTCATCATTCAAAAAGTGGTGCTGTTCATATTGGGTGTGCTCTTTTTTCTTTATGTGAAATAAATGAAGAACAGGCTAAAAAAGTTAATAAAAAACAAGAATCCGAAGAGGTGTTATATATATGAAAAGTGATAAAGTGTTTTCGGGTTTTTTAGTTCTATTAATATTAATCATGTTGATGGGTAGTATTTTGATGATAAGTGATGAATTTGGTGCAATCATTGAGTATGATACAACATTAGATGAACCAACTGATACATTACAAGGTAATGATGTTTGTATCGAAGAAAATTTGTTTGCTGTAGGCTCGATGGATAATAATATATATGTGTATAATATGACTGAACATTCATTAGTGGATACTATAGACACTGGAGATGATATTTTTGACGTTAGATTTAGTCATGATGGAGAATTTTTGTCTGTAGCTGTTAGAGATGATGTAAGAATATACAATGTGAGTGAAATAGGTGATACGCCTGAACCTTATGATGTATTGACAGATGCAACGGATACAATTCAAATTATTGATTTTAGTTATAATAGTGAATATATGGCTACGGCTTCTTATGACAATGATGTAAGAATTTATAATGTTAGTGATTTAGGAACAACGCCTGAACCTTATGATACATTATCAGATGCAACAGATTCTATGAAATCTGTTCGTTTTTCTTGTGATGATGTTTATCTAGCTACTACGTCGAAGGATACCGATGTGAGGATATATAATGTTAGTGATTTAGGAACAACTCCTGAACCTTATGATGTATTGACAGATGCAACGGATGTTTTGAATACAGCTACTTTTGGATATGATAATGAATATCTTATATCAACTTCAAATGATAATGATGTAAGAATATACAATGTGAGTGAAATAGGTGATACGCCTGAACCTTATGATGTATTGACAGATGCAACGGATTCTACAAAAGTAGTTAGTTTCTATCCTAATAATAGTAGATTTGCTGTTGGTTCAGTTGATACTGATGTAAGAATATATAATGTGAGTGAAATAGGTGATACACCTGAACCTTATAGGGTTCTTGATGAGCCAAACGGTCAGGTTATGGGGATTTCAATTACATCAAGTAATATCTATGTATCGACAAATGAGAATGATGGTGTAACTTATAAATATATTAGAAAGAATTTCAGTATTGAGACAAGTCACTCGGATGATGTTGGTCCAACTTCTGCAAACCTTTATGGTGAAGTTTCAGAAATTTCTGGATATGAAGAGGTAGATGTTTCATTTGAATATGGTGAATTAGAGAATAAATTTGATTTATCAAAAAATGAAATAGATACGGATATATCTGAAGCAGATGGACAAAGTTTTGCTGATATTGATGCTGATGGTGAAAAAGAAATTGTGGTTGGTACTGGTCAGGAAGGTTCAGTATATTGGTATAATAAAACTGAAAATGGATGGGATAAACATCTTATATATGATGATGGGGTAGAAATAGAAGGAACTATAACAGCTGATTTTTCAGGGGATGGTCAGATGGAAGTTATAATTTTAGATCAAGCAACAAATAGTAAAACTGATGATAATATTGTTATTGCTAATCATTCAGGTGACCCCACAGGTAATTGGGAAACCACAGTATTAGATAGTAATGCATATCACTCTCATCATGGTATTGCACATGATGTATCTGGGAACGGGAGTTTGGATATTGTTTATGCTTATGAAGGTATAGATAATGGTGAGGGAGGATTTTATTGGTTGGAGAATATTGGTGGTGACGTTTCTGATGCTAATAATTGGGTTAAACATGAAATAGAACAGATAGAAGGCGCTCATGGTGTTGCGATAGAGACAAGAGACTATAATGATGATGGAAGAGAAGATATCTTGGCAAGAGTTAGAAATGGGAATAGATCTCCGACTGATGCTTCAACAGAGTTATCTATTTATTATAAACCATCAGATGCTATTAATGATGACTGGGATAAAGAAGTTTTAATAAATGAAACGGATATTGATTGTGATGAAATAATTTCACAATCTATTGGAGACTTAAATAATGACGGTATTGAAAATGATATATTATTTGGAACAAAAGACAGTGATTTGAATAATAATGCAAAAATATATAGGTACGATTATCCTTTTGATGATAATACGCCAGAAGTGGTTGTTGATAATGAAAATTTGATATATAATATACAAACACATGATATTAATTCTGACGGTTATGATGATTTCGTTGCAGGGATAAGAACTGGTGAGGATAATAGCGATTCTAATATAACTATATATGAGAATGTTGATGATAATTTTGTCGAAAAGGATAGAATTGTGATGGGGAAACCACAAGATAGAATCTTTTTTGATGATATTGACAAGAATACCGATGATAATGATTTTTATGTTGGCTGTGCTGATATAGATGATACTGAAAATAATGGCATTTATTATTTTACGACATTAGGTGATATAAATACCTCTGATTGGGATGAAACAACACCAATAAAGATAACTGGAAAAGGAACATTTAATCAGAGCATTTCAAGTCTAAATTCAAATAGTGATTATGGATATAGGGTAATATCCAAAAATACTACAACGGGCGGTATAATAGATGAGGGAGAAATATTAACATTTAAGACTGAAGCAACTCTAAATATAGAAACTGATATAGTATCTTCCATAACATCCTCATCAGCCTCCCTGACAGGCGAGATAAATGATATGGCTGATGAGTCCTCTGTAGATGCCTACTTTGATTACAGAAAAAATGGTACAGATAGTTGGAGTTCGACATCCTCACAGTCGATATCATCAACAGGTGAGTTCTCGATAGATGTTTCGGGACTAGATAGATGGACAGAGTACGAGTACAAAGCTATAGTAGATAATGGCACTGATACAACCGAAGGTAGTATCAAAACTTTTAGAACTACCAATGACGATGCTACTGTGTCATTATCATCAGATACAGCAAGTTGGACAGCAGATATGATAGAATGGTCGGATAGTGTATCCTTTGATTTAACGGTAAATGAAACTACGGATGCTGATATAACATTACATAATCTTTCATCTGAAACAGATTATGACATAGATGTAGATGGTTCAAATTGGGATGTTAAGACAACAGATGCTGATGGAGATTTATCTTTTACATATTCTGATTGGTCTACACATACTTTCGAAGTGTCTGAATCTATAACTCATCCATCCGATGTTGAAATTGTCAATATTACAAAAAATTCAATAGAAATGGAATGGACAAAGGGTGATGGTGGAAATTATACATACATCGAAAGGAATACCACTGAAGGTTGGAGTGTAGGAGATGGAACACAAGTTTATAACGATACAGGCAACTCTTACACTGACACTGGATTAGATAATAATACGAAATATTACTACCAATTATGGGCTTACAACGAAACTGAGGGTGAATACTCAGCCGATCACTTAGAAGTGAACGCTACAACTGATGAGTATATTTTGACGATCAATATCGAAGGTAATGGTACAACCGATCCACCGGAAGGAAACCATACCTTTCAAAGTGGTGAAGAGGTCGCTATAAAAGCTTTCGCTGAGGATGGATGGTATTTTGAAGAGTGGTCAGGAGATTACCAGTACAGTGAAGATGAATTGATCGTAACTATGGATGATGACGTATCAGTTACGGCACACTTCGAAGAGGACGACGACACAGGCGGCGGAGGAACGGTACCGTACGAAGAGGACGACGATGAACCGTCATGGCTGCTGCAGAACTGGCATCTGATAGCTCTCGCAGTCGGTTTCCTCACGATCATAATAATAGTGGTGAAGGGGGACTGACCCATGTCGAAAATAGTCAAACACCTTTCAATTTTATTCATTTTCCTTCTCTGTATAACACTTTTAGTGCCGGCGGCCGCAGAAGCGGAAGCCCCTGGTAAAGGTGACACAGCTCTCTACGGCTACAGCAGCAGGGAGAACAGCGGTCTCATGATGGCACTAGGCAGCTCCGTTTACCTCCCACAGCTGCATCTAGAGTTGTATTCAGGCGAACGTGCATACGAGTGGAGTATAGAGATCGACGGCGAAGTCGAAGAATCCGGAGATTTTCATAACAGCTCGTGGCAAATAATAGATATAGAGCTCCCCGAACGTCGCATAGATCTTGCAATAATCGTAGGTCCTTACAGCTATCATTTCTCGGTCGTGGTCACTCGCAACCTTGAAGATACTGACGAGATAGACGCAGGGCCGGAGTACATCAAGATCCCGAAGTTTGAGATACAAAAACTGAGGTGGTACCACGTCGCCTACGGTGCGATCAACGCCTCGGTGGGAGTGGGGATATCGTATCTCATCATAAAGTACAAAAAATCTGAGAAGTGGGGTGATCTAACTGGCTAAAGTCATGCAGCGTAAAAAGCTGAAGAAGATCGAGAAAGACGAGGACGGGTACGACGAGGTAAAAAAAGAACCGTCTGCGATGAAGATGTTCATCAAAGGCATCACTTCCGATAAAGCGAAACTGGCACTCGTGATAATAGGTGCGCTCATGTACATCATAGTCAGCTATCACTACACCCACGTATCGACTCTTCTCGTCACTCCAGGAGCCATAATTCTAGGTTACACACTCTTCAAAAAATTCGATAAGAAGAACACCGTTACAATACTGGAGAAACCGCCTAACAAATCCCCCAGGATAATGTACGCTGACCGGCAGTTCTATGCGGAGTTAGAACACAAGGACGAGCCCGCAACACTCGAAGAACCGGAGTACAAAGTCGAAGAGATCGATGGTAAGCAGAAGGTGGCCATGAAAGGTATCGAAACTACTCGTAATGGAGGAAAACTTGTAGTGTGCCAGGATTTCAACCCCGAGGAGGGCTACATCCTACACGGCTGGCTGGACGGCATGACCTACTACGATTACATAATGGAACGTTCAACATTGGAAAGGGTCACAGCGCTGGCACAGTGGTTCAAAGCGATCATCATAAAAGAGCAGGTCGATGCACGTTACATAGCCATGCAGCAGGAAGAGGGGTTCATAGAGAAGTGGTCCGAACTGCCTGAAGACAAACGTGATCCGAGGGATTTCATCAAAGATTATGAGAATAAAAGACGTATGCTGGGGCTGGTGGATAATGACTAAAATAGGTAAAAATCCGGACGACTTCATGATCTATCCCGACGAGCACCACGTATCCAAAATCGAAGAGTTACTAGATGAAAAGAAAGAGTTACAGAGACGTATCAAAGACATAGAAACTAAGATACGGTCGCACCAGGACCGCATGGATTACAACCGCAAAAGGAAGATGAAGAACAAGCCTAGAAAACTCATCAAGGCACTCAAAAAGAAAGCTAAAAAGGTGGTCTCCGGTGTCCTATGATGACAAACTTGACGAGGTCAGGGAATACGTACCTCGTCACCAGCAGAAGCGTACCATCGAGATGGCGGCTAGTCAGGACCAGCTCAACGGTACGCTCAACACCAACTACATACTTTCGAAACTGCAGGCGAACATAGACGAGTTCGAGAAGGTCACCAACAAAAAATATGAGAAGGAAGAATACTTCGACAGCCTGGGTGAAGAGTTCTGGGTAAGATGGTACGACCTCTTGGAACGGTACGATATGGAATTTTTACCCCCTAATCTACCGCTACACCGTGGAACAAAATCACTGCTATATCAAAAACTCATGTCGCTCATCGAGGAGATGATGTCCAGGGCCGGTACCAGGAAAGACGCTTCGAGGACCAGGGAGGTAACGATCTCTTGGATTTCAGACTAGAACGTGACCACACCGTAGGATCCATCTTCGAGGCGGACCAGCACGGTAATATAGTTTTCAGTGTCGGACCGAGAGGCCTGGGCAAAACTCATGATGATGTCTGCTACAATTACGACCTGACCCAGCGCTGGAACATCAACCACGTATTCACGAACGAGATGTTCAAAGGAGAACTGGAAAAGACACCGCTCAACACCGGCCGCTCTTTCCGAGACCTGTGGACCACGATAGCGGACATCCGTATGGACGACCCTTTCGCTAAAATCAAAGTGGGGATAGATGAGTTCCAGGAGACCGTTCACAGGTTCCGCAGCACTTCAGCGGCTAGCGTGATCATAGACAAGTGGGTGAGGCAGCTGAGAAAACAATCTATAACCTGTAATTTCATGACCCAGAACACCTATTCCTCGATACCTATCAACATCCTGTACCAGGGCGATTATATCATAGTCAAGAACAACGACCTTTTGGACGAGTTCAATTCTACACTATCTTTCAGACAGTTAGCGGAATTGAACGACCTCTACAAGGATCCTGACCGATTCCCGGAAGAGTGGGAGTACTGGCTCAACCCAAAGCAGCTCGAGGCTCTCGAAGACGATCCGAGATTCGGAGTCCGCTTCTGGAGACCGCCCCAGGACCCGAAGAACAAAAAAGAGGGCAACAAGTGGGATTATTTCGGCAGAGGCAAAGCTCTGAGTTTCGTGGTTGACATTTCAATAGATCTGTTCAAGCAGATCGACCCCGATACGGAAGAGACGTACTACAAGGACCTTAAACAGTTCAAGGAGTACAAGATCACCCTCTCTGATGTACAAGGTGTAAGACAGTGTACAACGTGCCCGTGGACCGAAGTAAATCAACCAGGACCCACTTTCAACACCAACGCCTATGCAAGTTTCAACATATTCCCCTTGGAAGGAAAAAGCCCTGTCAAATGGGTACCTGAGTTCATGAGGCAGATAGGCGGAGTTGATCAGGAAGATCTGCCGCAGGTAGTTCTAGATTTCTTCGAGAAGGGCGGCGAAGAGGACAGCAGGTACAGTCTAGAGGACTTTTCAAAATCACAGCTAGCTAGGTTCCTCGGGGAACTGCCGAACTCGGAGAGTATGAGTCATTGGGCTAGATTCTACGGTATAACCCCTCAGGCGGCGCATCAGAGCGATTTAAACGACGAACAACGGTATTGGTTAGCTAAGCACTACCTTAAGTTGTCTTGCGAAGAAGCGCTTGATAAACTAGGTTTAAGCCAGTCTGATTTAAATCAATCAAGGGGGGGTGTGCCTGCGTACACATAACATAGAAAGAAGAAGAATTCAATCATACTTTACAAGTTTCAAATTTACTTTAATTCGAATCAACAAAAAAAGGAGGTAAAAAATGGCGAGAAAGAAAAAGAAAGGTGGATGGTACGGCGACAGTAAAGGTCATGCAAAAGCGGGCCGAGGTGAGAAAGTTAGACACTTTAACGGTGGAATAGAGGTACCATGGAGGAAAGAACCTCTCACAGGGAAAGATAAGAAGCTGTATACCAAATTACTAGAAACTGAACATGAGATCGAAAAGATCGCTGAGAGGATTGATGACGTTCAGGACCAAAAAGACCAAGCGAAAGAAAAGATCGAGCGGTTGAAGAACCAGTACGAAAAAAAGCGGGAAGAAAAGCACGAATTAGAAGATAAACTCATGGGTGATTGATTGCATGGCGAGAAAGAAAAAGAAAGGTGGTTGGTTCGGCGACAGTAAAGGGCACAGAAAGGCCAGCAAGGGAAAGCAAGTGCCATGGGCCAAAAAGACCAAGCGGGGTCAGGCCAAGCTAAACATCAACCGTCAAAGCACTCTAGACGGTGGTCAGGCCGTTGTTATAACACCTGATAAGAAAATAGATGATGAGGAACTGAAAGAGATCGAAGAGATCGCTGCTGAAAGTATCTATGAAAGCAGTGAGGAAAGAGTTAGGAAGAAAAAACAGGCTAAATTAGGAGATGATTAGATGGCTAGAAAAAAGAAAGGTGGATGGTACGGAGACAAGAAAGGTCATAGGTATGCGGCCATGGGTAAGAAGGTACCATGGGCGAAAAGACACAAACAAAAACCAGGACCGGCTCCGCAGCTATCAAAAGAGGATGTACAACAGATCCATGGGGCTAGAACAAAGATAGCCCAGGCCATAGATGAGGCTATCCAAGCGGAAACGGTTTTAGATATCGAGGATCCGGCTGACCGGGCGAAGTGGGCACGCAACCCATCAAAATACGACCTCGAGGGACTGGATACAGTCATCGAAGAGATGGCGGAAGAGCTGCGGAAAGAAAAAGGGAAGATCGAGGCACTCAACAAATTAAAGGAAGAAGTCAAAAAAGATGCGGACCCTGAACAGGTAGAAACGATCCAGAAGAAACTGGATATCGAGGAAAAGCGGGCCGTAGGCGTAGCTCTCAAGATGAACAAGTACGACCAAAAGCGGCGGGAAAAGCTGCGAGATATCCAGGAAACTAAAGAGATCAAAAACAAAGCTAAAACTCTCATGAGGAACACTTCGATCGATAACTACATGGAGGCTAAAGGCCTGGTACAGCGATGGATAAACGCCCAGGAAGATTACGGGGATAAGATAAAAGACTTCGACCAGATAGATTGGAACCAGGTAGCGGCTGCTAGAAGTGAAGATGATCTGAACCCGTACGGTGCCATGACCGGCCAACTAGAAAAGGAACTCACTCCAAGGTCGATGTTCGGACAAAAAGAGCACCGAGTAGAAACCAGAAGAGCCGGCGATCCGGAGCCGGACTATACGAGAGATTATTATGAGAAATATGAAGAGCAGTGGCAAAAATACAAAGAGCAGCACAAAGCAACAGCATGATTTAGAAGCCGGTGATCTCGTAACGGATCGAGAAACCGGAGCTATCTATCAGCTTATCGAGATACTGGAGCGGGAGCGACCGCTAGCCGTGATAAAAAAGAACCTTTACAAATCTTCGCGATCCGTACCGCTCGACCGGCTGAAAAAAATCTAGCCTGGTGTGTATGTGATATCCTACTCTAGGACCCATTTTCACCCATCAAGCGAGTCTTTCCTTTAATATATCCAGCATTTTTCACCTTCACTTTCACCTTTTTGGGACCCCTCTCTAGAATTCAAACATATATAATTCAAGATATCTTCAATACTTCC
>JBMCUO010000041.1:0-15474 GCA_048622455.1 Candidatus Saliniplasma sp. | reverse complement strand
AGAATTAGAAAACAAGGGAGGATATGATGAAACGAAATAATTACAGAATAACACAGCAAATAAGTTCCACCGAAAAAACAAATTACGAAAACATACTTATTCAACATCATGAAAGAAGTATCCCGCGCACTCACGATAGCAGGTTCGGATTCCGGAGGGGGAGCCGGTTTACAGGCTGACATAAAAACCTTCACCGCCTTCAACGTCTTCGGAACTGTAGTCGTCAGTTCGATAACGGCCCAAAACACAAAAGAAGTAACAGCCATACACAACGTTCCGGTGGAAACCATAGAAGCTCAGATAGACGCTGTTCTAACTGATATCGGTACGGATGCAGTCAAGACGGGGATGCTCTCCAACGAAGATATAATCACCTTAGTCACAAAAAAAATCAAAGAATACGACCTAGAACCGGTGGTAGATCCGGTCATGGTTACCAAGAGAGGAGACCCACTCTTAGAACCCACCGCCATAAAAACCTACAAGACAGAACTCGTTCCTGAAGCCCTTATACTGACTCCCAACATCCGAGAGGCTGAACTGTTAACGGATCTGAAAATAGATACTATCCATGACGCTAAAAAAGCTGCAGAACAGATACATGAGTCGGGTGCAAAGCATGTGGTCATAAAATCTTTGAAAGAGGACGATAAAGTCGTTGACCTACTCTACTCCAACGGAAAATTCACGCAGTTCGAGTCCGAACCATTCTATTCCAACAAACACGGTACCGGATGCACCTACTCCGCAGCCATCACCGCCAACCTAGCCAAAGGTAAAAGCGTCATAGATTCCATAACCACCGCTAAAGATTTCATCGACGATGCTATCGAGAACGGTTTCGACATAGGAAATGGTGAACACCCTGTCAACCATATGGTGTGGTTCGAACATCGAAATTAGTTTATATTACCTCCCTTCCTAAAGTTTACGCATATGAGCAGTAAAAAAGTGATATTAGGTATAGATGGGGTGCCTTTCCACCTCATTGATGATCTTTCCAACAGCGGTGATATGCCGAATTTCAAAGCTATCAAGAACGATGGTCATTTCTCCAAGATGCACTCGGCGGTCCCCGAAGTATCCAACGTCAACTGGTCGAGTATAGTAACGGGCAAGAATCCAGGGGAACATGGTATCTACGGATTCACAGAACTGATCCAAGGAACGTACACGGTTTCGTTCCCAGACAGAAGGGCACTCAAATCACCTCCATTCTGGAAGGACGACGGTAGATACGTCATAATAAACGTTCCTGCCATGTACCCAGCAGACGATATAAACGGCGTCATGGTCTCGGGCTTTGTATCACCGGAGTTGGAGAGGGCCGTGACTCCAGACAGCGCCTTAAAATACTTAAAGTCCATCGATTACCAGGTGGACGTAGATTCCGAAAAGGCTCACAAGTCCTACCGACTCTTCATGGACAATCTTTTCAAAACCCTAGATAAAAGAGAGAAAGCTTTGGACCATTTCTGGAAAGAAAGGTGGGATGTTTTCATGTTCGTTTTCACCGGAAGTGATCGCTTAGAACATTTCCTCTGGAACGCCTATGAAGACCCTTCACACGAATACCATGACAAATTCGTAAAATACTTCAAAGAGTTTGACAGGATCTTAGGAAAAGTTTTAGACCGGATGAACGGTGACGACGAGTTGATAATGCTTTCGGATCATGGTATGGGCCCTATCAAAGCAAACGTCAACGTCAACAAGGTTTTAGAGGATAACGGCCTACTAAACCTGGGTCCAAAACCTGAAGAACGGTACAAGAACATCCAGGAAGGCACCAAAGCCTTTGCTTTAGACCCTGGTCGTATCTACCTGAATCACGAACATAGATATCCAAGAGGGGAGGATATCGGACCTATCTTAGAAGATATCGTAGAACTGTTCCAAAACCTAAGATATCAGGGTCAAAAGGTCATAAAGACCGTTCACAGAAAAGAAGATATATACCACGGAGAACAAATTGATAAAGCCCCAGATATCGTACTGACCCCGAACAGGGGATTCAATCTTAAAGGAAGCGTTAAATACGATAAATTGTTTGATAACGATGTCTTCCAAGGGATGCACACTGCTGATGACGCTTTCATTTACAGCAGTGAGGTAGAAATTCCAAAAGACCCAACGGTCGAAGATTTCATAAAGATATTAAAAACGTGATATTATGAGTGAAGCACACAATGCAGATAAAACTTGCTGGAACTGTCCAGCAGCGAAGTTCAAAGGTAATGTAGATTTCAGAGGTTGTGGACAATCTAGAAGGATAGTCCCTAAGGGTGAAGATAAACAGCTGATGATAGAATGTAAAAGAAGACCTGAACTGGGTAATTACGAGCCTTCCATAACCTTCGAGCAGTGTCCTGAATGGATAGAAAGCGAGCACGGGTACATGCTCAAGGACATGAGGGTGATGATATTAGGTATGGACGGTTACCTAGGCTGGACTTTAGCTTTAAAGCTGGCCAACATGGGTTTCCAGGTCAGTGGTCTCGATAACTACACCAGAAGAGACTGCGTCATGGAAAAAGGTTCTCATACGGTGGTACCGATCCCAAAGATGACTCGAAGATTAGAGGCCGCCAGGGAGGAACTGGATATTACACTCAACTACAGACGTATCGACCTCAACGATATGAAGAAAGTGAGGGAGTTCATCGAAGAGGTAAAGCCCGAATCAATCGTTCACTATGCAGAGATACCATGCGCACCATATTCTATGGTCGATGCTGAACACGCCATCGAAACTCAAAGAAACAACGTTCTCGCAACTCTTGGACTTTTACATATCATGAGAGATGTAGTCCCCATGACATCACTACTAAAATTAGGGACCATGGGTGAATACGGCAGTCCTTTAACTGGAAGACCTCTTTTCGAGGGGATGTTCCCCAACGATGCTGTCCTGGAATGGGACGGAAGAGAGTGGAGTATGGGGGGAGAGTTGACTCCAAGAGATCCTCACAGTTTCTACCACGTTTCCAAAGTTCAGGACACCTACAATATCTACGAAGCTTGTAAGTACTGGTGGTTGAGATCTTATGATATCATGCAGGGTGTAATATACGGTGTACACACCGACGAAGTGGCAGCTCACCCCGATCTAAGAACAAGATTAGACTATGACGAGTGGTTCGGAACGGTCGTGAATAGATTTATCACACAGGCTGTAGAAGGCATACCACTCACTGTGTACGGCGAGGGTGAACAGATTAGAGGAATGATAGCTCTCGAAGATGCTATGGAATGTATGGTGAGATTGATAACGTCTCCTCCAGAACCCGGTCAGTACGATGTCATAAATCAAGTATCAGGTCTACACAAGATCAAAGATATCGCTGATACCGTGGGTAGAGTCGGTAACGAAAAGTTCGATCTGGATATCAAAATTCAAAGATTAGAGAATCCCCGTGTAGAAGCTGAAAAACATCCTATGGAAGTCATTTCCAAGAAACTACCGCAGGAACACGGTTTCGAACCGAAAGTTCCGTTAGAAAAAGAGGTAGAGAGGATGTTCGAACTTTTAACTCAGGAACATATAAAAGAACGTATAGCGGAAAAGAAGCACGTGATCATGCCAAAGACCAGATGGTCCGGTGAAAAGAAGGAATCTGGAGTCTTGGAAGTTTACAGGCCAGGCGAAAAAGAGAAGAGTGGATACGAGGGTAAACTAGACATAGAGTGATGGATATGGAAGTAACGTCCGAAAATATAGATGAGGAGATCAATAATTCCGATAAACCGGTCATCGCACTGTTCTGGGCATCATGGTGTACAGCCTGTAAAAGGTCTGAAGTGACCGTAAAAGAGATAGAAAAAGAGAGGGACGATGTAAAAGTTATAGAAGCTAACGTCGATAAGAACATCGATCTTAGAGATAGATTCGACATCCAGGGAGTACCCACGTTCATGATGTTCAATGGAACAAAGGAGATAGATAGACGGGTAGGAGCTCATGCGAAAAGACAGCTTGAAGATATGATAGACGCAGCTCTTGAATCATGATATCTGCTGTGATCCCTGCTTATAACGAGGAAGAACGTATCGAAGAGGTTCTTTTGGAGACGAACGAGTTCGTAGATGAGATCGTAGTAGTTGACGATGCTTCTCTAGACGGTACACCCAGGATCGCCTGTAAGCATGCGGAACTCATGGTGAACCCAAAAAATTTTGGATATATAGAATCGTTGAAGAAGGGATTCATCCGGGCTAACGGTGATATAATCGTAACATTGGATGCCGATGGGGAGCACGACCCTTCTTACATACCGAAACTTGTAAAACCTATCCAAGAAGGAAAAGCTGATCTGGTTTTCGGGAGTCGTAACAAAATACACAGACCTTCTGAAAGATTGATCTCGAAACTCGTTAGAAGTAAAACTGGCATATATGACACCGGCACAGGTTTCAGAGCACTTCGTTCAGAACTGGCAGAAAAATTAGAACTACAGGGATACTGCACCTGCGGTACGCTGGTACTCGAAGCTCTCTATCAAGGTGCTGAACTGGCGGAAGTTGAAGCACCTACAAGGACCATAAAAAAACCGAGAGATATAGCCTGGCAGCATATCCCACAGCTTTTCTTAGTACTCAAGCTCCTCGCTGGTTTTGGTTTGAAAAGTTATATTAAAAACTGATAACACTGCATAAGTAATATATAATGCTCTGAAATATTACCTGAGTAATTTCACAGTGGGACGGATAGGAGCCAAGGTCCTTAAAATCAGTCATAGGTGGAATATGGATGAACGAACGTGACATAAAGATAGTCGAAAAAATATTCAACGAATTGCATGAAGTAGAAACCAGAGGTGCGGTGGTTTTCAACGCAAATTTCACGCAGATCGCTAAGACTAATCTCCTACTCCTTAAAGGCCTTATGGACATAGATGACGAGAAAGGATTGTTCGTAGTTTTTGATAGACCACACCAATACATGTCGTATCTTCTTCACATGCACGATGTCAGCCAGAAGAATCTATGGTACATCGACACTGTCACCCATATGTCAGTAGGTAGAAGGAAAGAGGAGGAGAACGTCAATTTCCTTGATGACCCGTTCCATATTGAAGACCTTTTCGATTCATTCAGTACCCATAGCGGTTTCGGATTCGAAGGTGGGTTCACTGATATAGATAATATAGATTTCATACTGTTGGATAACGTGGCAACCATGCTGAATTACAATACGACCAAAAAGGTAGAGGATTTTATCCGGATGTTCCACAATTTTATAAAAGATAATCCACATATTATGGGAGGTCTTACCATCGATCCAGAATCGAACCCAGAGTTGAATGAGATTATAAATGATTATTTTGATTTTATTATAGATGTTGAAGCTATCAAAAAGGAGGTATTACGATGAGCAATGGATTTAGAAGGATATCGACCGGTGTAGACGGGCTAGACGAGATGGTAGGTGGCGGATTTCCATTCCCATCAGTAGCTTTAGTAGCCGGCAGCGCGGGTACCGGTAAAACCACCTTCGCAATGGAATTCTTGGTAGAAGGAGCAAAAAAGGGTGAACAGTGTCTTTTCTTCACCACACTAAGCGAACCCACCCAGTGGATGCTGAGGTATGCTGGTCAGTTCGATTTCATCGATAAAGAATTTTTCGGGAAGGAGATACAGTATGTAGACATGGGTCTACTACTTCAGAGCGACGGATACGAGGATATCCTGGATTTTATCGATGACAAGATAGCAGAGATAATGCCTCAAAGGATTGTTATCGACCCTATAACAGTTGTTGGTATGTTCTTTGAAGAGGATTATAGGAGCTTTCTTTTCGAACTGACGAACCTTTTGAAGAATTGGCAGGCTGTCACCGTGCTAACCGGAGAAGTGAATCCTGGGGAAACCTATCCTCCACAGATCACCTACGCCGTAGATTCTGTGATACTCCTGAGCATGTTAGAGGAAGAAAGTTCGAGAAGGAAGTATTTAGAAGTCCTGAAAATGAGAGGTACTGATCATACCACTGGTAAGCAGCCCATAAGTATCACTACAGAGAATGGTATCATCGTTCTAAAATCAAGATTCTAAATAGACGTGCTTCTTTGAAACTTCGAGCATTTAACCTAGCTAATCCGTTAATTATTTATAGAACCTCTGTAAATCCGAAAACGGAATGATAACATGCAACCAGGACAACAACCCGTACTCGTATTATCTGAAGATACTAAAAGAGAAAGAGGAAAGGACGCCCAGAAGAATAATATAGAAGCCGCAAAAGCCATAGCCGACGTGGTCCGAACGACTTTAGGACCGAAGGGTATGGATAAGATGCTGGTGGACAACCTTGGAGACGTGACGATAACCAACGACGGTGTTACACTTTTAAAAGATATGGATATCGAACATCCAGCAGCCAAGATGGTTATAGAGGTCGCTGAAACCCAGGATGATGAATGTGGAGATGGAACGACTTCCGCTGTAGTCTTGGCAGGAGAACTCCTGAAGAAATCAGAAGACCTCCTAGACAAAGATATCCATCCATCAACCATCACTAGAGGATACAGATTAGCGGCGGCAAAAGCTATCGAGATACTTGATGATATCAAGAAAGACATCTCAATAGATGAAAATGATAAGTTGATAGACATAGCTACGACCGCCATGACCGGTAAATCCATTGAGATGGACAGGCACTACATCGCAGACCTGACAGTCAGAGCTGTAACACAGATCGCTGAAAAGGAGGACGGGCATTATTCTGTAAATATCGATAACATCAAGGTCGAGAAAGTCACCGGAACTACAGTTGATAAGTCAGAACTCGTAGACGGGATCATACTTGATAAAGAGAGATTACACGATAGTATGCCAAGGGATATCAAGGACGCTAAGATCGCTCTACTCAATTCGGCTATAGAGGTCAAAGAAACTGAAACCGATGCTGAGATCACCATCACCGATACCGAGCAGATGCAGGATTTCATCGAACAGGAAGAGGAATCCATAAAAGAGATGGTTAACAAGATCAAAGAGAGCGGCGCTAACGTTCTACTGTGCCAGAAAGGAATCGATGACCTTGCACAGCATTTCTTAGCAAAAGAAGGTATATTTGCCATAAGAAGAGTCAAGAAATCCGATATGAAGAAACTGGCTAAATCCACAGGCGCAAATATCGTTACCAACCTCGTGGACCTAGAAACCGATGATCTAGGTAAAGCTAAAAACGTGGGCGAGAAGGCAATTTCTGGAAAGACCATGACTTACATAGAAGGGACTGAAGACGGTAAGTCGGTTTCAATACTTTTAAGAGGAGGTACGAATCACGTCGTAGACGAGTTAGAACGTGCCGTAGAAGACGCCTTGAAAGTATTAAGCGTGGCCATAGAAGACGAAGCGATACTCCCAGGAGGAGGTGCCACATCCGTAGAGCTGAGCAACAGACTGCAGGATTACGCAGGAACCGTCAAAGGTAGAGAGCAGTTGGCTATCGAAGCCTTCGCAGATTCTTTGACAGTGATACCAAGGACTCTAGCTGAGAACGCAGGACTCGACGGAATAGACATACTCATGGAGATCAACACTGCCCACGAAAAAGAGGGTAAGAAGTACCATGGTGTGAACTTACAGAATGAAAAGATCGAAGATATGTTCGAAGCCCAGATCATCGAACCGATGAGGGTCAAGAAACAGGCTATAGAGTCCGCCACCGAAGTAACGGATATGATACTCAGGATAGACGACGTTGTCGCTTCAAAAGGTGACGGCGGAGATGCCGGTGGACCTCCAGGAGGACCCGGCGGAGCTCCCGGCGGTATGCCCGGAGGAATGGGCGGCGGAATGCCTCCAGGAATGTAAATTCAGATAAAAAACAATTAACTTAAAAACTCTTTTTTTTATTATTGATTCTTCTCGAATTCAGCTTGGGCTTTGATGACTTCGCCCCAGGCTTCCAGACTCTTCCTGGCCTCTTCTTCATCTAGATATTGGATAGCGTAACCTGCGTGGACTATCACATAATCTCCGACTTCAACGTCCACCAAAGAAATGTTAGCATCTCTGGTAACGCCGCCGAAATCGATCCTGGCGTTATCGCCATCGATCTTCTGGATCTTTCCTGGAACTGCTAAGCACATATCTAAGCCTACAAAATACTTATAATATAAACCTTGTGGAGTATATATGAAAGTCTTCTTGGATAGGTGTGAAAATTACGATAAGGTCAAACCGGTCATAGAAGAAGGTATAGGATCACTGGGAGGGATCAAGAATTTCGTCAAAGAGGGAGAAACATTACTGGTAAAACCTAACCTGTTAAGGGGTGACAACCCTGAGAAAGCTATCAACACACATCCGGATTTCATAATCGCAGTAGTCAAGATCCTCGAAGAAGCTGGTACCGATGTCATAGTAGGCGACAGCCCCGGCGGACCCATGAAAAAGAGCATCCTGAAAAGGATGTATAAAATGGCCGGTTGGGATAGGATCGAAGATGAGACCGGTGCAAGACTCAATTACGATACCAGCATGTATCCCATCGATTTCCCACCGGGAGAGGTGATAAAATCCATAGACGCTTTAGGTATAATCCAGGATGTTGATGGGATCATCAATCTCCCTAAACTAAAGACCCATCTGTTTACAGTTTACACCGGAGCCGTGAAGAACATGTTCGGATGTGTCCACGGTCTAAAAAAATCAGCTTATCATGGCCAATACAGGGGATTAGATAAATTCTCAAAGATGCTGCGGGACGTCAGTGACGCTGTTAATCCTAGACTCTCGATAATGGACGGGATCTACGGAATGGAAGGTCAAGGTCCGGGCAGCGGTGGAGATCTCATCAAAACGAACATGGTACTAGCCTCCTCGGATCCCACGGCATTAGACGCAGCGGCTTGCCGTTCAGTGGGTATCCCTATCAAAAAGGTCAAGACAATAAAAGATCTAGAGGAGATCACTTACACGAAACTGACTCCCAATGATTTCGACATCCAGATAAACTACCCGAAAGGAGGTTCCAACCCATGGTACATGCCCAACCTCCTAACAGGATTCTTATCAAATTTCTTCCTGAAAAGACCGACTTTAGACGAACAAAAATGTATAAAATGTGGAAAGTGTCATGAGATATGTCCCAACGACGCCATCACTATGAAAGAGTACGGACCCAAGATAAGCTGGCGGGACTGTATCAGGTGCTACTGCTGTGCCGAAGTGTGTCCCGTGGACGCCCTAGAGAAAGAATGAACTATAGGCCGCTTTCAAGATCTTTTATGACTTCAACCGGATCCTCAGATTTAACCAGTCCAGAGGCTAACAACACGCCTTCCGTACCTAACTCCATTGCTCTTTCCACGTCTTCTCCGTCTTTAACACCGGCTCCACAGAGAACACCAACTTCTTCATTGACTGATTTTACTTCCCTCACAGCCTCGGCTACAACTTCTGGTTTAGACGTTGAAACCGAAATATCGCCACCGATCAACTCCGGCGGTTCGTAGGCAACGAAATCAGGGTCGAAAACTGCTGCGGAAGCCGCAACCTTTGGATTGTTTGCACACACTATAGTGGTCAACCCCTTTTCCTTACACATTTTAACTATCTTCTCGATCTCCGACAACTTCAACCTGTTCTCGGAGTGGTTGATCAACGTACCGACAGCACCAGCATCTTTCACCGTTTCACAAAGTACATGACCGGTATTACTGCCCGGTTTGATACCATCTACGTGTTGTGCCATGGCAGGGATGTTAGTTTTTTGAGAGACCATCCTCAGATCTGCTAACTGTGGACATACGATCCAGTTAGCTTCAGCGTTTTCTTCAATAGTCTTCGTCAATTTTACAGCCTTCTTTCCCACTGACTGTGAGTACGTTTTATAATTCACTATAATGACAGGAGTTTTTATCATCATGATCACAGATAATGGGATGGTGAGAATATAGATAAATCTTGTGGAATTCACCTGTTCAAACGCAAGTACAATATAAAGGTGATCAAAACAGCTAACAAAGGACTGACTATGTACCTCAACAGGCTTTCCATGAATAGTATAGGAACTGCCACTATCCCGAAGACCATACCCACTATCAAAAACAGAAGTATCATCTTTTTAAAATCGAACTCCGGGACCCCTATCATATCACCCTCGTACCTGAATAGATAGCTCATGGTAACCACTGCAGCCGTTATAGGTAGTATCAAGACCAGTGGTAGTAGATATATCACTTCAACTGTAAAATACACACCTAACCCAACCATGCCTATTCCAACGATCAGTGGTACGATACTCATGGACAATGCCTTACTCACCGCGAACTCGGCTTTAGACAATGGTAAAGTCCTCAAAAAACTCATGCTCTTCCCTTCGACCTTCAATATGGCGTCGGCACCGGCTACTGTCACTATACCTACTAGGAATACCAGGTAGGTCATCTCCCCCATAGAGATCCTACTATCACTCACTCTCAACAACATCTGTGGTAAGGCTATGTAAAGTGGGAACAGCAGTCCAGCGATCATAGAAGTTTTCCTACCGATGACCTTGAGGTCCTTCAGTATCAATGAAATTATAGGTTTCTTAAGAGATATCTTGTAGTCCTTTTCAACCTTGCCTGAAGACGTGAGAGCAGGTTCTAAGATACCGCTCCAGACCTTTTTTAGGCTTAAAAAGTAAAGGGGCACTAATATCGCCAGATGGACTGCTAAAAGAATCAGACTGTTGATAGGGTCGAAGACCGATGCTAGAGACACCGGGAATACGAATGGGTAGTCCGTGAACGTTCCGATGTTTGCTGCAAAAAAATCCTGAAAGTACATCACCCCGAAGAACAGACCCATGAATAACAACAGACCGATGACCTTGAGTACGTTTTTCAAAAAACTCAGACTGCCTTTATAATTCATGACTTTTTGACCGAAAAGGGCGTAGATACCGAGACCTATCACGTGTCCTGCAAGGACTCCTACCATCATCCAGAACATGGTCAGGATCCCGCTTAAAGGCGCTCTTAATATCAGAGCTACTGCCGCCGGTAGTACTAGTACAAATCCCGGGACCAAATCCACGGAGATTACACCGCTCATGTACTTACCTCCCAGATCTACCGGTAAAGGTTTTAGTGGTTCAAATATACCTAGAGAGGTGAGGAACGATGCCTGTATAGTTGTTTGATAAAGGGATAGAACGAAAGGGATCAGTGCCAATGAAGTCAGAACACCGACTACCATGGCTTCATCCTCTGCTACGAAGATACTCCCGGCGGTCATGGCTCCGAATAAAAGGAAGATCAAAGATTGCTGAAGTACGTTCCTCTTCATATCCATGGCCTTCCTTACCTGTTTGTTGAACTCCTTCTCACCGTTCATCATAGGGTTTTCCTTGGCCATCTGGTAGTGGAGTTCTCTATACAGTATCTTGATCATCTCTAACAATAGATCACCTCGTGTTCTTCAGTGCCTCCACCACACCCAAGACTTCATCTTTACTTTTGGTCAACTCCAAGAATACATCTTCGATATTCGATTGTCGTGACATCTCTTTCAGTTCTTCAACGGTCCCCTCTGCGATGATCTTACCCTCATGGATAAGACCTAACCTATCGCATATCATCTCGGCTAGAGGCAAAACGTGGGTTGAAAAGACTATGCTCTTACCTTCCTCTTTGAATTGAAACAGTATCTCTCTTAATATCCTAGCCATCTTGGGATCCAATCCGTTCATACCTTCGTCCATTATCAGTACAGACGGGTCGTGTAGTAGAGCACTGATTATCGATACCTTCTGTTTATTGCCAAAACTCAGAGTGCCTATGTACTGGTGCAGGTACTGACCGATATTGAAAGCATCTACGAAATAATTCACCCTGCTGTGTAGCTGAGAAGGTTCTATACCCCTGATACTTGCGACCATGTTGAAGAGGTCGTTAGGGGTCAAACTTTCGTAGAGGTCTACACTTTCTGGAACGTACCCGATTACCTCCTTTACTTGACCAGGGTGTTTAGAGGAGTTGATACCATCGACAAAAACTTCTCCGAAGGTAGGTTTTAATATTCCGGTCAATATCTTCAAGGTAGTACTCTTACCGCTGCCGTTTGGACCTAGTAATCCATATATCTCGCCATCTTCGACCTTAAAACTCACATCGTCGACAGCCAATGTACGACCGAATCTCTTTTTGAGCCGTTTTACTTCGATCATGTGTATATCCATATACTCCTGGGAATAAATAAGGTTTATTTAATCACTCATGGAACGGATGTTGATATTACACACAGATAGTCAAAAGCCATAGAGGTACTAACTGCACATTTCTACCTTCTATAGTCCACTCATCGTACCTTTCTTTAGTGACCAGGAATAAACTATAATCCCCTGGCAACTTCAACATATTCTTGGCATCTCTTTTATCAACTTTAGAACCGTACTTGATCTCGAAGGCTTTCTTCTCTTCCGGTAATACGATATCCACCTCTGGTTTTCTATTATATCTAGGTTGTTCAATAGTTTTTAGATGGTTGAATGCCACCGTTTCTGCTTTCAATCCTTCTTCAGTCCCATAAAGATTGGCAAAAGAGTGATCTGAAACGTACACTTTTGGGTTCTTTCTTAAGGCTTTGATATGATCTTTTTCCAACGATATACTCTTCTCTATCAAGAATGAATCAATTAGATATTGAATATAATCTTTCACCGTACGGAACTGTGTGTCTAGGTCATTAGCAAGGCTGGTATAATTCATCCTTTGTCCGGACATCTCAGATATCCTTTTAAATATGCCTTTTAACACGTCAGTCCTTTTAACAGGAAAGATTTCCACTATATCTCTAAAGAAGATCAGGTCCAATATCTGTTTCAGATAGTTTTTAGACCATGTGCTGTATAATTCTGGAAATCCTCCCTTGTCCATATATTCTTTGAATTTGATCCTGTACCGAGCAGCATCTTTAGGATAATAAATATCATCCATCGTTATCTCTGGTATCTTTATTCCCTCGTAAAGGAGGTACTCCTTGAAGTTAAATGGATTCAATCGGTGTATCCTTATCCTACCCACTAGACTTTCACCTGCACCTTTAGTTATGTTCATGGATGAGGAGCCAGTTATCAAAAATTTTATGTTGAAATTTCTGTCTTGAACGCTTTTTAGATGATCTCCCCAATCACCGACTTTTTGTATCTCATCAAATAAGAAATATACTTTTTTATCATAGGACCCATAGGGTTCTTTTAAAATCTCCTCTGAATATATGTTTATCAATTTTCGGATATTGACCTCTTCTGCTAGGTCGAAGGAAAAATAACATATCCTCACAGGGTCAATATCTTTCAACAGTTTCTCGATGATCAGTTTTAAAAGAGTGGTCTTCCCAGTCCTCCTGAGACCGATAAGACCTGTGATTATATCTTCCTTAAGCTCAGAATATATCTTATCCCCAATCTCCCTTTCTACTACTTTTTCAGGAAGATCCGGTCCTTTGTCCTCCCACCAAGGATTTTCTAAACGTAGTTCCTCTATTATCTGTTCATCATTCATAGATGTTAATTGTAGTTACTACATTTATAATTTTTGTTTTGTTGTGGTTACTACAATAATATAAGCCTATTTTATTGTTGTAACAACAGTTAATCGCCCACATTAGCTGTAGTTAATACAATATATCGCTATTCTATCAACAATATAAACCCCTCCACTATTCGAAAGGTTTTAAATAAACATCTTTATTTCGAATGAACATGAAAGACTACGACCCCGTGGAGATAGAAGAAAGATGGCAGAAGATATGGGATCAAGAAGACATCTACAGTTCTGAAGCTGATGCATCTAAAGAGCCTTTCTACCTGATATTCGCATATCCAGGTATATCGGGATTTCTCCATCTGGGTCATATGAGATGTTACAGCTATACCGACATCATAGCCAGGTACAAGCGCATGGACGGTTACAACGTACTGTTCCCCACGGGGACACACCCTACCGGCAACCAGGCCATCAGCCTCTCAAAACAGTTGGAAGAAGGTAATCAGGTTAAAATAGATTACATGAAAAGGAACGGTGCTACTGATGACGATATAGAACGTGTTAAGGATTCTGAAGAGCTGGTCAAGTATTTTAACGAAGTCTATAAGGAAGAGTACTGGAAGAAGTTCGGCATAAGTATAGATTTTGATTATTTCACTTATACTACACGAGAAGATTATAAGCAGTTCATAAAATGGCAGTTCAAGAAATTAAAAGAAAAGGACCTACTTACGCAAAAACCTTATTTCGGTACTGAATGTATCGAGTGCGGTCCAGTAGCCGTTGATCCTTCGGAAACTGACCTTTCTCAGGGAGGTAACGCTGAGAAACAGGAATTCACTCTGCTCAAGTTCAGATACGGTGACAGGTACATAACAGCAGCTACTCTCAGACCTGAAACGGTATTCGGCCAGACCAATCTATGGGTTGATCCAGAAGAGGAGTACGTTGTGGTTGAAGTCGAAGGGGAAGAATGGATTTTGAGTGATAAAGCCGCTGAGAAACTCAAGTACCAGAAGGACGACATCGAAGTTATCGATACCATCAAAGGTCGGGAGATGATCGGTGATAGTGCTACCGCCCCTGTCATCCACAGGGATATCATCATCTTACCTGCAACTTTCACAGATCCGGATGTCGGTACCGGTATAGTAACCAGTGTTCCCAGTGACGCTCCCTACGACTGGATAGCATTGAAGGATATCAAAGAGAACGAAGAACTGCTCGAAGAGTACGACCTAGAAGATATCGATGATGTAGAACCCATAGCTATCATAGAATCTGATGAATGGGGTATCAACCCCGCTGAGAAGATCATAGAAGAGATGGACATCGAAAGTCAGGAGGATGAAGAGAAACTCGAGGAGGCGACTCAGAAGATCTACAAGGCAGGATTCCACACCGGAACGATGCTTGATATCTGCGATGAATACGCCGGTATGAGAGTCCAGCAGGCAAAGGAAAAGGTAAAGCAGGACATGATCGAAAGTGGTGAAGCGGACATCATGTACGACCTCTCCGAAGAGGTCATCTGTCGGTGTGGAGGTAAAGTTGTCGTTGGTAAAATTCCAGACCAGTGGTTCATACGTTATTCAGATGAAGAACTCACTGAAAAGAGTAAAAGACATGCCGAGAACATGAACATCAAACCTCAGAGTTACGCTGACAACCTACCGGATACCATCGAGTGGTTCCAGGACCGCTCATGTGCACGTATGGGTAACTGGATGGGTACAGAGTTCCCCTTCGATGACAGATGGGTCATAGAAGCTATCGCGGATTCCACGCTGTACCCGGCCTTCTACATAGTCGCTAAACACTACAACGAGGGAAATGTAAAAGCTGAACAGATGACGGAGGGATTCTTCGATTATGTATATCTAGGTAAGGGTGATGTCGAAGAGGTTTCCAAGAAGACGGGACTCGATCAAGAAACACTCAAAAAGATCCGCTCGGATTTCGAGTACTGGTATCCTCTTGACCTCAA
>JBMCUO010000040.1:0-15491 GCA_048622455.1 Candidatus Saliniplasma sp. | reverse complement strand
GGAGCGACCGTAGTTGGCCTCGATGCCAGCAGGGAGATGATCACAAAAGGGGATGCGGAATATCTTGTAGGAGATGCATTACGTCTACCATTTACGGATAATAGTTTTGATACGACTATAAGTATGAGATTTTTACATTTATTGAAACATTCCCAGATCGATGATTTTGTTATAGAAGTCAAAAGGGTCACTAAAGATAAATTTGTATTCGAATCACTGCATCCCATGAGTTTGAGGATGTTATATCAGTGGGCCTTGCCTCAAAAAAGCAGGATGTTCTCAAACACCTTTTTGAAAAATAAATTTAGAAGCATAGAAGGTGTTAAGAAAGTGAGATATCATGAGGACTTACTGATACCATATGGTATCTATCAATGTTTACCTTTAGATATCGCAGAGAAGCTTTCAGAATTAGACAAGAAGATAGTCGATAGGAATAGTTGGATAGCTTCAACGGTATACTGGGAACTATTCTTCGATTGAATCAGACCAATTCATAGTATATTCTTTGTTTGTCTTTACCCTTGTTTTCTTTACCAGTGATACTTATACCGCCGATCTCCTCAGTGTTCCGAACGTGGGTACCGGCGCAGGGGCATATATCGTATCCATCGATATCGATAACTCTCAATTCTTTGATAGATTTCGGAATCAGTGAGAGGTTAACTCTCCCCTCTTCTATCTCGTCCTCTAATACTTCTCTCTTCTCGTTGTAGATAGATACTGGATGTGCCTCATCTATTAATGCGTTCACTTCTTCATCTATCTGTTCTATATCTTGGTCCGATAGATCCACCGGCTGAAAATCAACTCTTGAGTAATCCGTATATATCTTATTACCTACGGTTTTTCCGCTGAACAGTTCATAAACTATAGCAGAGAATAGATGCTGTGCGGTGTGCAGTTTCATGTGTTTGTATCTTCTTTCCCAATCGATCTTTCCATTTACCCCGACTCCTACATCGGGGATAGGTCCTTCCAATCGATGGATGATCTTTCCTTTCTTCTCCACCTTAAATACTTTTGACTCACATCCATCCCATTTCAACGTCCCAGTATCAGATGGTTGTCCTCCACCTTCAGGGTAGAAGGCGGTTCTATCAAGTACTACATAATCCCCACCAGAGGTCTGAACTATCGCTTCGAACTCTTTTATATAATTACTCTCGATATCCGGCATATAAAGAATTTCAGTCATACTTCTAAAACAGTATAAGTACCTTTTATGGATTTCGTTCCTGATAAACCAATAAACTCTCACCGTTACGTTTATATAAAACTAATAGCTAATTTAAATACCCATGAGACGACTCCAGTTGATCGAAAATGTCAGAGATATATTGGCAAAGGCTGGATTTTACCTTTCCGAAAGACATTACGATAGAAACATCAGTTTTGATATTATCGCTCGTAAAGACGATGAACTACTCATCATAGGAGTCTCTGTCAATGCGGACAGTTCTAGGATCCGTAACGCTAAAGAAATCAAGATATTGAGCGATGTTTTAGAGGGCTCACCATTATTTATAGCGGAGAAAGGTGGCAACCGGTCTCTTGAGAAAGGTGTAATTTATTCGCGTCAGGGTGTTCCACTTCTTTCTTTAGATACACTTCACGATATGTTTATTGAAGGAGTCCCCCCTTACGTTTTCTCAGCACCTGGTGGATTCTATGTGAAGATAGATTCAGACCTTATAAAGAAAGCTAGAAAGGAAAGGAAGATATCTTTGAACCGTTTAGCTGATATCGGAGGCGTCTCTAGAAAAGCGATACAGAAATATGAAAAGGGTATGGGCGCAGATTTAGAAGTGGCACTAAAACTTCAAGAATTCCTTGGTGAAGACCTTATATTACCTTTAAACCCTTTAGATCATACCGAGGAAAGCGAATATGCCATGGAATTGCTTGATAATATGAGTGGATTCGATAAAGATATCTTCGAATATTTGACCTCTGTGGGATATCATATAGTTCCTACCTGGAAATGCCCATTTGAAGCGATCACCGAAGATGAAAAAGATGTTTTATTGACGGGTGTGGGGTCAGAAGAGAATACGGAGATTAAAAAGAAAGCTAAGATCGTTTCTGATATTTCACACATCACAGAAAGAGATTCCGTGATATTCCTTAGGAAAAGGGTTACAAGGGTGAATCTTGAGGGGATCCCTATCATAGATAAAAAAGAACTCAGTTCTTTAAGTTCTAAAAAGGATATCACAGATCTCTTGAAGGAAAGGAGAGGACTGATTTGAACACTTTAAAGAAAAACGGAACTAGAGTCCATCTTGTAGATGTAGTAAAAGGTTTGAATTCAGACGTTGAGACGATCCTAGACCGTGTGAATAATTTAGATTTTGATGTAGGATGTTTAGCCATATCCGATGATGAATTAGAAGGGCTCAGGACGATGGTGGAAGGGGGTAAAGAAATCAACGTGGAACCTAACGCTCCAGAGAGGATATATGCTGAGAATTTAAGTAAGTTTGGAGAGGTAAGTCTTCCTCCACCTTCCTACGTGGCCTTTGTAAAGTACTGTATAGAATATAAAATTAAAGTTATAGCCGTGGATATGGATGAAGAACATTATACCATGGCCTATTGTGACCATGTATCAGGAACACAATGGATGCTCCAGTCTTTAAGAGAGAAAAGGATAAAAAGGAAGAATTTTAAAAACAAAACCGCAAGAGATTTTGCCATCGAATGGGATAGAACCATCAACAAACTAAAAGGGTACCAGGAACTAGAAAAGCATAGGGAGAATGTTATAGCAAAAAATCTCGTTCGTGTTTCAAAAAAAGGAGATAGTTTAGTTTTATTAGGAGTAGAACGGTTAGATGGTGTTACAGAACAAATGCAGGATATGGGATGGGAGTTAGTGAAACAGTAAACGATAAATAAACTGAGGTTATTTTTAGAGGAAGAGGAGTCAAGATGGTCAGTAAAAAACAGGTTCGAAAACGAATGGAGGAGTACAAGAAAAGAGTTGTCAAACTGAAAAATGAATTAAAACGGCTGAGAATGGAAGTCAACTCTTTGGAAAAAGAAAAGAGAAAGATCCTCCATGAGAAGCGGAAAACTATCGAAGAAAAAGAAAACAGGATACAGGAACTTCTTTACAAACTCGGTGAAACTGATGAACTAGATCATCTCACGGATGAAGAAAAAAAGTTATTGGCTGAAATGGAAGAAGAAAACGAAATGCTTAGGGAAGAGATGGAAGAATTAGATGAGGAAAATAAAAGATTGATGGAAGAGATGGAACAATCTAAAAACATAATGGGTAAACCAGCTATTAAATCTGAGGAGGAATTGGTCCTTCATTCTGAAACAGTAGTAAATGGAGATATCGAGTCAAAAAATCGATTATTTATTGAAAATTCTGTAAAGATTCAAGGGTCTCTTGAGGCTGAGGAGGATATAGAGATAGGTGATAATACTACAGTAGAGGGAGATATCACCTCTCAAGATGGCGACATCAAGATAGGTAAATCTTCAAGGATCGGTGGCATGGTTTCAGGAAGAAATATCAGTATATCCGAGGGTGTTTCTGCTGGAGATATCGAGAGTGATGGAGATGTTTATATTTCTAGGAATTCTCACGTGTACGACGTTTCAGCGTTAGGTGATGTTATACTGAAAGAGGGTGTAAAAGTTGAGGGGAGTGTTGAGTATTCCGGCCAATTGAAAGCTGGGAGTAGGGTGACCATCACCGATTCTGTTCTTCCTAGAACCAGTGACGAGATAAAAGAAGAAGAGACAGTGAATTCCGAAGAGTTCTTCGCAATAAAAGGGGAACAAACACAGAATGTTTTTGAACCTGAAGAAGATTTTGAAGAGAAATCTGAAAGCGATGATAACAATGAATCTGATGATGTAAAGTATATATGTCCTATTTGTGAGGAAATAAACGATGCCGATGCAGAGGTATGTAGGAGCTGCGGGGCGGAATTATAATTTAATGAAGGGACTTAGATAAAGATGGTTTTCAAAAAAATGAGTAGTAATGTAATCAAGGACCACAAAAAACTGTCCTTCGATTATGTCCCAAAAGAACTTCCTAATAGGGATAAACAGATACAAAGATTGTTCACGCTTTTTAAAGGAGTTGTAGAGTCCGATATGTCACAGAACGCCTTCCTGCAGGGGAGCGTTGGTACTGGTAAAACAGCCACTGCAAAAAGGTTCTGTATGGATTTCAAAAATTATGCCCATGAGGAAGGGAAAAAATTGGATTATGTTTTTGTGAACTGTAGAAGAAGTACAAACAACGGCCAGGTCATGTGGAAAATAATATCTCATTTCGACAAAGGGTTCCCCGATAGAGGATTCTCAGTAGGAGAGATGATGGAGATACTCAGTAAACACATTAAGAAAAAGGGTATCCATCTTATGATAGTTCTAGATGAGGTGGATGTTCTTATAAAGAAGGAAGGATCAGAACTGGTTTATTTATTCTCTAGATTCGATGATGAGAGTTTGTCCCCAAAGGGAAGCGTTTCTTTGATGCTGATCTCACAAAAAAATGCACTGGAATTCTTAGAAGAGGGAGCATTAAGTTCTTTTAAAAGAGGCAACAGGATCAGCTTCCCAAAATACGATTCCGAAGAGTTATACGATATCCTAAAACAGCGAAGCAAGGTAGCGCTCTATCCAGGTTCTATCGGCGAAGAAGAACTGAAACTGTTATCGGATATAGCTTCAAAGAGGGGAGATGCTAGGTTAGGTATAGAACTTTTAGAGAAATCTGCCCTCCTCACCGAGGAAAAGAACGAAGAGAAGATAGATGCGGAAGGGATCAGACATGCCAAAGCTGAAGTGGACCCACATTTCACTGAAAACCGGGTTAGGGCATTGAATGAACAGGAAATGATCATACTTCTATCTGCTGCTAGACAGTTGAAAAATAAGGCCTACACGACTACTGGGGATCTAGAAGAACAATATAAGATTACAGCTGAGGGATATGATCTTAAAACACTGGGCCACACTCAGTTCTGGAAGTACATCAAATCATTAACTAAAGAAGGACTTCTGGATTCTAAAACGGTCTCCATCGGTTCCGGTCGGACCACCAAGATAACTGTTTCGGATATACCCGCTGAAGTGCTTGAGAATAAGTTGGAAAGTATGATCCAGGGCTGATCTGATTGATCGATGAAAAGAAACTTTTAACTATCGCAGTGATCGTTTCGCTTATATGTACAGCTTCTCTATATCTTTATTCAGCCAATCAAGATGCTGATAGGATAGATATATCTGATATAGATGAAAATATGTTAGGTTCCCAAGTGGAAACTAGCGGGTTTATATCGAATATTATGTCACTTGAAGATAGACATATTATCGAGTTGAAAGAGAAAGGGGGTAATTCATCGATAACTGCGTTTGTAGATAACCGAGTTTTATCATATCTCGATGAAATAGAGGAGGTAAGAGCTGGTGCGGAAGTCTTCGCAAGGGGCCGGATCGATATTTATGAGGGGGAAATCAATATGATGGTCTCTAGGGCAGGTGATTTTCGTGTAACTACAACTGCTTACTCCAGCTTTACAAGATTAAGTGAACTAATGGATAACCCTGAATGGCATAGAGGTATGGATCATAAGGTAAGAGGTGAAGTAAACAGTATAAAAACCATGGGAAACGACACGATCTTAGAAATAGAACCATTGGAAGGTAAAAGTTGTTTTCTAATGATAAGGGTCAAAGACTGGGATTTTACAGAATCTTATTCGGTAGCTAGAAATAGTGTTATCGTGGTGAAGGGAACTCTAGAATACGATTCTTTTAGAGGTAGATGGTGTATAACGAGTGAAGATGCCCCCGAAGTGCATTGAATCTCAATCTAGGCTTTCCAGCATATCTATGATCGTTTTTTCAAGGTCCTCATCGGGCGTAAAAAGATGCTCAGTTTTAAGTCCGTTAAGATATAGCCATTGCCAGTTCATAGGGTCGATAGCGTATTTCAATGCATCCTCCCTAGTATCTATAACGTGAGGTTCATAGGTTATAAGATCATCGTCGATCTCCCTGATCAACTCACCGATTCTATAATAATTATGAATACTGTACGGGCACCTGTGGCTGTAGGCCTGTTCTATGGCTAACCTTCCCTCTTGTGAAAGGTCGGCGGGTTCGTAGTCAGTTCTAATCAGTTCTGGTTCTTGTGAATCTTCATCAAAGGGCAGCCACATAAGAGAACCATCTTCTAATTCCTCCACAATTTCAAACCCAAGTGTTTTTAGGAGAGATTGTGGGAAATGTATTGGATGGTCCCAGGCAAATGTGGATATACCCCCGTATCTATCCATAACATCTTCTATGACTAGGCTAATCAATCTTCTTTCTTCTTCTAAGTGACTATCCTCCGTAGCCCAATGATAGCACATCAAAAAAACATCATCAGGAGCATGGACTGGGAACGGAGCACTCTCCGCGGGGATATATTCTACGAATCCAAAAGGTTCATCGACCTTATACGAAATAAATCCGGTCATACCCTCATTTATCATCTCCCTCCGCCAGGATAAAGTTTTACTGAGGTCTCCGGTCAAGGACTTACCTTTGATCTCCTTTCCACCGGGACAACAGATGACGTCGTGGACATTCTCTTCTGTGATCCGGATGTCCTGCATGTCCTCGTACATCGATACTATAACTTAGATAGAGGATATAAATTTTTACCTATTTATCTTATTTAAGCCGGATAAGCATAATACTTTTATATAATGCTGTAGAACTCTCTATCTGGGTCAGGAGACCGTGGACGACTGACGGTGCTAGACACTGAGGAAAGTCCCCTCTCCACAGGAAATGAGGACCATCACAAGATGGTGGGGCGAGAGTCCAGGTCAAGTCGAGAGTTTTCTCGACCAGGGCGCAGAAACGACACGTCCGCTTATGAGCTGTGAAGTGTGCGAACCCTGCTGAAAGGTAGGTTAGTTAACCCACTGAGCGTTGATTCAGCGGGATCGGTGAAACGGCCACTACCCCTCTGGAGCAAGTCCAAACATGCCGGGATGACTATTCCGAGACCGGCGGGTAGGACGCATAGTTGAATGTCGTCTCGAAACAGAAAGGGGCTTACTACGGTGACCTGACCCGTTTTACCTACATTCCTTAGGAAATTCTTTAATACACCTAGTCGTATTTGGTGCCTAAGTGATAATCATGACAGAAGCATATTGTGTAAAATGTAGGGAAAAGGTTGAGATCAAAAATCCAAAGAAAACTGAATTAAAGAATGGCCGTCCAGCTACCAAGGGCGAATGCCCTGAATGCGGCACGAAAGTTTTCAGAATCGGTAAATAAACACTTTTAACATCTTTCTTTTTTTCTATATATGATCACATTAGGTATCGAGGGAACCGCTCACACTGTTGGTATAGGTATTGTTAATGATGATGGGGAGATCTTAGCGAATGTATCCTCATCCTATGTTCCAGAAGAAGGTATCCATCCTAGGGAGGCTGCGAATCATCATGCGGATAAGATAAGCTCTCTCATCTCTAAGGCCCTCAAAAAAGCGGATATCACCAAAGAGGATATAGACGTAGTAGCTTTTTCACAGGGTCCGGGTTTAGGTCCATGTTTGAGGACCGCCGCTACCGCCGCTCGAAGTTTATCGCTCAGGTTAGAAGTTCCTTTAGTTGGTGTGAATCACTGTATAGCCCACCTAGAGATCGGAAAACTCAGAACTGATGCTAAAGACCCAGTTCTTCTTTATGTATCCGGTGGGAATACCCAGGTGATCGCTTTCTCTAAAGGAAGGTACAGAGTATTCGGTGAAACTCTCGATATAGGACTGGGAAATATGCTTGACAAATTCGGGAGAAATAATGGTATGTCTTTTCCAGCAGGACCTGATATAGAAAAGATGGCTAAAAAGGGTAACAATCTGATCGACCTACCTTACAGTGTCAAAGGGATGGACCTTGCTTTCTCTGGTATAATGACTGCTGCTCTAAACTCTAAAGCGAACCTGAATGATCTTTGTTATTCTCTCCAGGAAACCACTTTTGCCATGCTCTTGGAAGTGACTGAAAGAGCTCTAGCCCATACCAGAAAGGATGAAGTCCTTTTAGGAGGCGGAGTTACTAGAAATAAAAAGCTTCAAGAGATGGGGGAGATAATGGCTGAAGAGAGAGGAGCGTCTCTATACGTTCCAGACGGATATCTTTGTATCGATAACGGCACCATGATAGCCTGGACTGGGTGGCTTATGTACCAGGCAGGGATGTCTTTAAGAGTTGAAGATTCTGGTATCAAACAGGGTTATCGGACGGATGATGTAGATGTAAGATGGTAGCTTTCGAAAATCTTAATTAGTGTTTTATTAATATCGTTCCCGGTGAAACATATGGTGGATAAACCAACAGAGGGTATTTGTTCTCGATGTAATTCTGAGGATCTAGAGTTTTATGATGATGGGAGTGGGCGGTGTATGAATTGTGATAGAACATTCGGATGGGCTTCGAAAGAAGAGATAGCTCAGCAGAAAGGTGAGGATGTGATAGAAGAACAAAAGGAACGTCCCGAATCTGGTCAAGAGAGGTACCATCAGCGTTTGTCATCTCCACCAGTATCAGGATTATCCCGTACCAATGGAGATAAAAAAGGAGACAGACGAAGCTATTCACCATCTCAGCGAGGCGAAGGGATAGAACGAAATACAGGTAGAGGATTTCTCTGGTTAGGTGTTTTAGGCCTGATACTCATGATGTTGGGTTATGTCTTATCTTCTTTATTTGCGATGGATATTGGTCTAACAGAGTATGAAAGTATTATCCGTGGGAGCTATATTCTTCTGACATCCGTCGGAGTTCTCATCGCAGGGATGGGCATGTTGATTTTTGGATCGGTAGCTGATGATCTAGATGAAAATATCAGGATGGGATTGATCATAGGTTCATCTTTGTTGATAGCTATATATCTTGGTCTTAGTCAGTTATCGTTTTTCCTGTTCTAACTCCAAAACTGTTTCATTTTTTCCCATATCTATTTATAGCAATTTTATATTCTAGGGATGACTAGGGAGTTATATTTATGGAAAAGAAAAAGGTCACCAAAGAAGAACTTTTAAAGAAGGCGAAAGAACCAGCTAAGAAAGCAATGAAATGGCATCCATTCTACAAGGGGAAAATTGAAGTATCCCCAAAAGTGCAGGTCAAGAGTTTCGATGATTTCGGTGTATGGTACACTCCAGGAGTAGCTAAACCCTGTGAAGATATACACAAAAATCCAGAAATGGTTTACGAGCACACAAATAAATGGAACAATGTAGCAGTCGTTAGTGACGGAAGTAGGGTTTTAGGCCTGGGAGATATCGGGCCTGAAGCTGGTATGCCAGTCATGGAAGGCAAAGGTCTTTTGTTCAAATATCTTGGAGGCGTAGATGCTTTCCCGATATGTCTGAATGCTCATGAGCCAGAAGAGATAATTCAAACTGTTAAATGGATCGCCCCATCGTTCGGTGGTATCAATCTCGAAGATATTTCCAAACCAAAATGTTTTGAAGTATTAGATAGGCTTAGAGAAGAACTAGATATACCAGTATGGCACGACGACCAGCAGGGGACCGCGGCTATAACGTTAGCTGGCATAATCAACGGATTGAAAGTCGTTGGTAAAGAATTAGAAACTGCGAAGATAGGTTTGATCGGGGCTGGTGCAGCTAACCTATGTTTAGCTAGAACATTGTTGAAGGCCGGCGTCAAAGAGGAAAATTTATATCTTGCGGATTCCACCGGTTTACTCCATCCTGGTCGTGATGATCTGGATAAAGAAAGAACTCCAATGAAGTATAAATTTGCCCAGAAAACGAATAAGGAACAGAAGGAAGGTGGTTTACCAGAACTGATAGAGGGCAAGGATGTTGTGGTAGCAGCCTCAAAACCTGGTCCTGATACTATAAAGAAAGAATGGCTGAAAAAGATGAACAAGGATTCTATACTTTTTGCAGAGGCAAATCCCATACCTGAGATATGGCCATGGGAAGCAAAAGATGCTGGTGTGAGAATAGTAGGTACGGGAAGATCAGATTTCCCCAACCAAGTCAATAATTCCATCGGTTTCCCGGGTATATTTAGAGGTACGTTAGATGTAAGAGCTAAAACGATCACCGATGAGATGCATATCGAAGCGGCTTATGCTATTGCAGAAGTGGCGGAAGAAAAAGGGCTAAACGAAGAATACCTTGTCCCAACTATGGACAACACTGAGGTATACATCAGACAGGCAGTGAGAGTAGGTTTGAAAGCTGTCGAACAAGGTATCGCTAGAGTTGAACTTTCTGAAGAAGAACTAAGAGAAAAAGCAGAGAAGATCATAAAATCTAGCAGAGGAAAAACTCAAAAGATGATGGAGTTAGGTTTTATTGAAGAAGCTCCATCCGTTTGAACTTAAAAACCCTTTCTTTCCCTTTTTTTCAAAAAACCTATATTAGTTTAACGATTTAGTTTGATCGTGAAGATAATAGCAGTTGCTACGGATAATTTCGAATTCTACTACGATGTGGTTAAAGAGTTGAAACAGAGGGATATACCATTCGTGAGTATCTCTCCTACCGACCCTATACCAGAAAATATAGCTGCTATACTAACGACAGAGAAAGAAGCGGATGGTATAAAGTTTAGGAAAGTAATACCGGTCTCCGATGATATCCGAAAAGGTATCAGGCAGGCATTATCAGCAATATCTGGGAAGGAATCATTCCAACAGATGATAGTGGGCATAGATCCCGGCGAAAAACCTGGTATAGCTCTATTGGGGGATGGGAAGATTATGGAAACTGTTTATGCGGACACTCCGGAAGAGGTTAGAGAAGTGATTGACAATTATGTAGATGCTTATGAGTTCCAAGAAATGATTATAAGGATAGGTCATGGTGACAAAACGAATAGGAACAGGACGATAAATTCACTTGCTGGTCTATGTGCGAGAATAGAAATAGTAAACGAAGAAGATACAACTCACGGTGGTTTTTTACCAGATCTCACTTCTGCAAAGGAGATATCGATAACGGCGGGCCAACCGATCCGAGGAGATTATGAAGTGGAAGCTACTGAAGGGGAAAAAAGAGAGATCCAAAGACGGAGTAGGCTAAAAAGTGAAGGGAAGATAACTATATCTAGAGACCTTGCGAAGAAAGTGGTAGAAGGAGAAATAGATTTAAAAGAGGCTATCAAGCGGCAAGAGGAGGGCAACGAGGATTGACTTATGCTATTATTTTTAAGTTTCCGAGGACTGGTTCGTAAACTTTACCGTTGCTTCTGAGGCTGTTAACTGCTTCTTCGAACTTGTCCTGCCCGATATCTTCAGAATCCATGACCTTGGTCATCACTTTTTCGTATTCAACGCCATTATCGTGCTCCGCCATATCTTCAAGTTCCTCTATTACTCTCATGACCTCTTCTTCGATCTCTTTATCCTCTTCTGCATCTTCTTCTTGAGGCTCTTCAGATGTTCTTTCATATTCTGGAAGTATGTATCTTAGAGAGTCCTCGATCATTCGCCAGTATTTTTCAAATGAAGGAGGTCCGTAATGTTCTATCGCTTTTTTGATACCATCCGCCAAATTTGCGTCATAGCCTAAATCCATCAGTTCTTCAATGGATACATCTTCCATGTTAGATGCTTCTGAGATCGCTTCAAGTCTTCTTTTTAAACTTTTAGCCGATTCCAATATCCAATAGTTTCTTTGTTCTTCAGAGACCTCTTTGATCAGTTCTCCTCTAAGATTAACCAGGATAGTTTCTTCATCGGGTCTGTATGTATTAGCTTTACCGACTACCGCAACGAAAGTAGGCGGTTCTAGATTAGCCAATGCTGTTGCTACACTAGGTTGGTATTGCCCTGCGGAAACGAAGTAGGTTCCTGTAGGGTCGGTTACTCTAGCTCTCCACATAGGTTCGGCGGGTGTGCCTATATTTTCTGTTTCGGTGAGTACACCTACCACATACACCCTGTTAACTTTAGCACCTAATGGTGTTACAACATAACTAGGTGATCGCTCTTCGTCCCCTCCAGTTTCAAGAGTAGATCGATTGAACTCTTCTGCAAAGATCCTCCACGCAACTTCTCTATTTATCATACTCATCTGATTACCTCCATAAAATATGTAAAGGAAAGGAGTGTGAGGTGTTTCACACTCTCACCTCGTCAAGTAGTTTTCTAGCTTCTTCTTCAATGTCTACTGTTTTTGTGCTTAAGTCATTAGCGATCAACATCAAACCGTAATCATCGCTGGTCACGTTTCCTTTTGCCTTCACTGGTTGAGCTATCAGTTTTTCCTCGATTTCATCTTTGATGACATCTTGGTTCATGTTATCTCTAGCGATATCCATGGCCTTTTCTATACCATAGTCTAGTACTTCTTCAGTGAGTTCTCTGTTCGCTATCACAGTCAAAGCCCCAGTACCATCATCTAAGATTCCTTTGATCCTTAGGTCTGCTTCACCGTCGACTTTACCATGCACTCTACAGGCACCTTTCTGGATCACCCTGCTGCATTCCGGACATCTGAAGATCAATCCACTCCCACTTTTTATATCGATCATCACAGCATCTATGACAGCGTCAACGGCACCACCTCTTTTTGCTAACTCCGATATGGAAAGTACGTTGATTTCACGTAAGTCTTCAGTTTGAGGCAGTACGTCATCATCTAAAAATTCAACTTCTGCATTATCGTCAAAACTTAATTGAGGGATACCTCTCCAAGAGCGGATATATCCTCCTTCTACACGGATCACATCACCTGTGTCTAGTCCAAAATCATGCCAAGCACTGAATTGAGCTTTACCTGTTTCATCAGCTATAACACCGGAGTGGAGGTCCTTTTCACCATTTTTCGTGTTGACTGTTTTCTTCTCCACGGATAACAATCTTCCAGTTATACTGAGATTTCTCATACCCTCCCGTATATCTTTAAGGTCACATGGCTGAATTTCGCTCTCGAACTGTGGTACATCGTCATCATCCAAAAGTTTAACAGTACTTTTTGTTCCGATATTCACCTGTGCCTTATCGTTCCATGTATTTGTATATGCGTTCTGTATGCCTACGGTATCACCTTTCTCTACATCTATGGGTAATTTCTCCCACGCGGTGAAAGAAACCGTACCCGTTTCATCACCGAGGATGCCGTATTGTATGCTCTTAGGTTCGTTATCTACTTCGATTTCTTTATCATTTATAGAAACGATCCTAGCTTTAAGATTCAGTGACCTTTCGTCACCCGTTATATTTTCGACCCTCTTCTCAGCGCTATTGAATAGCTTTTGAGGATCACCTTCATGCTTTTTTACTATAGCTCTTTTTGCGGTTCCTAGAGGGACGCCATAAACATCTATGTAGTTATGGAGTTCCTCTTCGATTTGTTCTTTACTTACTTTTTCGTTCAGCGCCCGGGTTATATCTTCTATATGGGGCGCGAGTTCATTTTTTTCGTTCATTTTACTCACGTTTTTTGCGTTTTGCAGGTCCCGATTAGGACCATCTCACTCTAATATGGAGTATTATTTAACCGTTCGCAGGAGGGATAAGTGAAAAAAGTGAAAGTGGTTTGGTAGACCTTTTATTCAGGATACTCCTCGACTTTTTCAAAATTGTCTTTGATGTAGTTGATTATTGTATCCCGGTCTCTTTTGAGATGAGATTCGTACCATGTTTTTATTATCTCTTTCAATTTTTCATGGATTTCATCAACTTTTTTGTCTCCTATAGGGAATTTGTATTTAGCGAGTTCGTAACGGGCAAATATCCGCTTCCAACCGCTGTATTTGTAATATGTTTCCCCTTCGCAGAATTCAAAAAACATTCCCAAATAAAGGTCGTCTTCTTCTGTATAGTAATTGAGCATGATGGTGTCGCCGGTCCTATCTTCATCTTGAGTTTTATCCATCAGTTTGATGGTTCGTACCCCAGAGAAATCAAAATCTTCTCTAAAATCCCATTCTTCGGGGAATTCTTTGAAATGAGCGAAGGAACTGTAGTCAGGTTTCATGCTGAAATGTATATTCAGCTTTTCAAACCTTATCCATATCCGCCAGAAGTCCTTTATGAACTGTCTGTTTAATTCCGCCATTCTTGAATCTCTCTCCCCCAAACTCCTGAAGGTTTCTTCTGTTTTCTCTTCTAATTCAGCATCCAGCTCGTCAAACCAGTCACTAGATTTTTTATCGGACTTTTTCTTTGAAGCCATAATATCACTTATCTATATTTTTAAGACTCCTAATATCTAATGGGTAATGATAGTGGAGATATAAAAGTTTTCGTCATAATAAAGACGAAATTAAAAATGTTTTATCATAATCATCTTTTAAAAACTAAAAGCACAATTTTACTCTACAATGTATCTGCCATCTTCCATGATCTTTTCATCGTCGAACCAGATATTACATTCTGTCAATATCATGTCTATATGTTCTGGACAACTCCAATCTGCAAGGGTATCGCCTGCGATAGGGTCCCCAAACGCAACATGAATGCCAGGATATTTTTCATCCTGAAGCATATTGTCCACTATTTTATCTAAAAAGATATTCGTTCCAAAACCCACTTCCCCAACATACTTTGAACATTCGTGCCTGCTAATATACTCTTTAATTTCTTTCTCTAACTCTTTGTTCTCACACGAGACAGAAGTTGCCTGTGGTCTTTTTTTCGTAGTTATCCCCATAGTCACAGGTGTTTCTACCAGATCAGAGTGCCTGTACTTCTCTCCTAGATAATCTCCCACGGAACCGTCTATAACGATCTTACCTTCCATAGTCGTGGGTGGTTTGAACATCTCTCCAGAAGGAAGGTTTACCCATTGACCTCTCGTATGACATATCCCGGTAGATCTAATCCATTTATAGTTCTCAAAAGTTGCTGTAATATCGGTACCCAATTCGTTAATGACCCGGATTTCATCAGCATCTTTAATTTTCTCATAGAGTCTTTCTGTGAATTCGGATATTTTCTCATAGTCCGCGGCCATACTATTTTTTATTATTTCTTCATTTATATTTACCATATGTGCGTGACGTCCCATGTTCAATGCCGCTTTAAGGAATGGCATCCTGAGAGTTTCTAACTCTCCATCCAAAGAGTGTGGTGTCCAAAAAGTAACATCGGCGTCGTGTGCAGATGTTCGTACCCCTTCTGGGAGTTTCTTTAGGGGTCTTTCCCCGTATATGTTGAGGTTGAAATATCTCACTTGTGGTGTAATCTCCATAGCTATCTCCCTGAGTCCCAAACCGATATTCTCCGTTCTATCATCTGAAACTATCACAACCTTTTCGTTTTCTCTAACATTCATACATGTCTCAACCGCGGCACGACATCCTTTTTCAATAGACATTTGAAAAACCATTAATTGTTGTATTTATATGCATCCGTAGGTAAGAAGCTATTTAAAATTTTTGCTCCCTCGCTTTAAAAAATCGAAACTCAAAATAAAAAATTAAAGAAAGAGGATTTATTTCATTGCCTCTATAAAGTCG
>JBMCUO010000039.1:0-15934 GCA_048622455.1 Candidatus Saliniplasma sp. | reverse complement strand
TTGATCAACGGCGGTGGCGGCGGTAGTGTAGGCGACACTTGCCCTGGTGAATGGAGTTACGATAGCTGGGATGAGTGTAGGTTATACCACGATTATGATACGTGCGCAGACCTTTGCTTTGGTGATTATGAAGAAGGCAGAGGCCCAGAGCTTCCCGATGGAGTAAAATGTGTGCTTGGTAATCTCGGAGTTGATATGATATCAAATTATGGGTGTTATTGGCTTTGTGGTGGAGGTCTAAAAAGCTGTTGGTATTTAGGATCACCAAAATTTATTATTCCTTGCTTAGCTGCTACTTGTGTATGTGCCGCAGGAGATCTAGCGTGGGCAATTGCAGATTGTTTATAGGAGTAGATAAACTATGTTAGGGAAAAAGAAAGATAAATTAGCACTGACAAAACTTCATTTCTATTTCCTCATCCTTGGAGGGGCATTGATGTTTGCTTCCTCCAACATCGAATATGGATATGTAGACTCATTCATGGGGATCATGGCTGGGACTATTTTCTTTACAGCTCTTTTAGTAGAACGATATACTGGGAAAATAGAGAAAAATCGAGTAAACAATCCTAAACAGCATGGTTTGAAAGGGGCGCTTATCGGCTGTTTAATAGGAGGAGGATTTTCAGGAGTAATAAATGTCACCTATAATCTGTTTGATGGGCCAAGCAGTACAGAATTCATCATCCTTTCTATCTTGATAGCTATAACTACTGGCGTGCTCGTTGGATTCTTTTTAAACTATATCACAATGAAACGAGATATCAAACCGATCTTACCAACAGAATCGGATAACGGATAGTAGATAATGAGGAATTAAAATGAGAGAAATTTTCTCAAATAAATCGGAAAACCCGATAAAAAACTACCAAATAAAATTTCTAATTTTGGGATTTATTTTTTCAATAATATCTATTTTTATTCCATACTCTCAAATAAGCTATATTTTACTTGCGATGGGAGTTTCTATCGTTCTTTCTAGTATTTTGGCAGGTTTGATCTGCCCAAGATATGACGGTTCATATTACTTTGTAGTAGGAAGTTTTGTGGGATTTATAGTGAGTTTACTTCCAGCTATAATATTGAGAGATTTGACTTATGGTAATCGAGCATTGGTTTTTATACTTTCTATAGGTTGGATGTCTGGAGGATATTTGAGTGCCAGAGACAAAGTTATGGAAGGTGACGATTTTTTAAATTCTCCATTAATGATCGGGATGACTGTACTAGGGATACTTGTTATATCTATTTTTGGCTTATTTATTTTTACGATAATTCTCGCCTTTTTACCATTTATATCTTTTAGAAATGTTGTCCTTTTGTCTATGCTAATTGTTCAATTAAGTCTCGTTAGATATTTAAGTAAAATAGTATTTTATGAAGACTTAGAAAAGATAGATTACAAACCACATGTTAGAGGGACCTTTGGATCATTTCTTGGAGGTATAGTTGGAATGATGTGTTCATTTATGATCGGGCACATTTATGTTCAATCAACAGGACTTCCCATGGAGATCTTTTGGTGGGGTTCTTATGCTGGTTTTGTTACAGGAGCAGTAGTTGGATTTTTCATAGGTTATAATATCGAAGAGTATAGATTCAATTTCCAAAAAGATTAATATATAACAGATTATATACTATATTAGAGGTGGAAAACGAAATGGTAAGTGAGTATGACATGTACGCGTACGCACGTAACGATCCGGTGAACGCTAGGGATCCGAGCGGGTGTAGTGCTACCTGGAACTGTGCTTCCATCCGTAATAATTATTATAGTTGTGCAAGATGCTGTCATGCCTCTTGGAGGCATTGTAGAAGTTGTATAAATCCATTTACTGGATATGGGAGAATATGTATAGAGGATGGTTTCTTCGAATGTTATGATTTCATAACGGGTTGTGATGGTTATGGGATACCAATTGATATGACTTATTGTTATGATTCTTACATTTTTTGCTTAGAAAACTGTGCAAATCGTTTTCTTCCGCCTGGAGAAACACCCATATAAAAATATAGGAGTCGGATAAATATGGTGATAGGTAAAAAAAATTGTAAAAGTGGTCTAAAAAATTCGATGATCATTTTGATTACGATTATGCTGGTTTATAGTGCTTCTATGAACTTTTCAGCAGGAGATTCTCAGGAAATAACCACTTCTTCAGAATCTAGAGATTCACCATGGCTGATGTTTCGAGGTGATTTAAAACGCACAGGTCGAAGTGAGTATTCTACAGAATATAACACCGGTTCCAAGAGTTGGTCTTTCTCTACGACAGGTCGTGTTACTACCTCCATTACCACTGGTCCAGGTTCAACGTTATATTTTGGCGTATCTTATGTGGGGACCGATGAGGGGGATCTGTATGCTATCGATACCAACGGCACAGAGAGATGGAATTTCAATACTGATGGATTTGTGTATTCAACACCAACGGTGGAGAAGACGGTAATATCTATTTCGGTTCATGGGACGGTAATCTTTATTCTGTGGATACGGAAGGCTCATTGATATGGAATTTTGAAACAGACTCAAGGATATTTTCATCAGCCGCTGTATTCGGTGAAACAGTTTATACCACTTCGACAGATGGAAATTTATATGCTGTAAACAGGGTTGACGGATCATTAGAGTGGAATTTCTCTACCACGGGGGCTATAGTTTCCTCACCCGCTATAGATGATGAAGGTACTATCTATTTTGGTTCTATTGAGGATGAATGTTTGTATGCTGTAAATCCTGACGGTACAGAAAAATGGAATTTTTCCACTGGTGATGAGTTACATTCAACACCAGCCATAGGTGATAATGGAACGGTATACATCAATTCTAAAAATATAGTATACGCAGTAAATCCTGATGGTACGGAGAAATGGCGGTTCTCGACGGATAAGATCATAGGTGGAGAACCATCTGTAGCACCAGCTGTAGGTCCCGATGGCACCATCTATTTCGGAGGCATCGAGATAGATGATCTTTATAATGTAGAAGGTGGTTATCTATTAGCTCTAGACCCTGATGGAGAAATGAAATGGTCGGAATTTTTAACGGAAGAAAGTATTATCCCTTCACCGATTATCTCAAGTGATGGAACTATTTACATCGGTTCGGGTGACAATAAACTATATGCAGTTGAATCTGATGGAACGATAAAATGGACTTTTTCTGCTGATAGTACGCTTGGAACTATCAGTTCTGAAGCATCGATTGGAAAGGATGGGACGATCTATTTCGGTACGACTGATTATAATGTATACGCATTAGGTGAAGTTCTATCTCCACCATCTGCACCGCAGGATATCCAGGCGACCGCTGATGTAGGTAAAGTTAGTCTATCATGGGACATCCCTGATAAAGACGGTGGTGGTTCTCCTATCATCGAATATAAAATTTACAGAGGGACAAGCAGCGGAGACTTGAGTTATCACGACAGTGTAGATGGGAATACAACATCCTATGATGATACTGATTTATCTGATGGACAAACGTACTATTATCGGATAAGTGCAGTAAATGAAGTTGGGGAAGGTTCTCTTACTGAAGAGATTGATGCCAAGCCCTTGGAAGACGAAGATACTGGGATACCTGGTTTTACCACGATTCTATTGATGATCGCAGTTATTATTTCGGTCATATTTATTGATATGAAGATGGGAAGGAAAAAAGAGAACAAAATAACAGAGGTTAATGTAGATCGAGATGAAAGAAAGAGACATGGTGGACGGGCCTAACATGTACGCGTACGCAAGAAACGATCCGATGAATCACAGGGACCCGAGCGGAGGCATGTCCGTTCCCCCGAACTTGGTCAACGGCGGTGGTGGTTCACGCTATTCTTATGATGATTGTCCATTTGCAGGTTATTCTGACTACTGGGCATGTGTAGATTACTATTCCTATCGAACTCCTCCTCCAGGTTATAACGCACTTGAGTATTGTGTACATGTGTGTTATGAAACCCCTGGTCCAGATGGTATGTCAGATTGCATGGGTTATTGTAGTCTTATGGGTTGTGGTTATCTCTGTGGTATTTTATAGTACACAGTTGTGTGTCCATGGATTTGCGGTGAGGGATGTGAGGCACTTTGTGATTATTTAACAGGATGAGAAAAGAATAATTGAGGTTAAGAAGATGGTAAAATGCCTAGACTGCGGAAAAAGATACGACAAACCGATAGGCGAGTTTGAAGATAATACGTGCCCTGAATGTGGGAGATCTTTACTCCCGGCACTACCCGGTTACCCAAGTAGATTTGGAAATGATACTAAGAATTCCCTTTTAATAGCTTGGAGGATATTCACATCTAATCTTCCTCAGATAATACTATTTTTAGCTATACCGACGTTCGTTGTATTCTTCTTGAATTCCATCGCTTTTTGGCAGTATGAGATGCCCGTGTATTTTGAACTTCTCACTGGACGAGAAACAATAGAGAGTATAGAACGGTATCAGTTCATGGAAATGTTTACATACCTGATCGCCCAAACTTTCCTGATATGGATTTTCCAACTGGCGTGTCTTGGAGGACTAGTAATTCTTTCAAAAAGAGCATTCGTGGGATTAGATGTAAATTTAAAAAGCTGTTTGAAAGCGGTTAAAGATAATTTTCTAAAACTATTAGGTGTTTCTACGATATTGATAGTACTAATAACTGGAGGTTTTGTGATATCAGCTGTACTCATCTTATTTACTGATCAAGTCTGTGCCGGTGGTATACTTTTACTGATATCGATATTACTCGCAGTGCTTTTCCTGGCATGGTTTTTGTACACAATACCTATAATGGTTATCGAAAGAGAAGGTATTGTTCCATCGATCATCCTGAGTAGAAAGATCGGTAAAAGACGTGGAGGCACGTTTAAACTCTTTTTACTTCTATTCTTCCTGGTAAACATACTATTTTACCCTTTCAATTTCGCTCCACAGATGATCTACTCACCTACTTATTATCAACAGAGTGTTTTTCACCTGATCTTACAATTCGGTCTCCGCTGGATCCTGTTTCTCTTTCAATATATTATATACGGTTTCTCTATGATATTGATCTCAACACATTACATGCGGCTCAAGCACGTTCAAAAATAGACTAAACACGAAAATTCCACCTTCAAACCCACTACAAATTTAAAATACCTACACACCTATTGTACCCCACCGGAGCGATAAGATGTCTTGGATCAAGGAGATCGAAAAAGAAGATGCCCAAGGGGAACTCAAGGAGATCTACGATGATATCGAGCAGAAAAGGGGTAAGCTATCGAATATAATGAAAGTACATAGTCTGAACCCTGCTGCCATGAAGTCCCATATGGACCTGTACTATTCTATCATGTTCAAAGATAGATCACTATCCAGGGAGGAGTGCGAGATGATCGCGGTTCTAGTTTCTAAACTCAACGGGTGCGGTTACTGTATCACACATTATAAGGAAGCACTGAAAACTTACTGGAAGGATGAAAAGAAACTTAATGATTTCGTGGAAGACTTCAGGAACGTTGAACTCGGTGATAAGATGCTAACCATGCTGGAATTCGTAGAGAAACTCACTTCCGAACCTGGTACCGTTGGTAAGGAAGATATAGAAGAGCTCAGAACCTCAGGATTCGACGACAAGGCTATACTGAACATCGATCTCGTTGCCAGCTATTTCAATTTCGTGAACCGTATCGCCATGGGTCTAGGTGTAGAGTTCACAGAGGAAGAGGCTTCCGGTTACGATTATTGAGGTTAAATCATGTCAGCCATATTGGAGATACTCGGTGTATTGGTGATAGCGGTCCTGGGATTTTTGGGTCTGATGAAGATAGTCTACAGCATGAGGGCCAGGAAAGATATCTGGATATTTTACAAAAAACTCTCCAAAAAATTAGGGTTAGAACTCAGAGAGGGACACGGTGGGAATTATGGTATGCCAGATCTGTACGGAAAGATCAACGACCGCAAGGTCTACGTGCACCCTGTAAGGGGTAAAAAGAAGGCTCCTCCAAAAACAGTTTATGCTGCAGAAATCGATCTAAAATTAGATGAAAAAGTCATCATTTCATCCCCCGAGACTTCAGAGGTTGAAGAAGATCTACCTAAGGTTGAGATACCACAACTGGAAAGGTATGATCTAGAAGCTTTTACGGAAAGCCAGAGAGACCGCTCATCGGTAAAGAAGTTGATCACTAAAAAAGCTGCGAGTAAGTTGAACGGTCTTCTCAAAAAGAATGGGGATATGTTCCGAGCTTTGATAATAGAATCTGGACTGGTGATGTTCAGTACTTATGGTATAGATATGGACGGGCAAAAATTAAAGTACAATCTTGGAGAAGTAGAAAAATTAGCTATCATTTTCGAAGAAAGTGAAGAGGAGGGATCAAGAAAAGTTAAAAATGAAAGACTAGAGGCCATCGAGAAGAAAAGCAGGTTGGTCTATATGGAATTCGGTTTCATGTCGTTGTTAACAGTCCTAGGTTTGTATCTTGTATACACATCGATTTTCGGTCTTTCATTCTTTTTCATAAACATGGGTATAGTCTTATTTATGATAGCTGGAGCCCGGATGGTCTCTATATTAAATACCCGAGGTTGGTTAAGGAGTGGTGATTGAATTTAAGTATAATAAATTCAAAGGCAAAGAGATATCTGAACTTGGTATGGGGTGTTACGCCCTGAGCGGAGCGTACGGTCCTGTTGAAAGCAAGGCTTACAAAAAAGTTCTAGAACATGCTGCCCAGCGCGGCATCAGTTTCTTCGATACCGCTGATACCTACGGTCCCAAGGCTGAACGGATCCTGGGGGAGGTGGTCTCACCGATCAGAGAGGAAGTGGTTTTACAGACGAAAGTCGGGATCAAAGAGGGCGGTCAACCGGACCTCTCCTACGATGCGGTGATATCGGCCTGCGAAGATAGCCTTGAAAGATTGGGTACAAGTTACATCGATTACTACCTTGTCCACTTCGCAGATCCAGAAACTTCAGTCGAAGAAACGGTCGGGGCGTTGAATGACCTGAAAACCGACGGGAAGATAGACGGCTACGGAGTGAGTCATATAGGTTTAGAGCAGATACGAAAATACTCCAAGGCCGGGAAACTATCGATTGCATTGATGGAATTCAACGCAGTATCTAGAAAGGTGAAAGAGGAACTTCTCCCGTTCTGTATAAAGAAAGACATCGGAGCAGTTGCTTTCAGCGTCACAGGTAGAGGTATTCTCACCGGTAAATACCGCAAAGATTCACCCCCTGAAAAGACCGGTATGAAAAGCATAGATCCGCTGTTCAAACACGCTAAGTTCCAATCAGCTTTAAGGATAGTCGATAAATTAAAGGAGATAGGTAAGAAATACGATAAAACACCGGTGCAAACTGCCATCAGATGGGTACTATCTCAACCGGGTATCATCTGCGCTCTTACCGGACCGTCTTCTAAGGAACATCTAGACGAGAACCTCGGAGGAAGCGGTTGGGAATTCTACGAGGAAGATCTAGAAGAGCTTGATGAGTACCTCGAAATGGAAGAAAAATGGTTGGATCAAAAGGAACCACAAGTGATCCGAAGTTTGCTGACCTCACCATTGAACCAAGACCTGCAGAAGGTCTATTCTGATATGATATACGTCATAGAAACCTCCATTCAACATTCGCTTACCGATGAAAATGAGGTCATGCCGACTTTTCAAAAATTGTGGGGCATGAGAAGTTCCGAAGGCGGGATAACAAAAGAAAAATTACAAGCTATCCAGGAAGAACTTCGTGAACTTCTCTACTGACTTCCACCTTTCCTATCCCAGATACCGAGTATCCTTTTGGTCCCCCATAGACTGTTGACTTCAGATACCACTATCACATTTTCGTAGATATCGATCACGTTGAAAGAATTACCGTACAGACTCCTTTGATAAACGCTGCTCAACGAATTAGCGTTCACGACTATGCTGTCACCTATCTTAGCAGCGAAGGGATGTGAGGACGTACCGGTCAAAACTAGATCCACTTCCTCATCGACGAGTCCTCTTAGAAGGTCACCGCTGTCCTCCAGAAGTCCCTTCTCCCTAGAATGCGGTATCGGGACTATGTTGTGATGTAAAAACACGCATTTAAAAGAGTCCTCATGACGTCTTAGTTTTTCGAAGAGGGCGTTCCTTTCAGTTTCTCCCACCACACCGATAGGTGAATCGTACTGCGAGGATGATATCCCCTGCAGGAATATCTCTTCGTTTGAAAATGACTGATCAATACCTCCAAAATGATCTGAGAACAGTTTGTACCCTAGGTAATTGATATCTCTTCCAGCGGGTGTGTACAATTTTGTCACTTTGATCCTGTTCATGTAATTCTTAGCTAGTTCGTAATCCCTAGAGATACCTTCTTCAACAACCCCGCCACAGTGCACCAATACGTCAGCATCCATGGTATTGATAGAATCCACTGCGTTCATGAAATGCGTGTATCTGAACTTATTAGAATTCGATATGAACGTGTTAGACATGTGAACGATCCGAAATATCCTTTCACCGAATTCGTAAAAGATCCTTCTCTCCTTCCTGGAAAAAACTTTCGATTTTACAGACCCGTCCACCCTACGGGTTTCCACTCGGATATCTTCCTCCCCTACATCTAACACGTTGTACGAGTTGACGTCTCCGTACCTGGTCTTCCTTGCTGAAACGGTTCCAGCGTTTACGAACACCATGTTCTCAACCGAGTGTACGTTGGGGAAGTGTCTGTGCCCGGAAACTACCAGATCCACGTCTTCTTTCAAAAACAGGTCAAGAAGGTCACCGGCGTTGGATAATATGTTCCTCTCCCTACCTGCCTTTGGAACAGGTAGAACGTGATGATGTAACAATACGATCTTGATCTTTTTATCATTGAACTTCCTGAGAGCCTCTTTCAACATCTCGAACTTGACCATCCCGACCCTGCCGTCGTCGCTGTCAGAAACTGCACTGTCCACGTAAACCACCACGGCCTCACCGATCTCATCGAACCCGTTAGCCGGGCCTATGTAATCTTCAAACAACGAGAGTCCACCGCTCCTTTTATCGTGATTCCCTGGGACTATGAGATGTGGTATATCGATCTGCTTAAAGTACTTCTGCGCAATCTTGTAATATTCAGCTCTTCCACCCTGGGTGACATCCCCTGAATGTAAGAGCAGGTCGTATTCTCCGGAGTTCGCTTCTTCCAGTACTTCGTTCAGAGTCTCTCGATTGAAGTAATCCTCTTTACCGAAATGTGTATCCGAGATGTGTAATATCTTCATATCATTCCCTCGAGATATGAGTTTCAACCTTCTGCTTATCTATATGTATCAGATCACCGAAAGTGAGCATCCCGACGATCTCTCCTTCTTCCTCGACCATCACGTGCTTCACGTTCTTGTCAGCCATCATATCCAGTACGTCTCGGACCGTGGTCCCTATATCGACAGTTACCAGATTTCTACTCATCACTTCTTTTACAGGTATATCAGAACTGAGTCCTTCGGCCACTACTCTTTTCTTGATATCACCGTCTGTCAAGAACCCAACGATCTCCCCATCATCTACAACAACAAGTGAACTCACTTCGAACTCAACCATCTTCTTCGCACTTTCCTGGACCGAGCTGTGCTTTTCGACCCCTATAACACGTTTCGTTATCATACTCCGTATGGGCATGTTCAGATCGTAGACTTTTGGTATCGATCTTTCCATCCTTAAACCTCCTTTTCTAGACTTTTTATAACGTCACTAACTATGAACTTGATGGTTTCATCTATATCACGGTTTTTGATGACTTTAACACCTTCGCTTTTAGCTCGCTGTTTGGTGAATTCTTGAATATCCCGGATATTGTTCATCCTCTCGATATACCTTTCTGGGTCCCTGTGACTGCCTTCCGCTCTTGTTTTGAACCGTTGAATATGTTCATCTAGGTCTGGAACTTCCAGTATATATTGGAACACGAAACCTTGTTCTCCCCTTTCATCTAGATCCAGATATCCCGGTACTATATGCACTCCGTTAACGATGGTATTTAACCCCTCTTTCATACCTCTATCTATGACGGCCTTTATCCCCTCACTGACCAACCTCACCTGCTCGTCGAACCCGTGTATCAGAGCGTTATCTATGAAAGGAGCTTTAACAACAGTGTGGGTGAGAAAAGTTGATTCGTGCAGCGAGGGTATCAGATTCGTAGATAATATGGTTCTCATGATCTCCCTGATGGTATCACTGCCGATGATCCTGTTGATACCTAACCTGTGTCCCAGCTCTGCGGATATTGTTGATTTACCTACCCCTGGTCCCCCTCCTATGAGTATCAACAGGGGTTTCTCCAAATACCTGATCTCCCGGGAAACCCGGTACAACCGTTCTTCATCTTCGTATCCACTTTCCAGTAACCTCTTCCTGACCATCTCCTTTAGTTCCTTAGAATCGATGGATTCCACCTGCTCTCTTTCCAGTTCCTCATTTATACCCATCACGATCTCGTATATCGCTTCAAGAGGTAACCCAGTTATAGAGAGTGACCTGGCAAGGATACCCTTCGAGAAAGGGAACTCCTTACCGTTTTTCGTAACTCCGATCATATCTTCTCACCTCTATCACGTAAAATATCTTCACAGATAGACAGTACCTCTTTTTCTAGACTTTCTATGTTCCCGTCTATAACTTGAGCTTCGTTGTGCATGAAAACTATCTCAACGTCGTTCTCGGAGGCCATCATAGCCGCCATGTCGATCGAGGCGGCCTTTATCTCGGTGAGGAGGATATCAGCGTCTCTTAGACCTTTATCCAAATCTTTCTTCAATTCAGGTCTGTTGGATAGTTTATTCGAAACTCCAATTACTTCACAGCCGTGTTCTTTTTCCAGATGATCCACCAATATATGACAAACCTTTTCAGGAGCAGTTGTGGTTAGGAATACTTTTTTACCTTCTATATCTCCCAGAGGTTGTGGTCTGAATATAGTCAACGCTAATCTGATATCCGGGTTTATCTTGAGTATGCCTTTTTTTATCTTCTTTAACTTCTTTTCGTTCGCCATGGGTTCTTCGCACATCGTCACTATGGCAAGTTTTGAGATCTTAAGCCTATATTCACCGAAGTATTCCTTGATGTTCCTGATAGGCTGTCCTGCACCTATTATCACGATGTTTTCATCTGTTCTAACCGGTGGGAAAGTTGGGCCGGAGCCTTCCATTATAACGAAATTTTGTGGTATTTTATTGGTCATCTCGGCACCTTTTAAAACGTTAGATGAGAATGGATTACCCGCCATACCACCTCCGCATCTCCTGCAGCCGATGGTCGGTACCTGTGCAAGCAGTGCGTCCTCCCAGTAATCGGAAGCTGCGTGCTGTCCCTTTTTAGCGATGTTCAACAGTGTGTCCGCGTTCAGTTCCTTTTTAGATACGTCCACATGAACCGGATCCGGTGGTCCTCCTCGACCCATACATACTATAGCGGGATCGTACCCATTTTCTTTCATGATCCTGGCTATGGACACGCTTATGGCAGTCTTACCAACCCTTTTCCCGGTCCCTATTATCGAAAAACTGGGTTTATCAAGGATCTCATGACGCTTGGGAGGTGAGAACATGAAATCTGAACCGTAATAGGTGACATCATGTGAGATCACCGCCGATGCCAGCTTGAAACGGTCACCGTAATCCACGACCGGCTCGTCGGATAGGTCGATAACGATGTCCGGTGATGTATCGTCGAGTGCTTGATTTAACAGTGAGAACGGTAATCCCTTCTTCTTTTCGTCGATGTACAGCTTGTACTTCCCCCCACCGCCGAGCTCTTCAACAGCGTTCTTTACTTTCTCGGTCCCACCTAGGAAAAGGATACCCACGATGTTAGCTCCGACCTTCTCGATCTCTTCGATGGTCCATTTAGTGACCGGCGGATAATGCTGCCCATCCACGAGACAGAGAACGTTTTTATCATCCAGTAATCTCAGATATGAACTATCCCTGTGTAGTGATTCGTCTAAACCCTCATAATCCATTTTAAACACCTACGTCAAATACAGTTCAAATAACATAGTTAAATTGGTATATCTTATTTTGGGGAAGGGGTTGAACATCGGTGTTCGCACTCACAATGCGTAGAAAGGCCCTAAATTATGCACTGTTAATGCGTAAAAATGGTAGATATTGTGCACTCGTAGTGCGAATCTACATTTTCAAAGCAAGAGGTTTTAAATCATTTTAAACTATTGAAATCACTAGGTCGTTAGGGAAGTGATCGATTGGTTGAAGAAGAAAGGATATCGGTGATGAACGATAAAGAACCACTAGATGGTGATTTTGTAACATACTGGATGCAGTCTTCGCAGAGAGCTGTTTTCAATCCGGCTCTAGAGTACGCTGTAGAGAAGGGCAACGAACTGAGTTTGCCTGTAGTAGTATATTTTGGCCTAACCGATGACTTTCCGGAAGGGAACAAACGCCACTACAAGTTCATGTTGGAGGGATTGAAAGAAGTTGAGAAGAGTTTGGGAGATAGAGATATCCAGATGGTCATCAAAAAAGATGATCCCAAAGAAGGCGCGATTAGGATAGCTGATGAATCCTCGTATTTGGTCACCGATAGGGCATATCTCCGATTCTTAAAAGATTGGAGGTCGTACGTATCTGAAAGAGTAGATTGTCCCTTTGTTCAGGTCGAGGGCGATGTAGTCGTACCAGTTGAAACCTCATCGGATAAGGAAGAGTATGCCGCTAGAACTATACGACCAAAGATCCAGGGTAAGATGGACCGTTTTCTAAAAAAATTAAAAGAAACAGAACCTAAGCATTCATCCTTGGACTTTGATTTTGACAACTATGATATAACAAATATAGAAAAAACCGTCAACAAATTAGATCTAGAAGATGTAGAACCCGTTGACCACTACATAGGAGGGACAAACAAAGCGCTGGAACGCTTAGACACTTTCATAGATGAGAAACTTGACCATTATCCTGAAAGATCTAACGATCCCACGAAAGACGGTCTATCTGGACTCAGTCCTTACCTACATTTTGGCCAGATCTCCCCAGTACAGATAGCTTTGAAAGTAAAATCTAGTGGAGGTCCGGGAGCTGAAGATTTTCTTGAAGAGTTAGTTGTTCGTAGAGAACTAAGTATGAACTTTGTCAATTATAACGAAAACTACGATTCTTTGAAATGTCTTCCAGATTGGGCACACGATACGTTGAAAGAACACGAGAGTGACGAAAGGGAGTACGTGTACTCAAAAGAAGAATTCGAAGAAGCAAAAACCCACGATCCTTATTGGAATTCTGCTCAGAAAGAGATGTTGAAAACCGGTAAGATGCACGGATACATGCGCATGTACTGGGGTAAGAAGATATTGGAATGGAGTGAAACACCAGAAGAGGCATACGAGACCTCACTCTATCTCAACAATAAATACGAGTTAGACGGACGCGACCCTAACGGTTACACCGGCGTGGCCTGGTGTTTTGGAAAGCATGATAGAGCATGGAAGGAAAGAGATATCTTCGGTAAAGTCAGGTATATGAATGCCAACGGGTTAAAAAGAAAGTTCGATGTTGATGAGTATGTGGAACAGGTCGAGTCCCTTTAAGATCCACTCAGAACTCAACCGGACACGTCGTCGATGACCAGCCGGATAATCCACCGAGGACCACTGTGATGTTAGTCCATCCTTCTCTTTTCAGAAGACTTGCAGCCAACATCGAACGGAGTCCGGAACCGCAGAATATGTGGATATTCTGATCCGTAGGTATCTTATCTAGATTATCAGGGATCTGAGTTATATGGATGTGATGCGCATCCTGGATCTCACCGTTGTTTTTCAGTTCTTCTTTACTGCGCACGTCTAGTATCCACCTTTCTTCGCCTGAATCTAACTCTTTACAAAGGTCGTTGACGTTGACCGTCCTGATAGAATCGCTTTCCTTTCCGGCCATATGCCACGATAACATACCGCCTGATAAGCATCCTTCTACGTTGTCGAAACCCATCCTTCTTAGGAACGCTAAAGCTTTCGAGGGATCACCTGATTCATCCACTAAAAGTATCGGTTTGTCATAGGGTAAAAACCATCCTGCGAAACTCGGTACTCCATCCAACCATATTGAGATCGCTCCAGGGATGTGTGCTGCTCCGAATGCCAGTTCTTGACGTGTATCCAAAACTACGGCATCTTGAGCTTTCTCTTCGAATTCATCAGGTGTCAAATACTCAACGGCTCCAGCTTCTGATAATAACGGATTCTCTTTCAGATTCATCTCTTCCATCTTTCTGAAGTAAGGTGGATATTCCAACATCTGGGCATTCTTTTCGTAGAATTCTTTCTCGTTTTCAACCTGCAGTTTCGGGTTCCTTTCCCTTTCTATGCCGATGGAGGTCACTTCACGCTCACCGATCCCGACTGCACATACCGAACCGGAACCATGTGCAGGACAGACAATAACTCCATCGCCCAACGGTAACAGTTTATTGAATATAGAATCGTACAACTTGGAAGCCATCTTCTCAAGGTTTTCTTCTCCGTAAAAATCGATCCTTCCAACATCGCCTGCGAATAATGCATCTCCTGTGAAGACCATCCACGGTTCTCCATCGGGGTCATCAAGAACGTAACTCATACTGCCCAAAGTGTGACCTGGTGTGTGGATAGCTTCCACTTTCAACCTACCCACTTTCCAGGTATCCCCTTCCTTAACCGGTGTTCCATACTGGTAATCAAGCCCTCCATCGGCATGGAATATCTCCGCACCGGTTTTAGATGCTATATCGTGAGAACCTATAATGTAATCTTCGTTTCGGTGCGTTTCCAGCACGGCTTTGATGTTCATACCGTTCTGAGATGCCAAATCTAGGTATATCCGGGCATCTCTTCTTGGATCGATGACAACGGCTTCGTTCTGATCACCTATAATGTAAGAATTGTGAGCCAACCCTTTCGATACGATTTTTTCGAAAAGCATGATTTTCACCTATTGCTACCTCATCATTAATTAATGTGTGAGAAGTGATTTATTATTTTTGTTTTGACTTTATTACTCTAAATACATCCTTGCGCTGAACACGAGAACGAACTGCATTATAGGTATGGTCCCGATGAATTCCGGTATAGCTGCTCCTATCTCGTATGGTATAGTTGTAATCAAACCTACCATCGCTATGGATAGTACTACTGAAGATAAAATGAAAGTACCCCAAACCGGTTCAACTAGATCCCAGATCTGGTCTACCCCGAAAGCGGTTATCCCACTCAATGAAGTTACGAAGAAGAGTACGGAGACCCAAAAGTGTGGTCCTCTACCCATGGGAAATACGCCTACCAATATCAAGAATACCATCCCGGCACCTAAGAAAGCCAGTCCGTAGTAGCCGGTCCAGTCCTCGACGAATTGTATCATACCGAAAAGGAATATTATCCCCAGTATACCTGTGATAATCAGGCCGGCGTTGAAAACGTAGTTGTAAGGTGTTCCAGATTCACCCAGATGACTGAGTGCATAGTCAGCCCAGTTGAACCAGGATCTATTGATCAATATAGATATCGTGATAAACACATAAGCCACGAACGGTGCCAACAACCCACAGATCCCCGAAATTTCCTCCGGAATCAAATCTTCTAAATCCGTCACATCCATTTTCTCACCGGCAAGGACAATCCTCTTAAAAAGGAAAGGCTTTACCATGATAAAAAAGTTCCGATATAAGACAAGTTATAAAATCAGTCGAATCCAGTTTTTTCCGGTAGTACGGCGGATATGATCACGATGATCATCACCTAATCTATGACTCACCGATGACGACCATTCACTTTACCTACGTCACGACGGGGAGCAGGAACTGACGGGAGACTTGATCCCGGATATATATTACCGTCATTTTAAAAGCTTCAAATATATATATATATATGTGAATAAGAAAATATATATAACTTGATCCTATTATAAACCGGGA